>NZ_JBEYUK010000006.1:284074-294660 GCF_040643475.1 Streptomyces sp. NPDC047130 | reverse complement strand
CCGCCTGCATCGGCTCCATCAGGTGCGAGTGGAACGCGTGCGAGACGGTCAGCCGCTTCACGCGGACGCCCTCGGCGCGCCTGTCGGCCGCAGCCTTCCTTGGCGGCCGTTCACTGGCGGAGATCGGGGATGTACGCGTGCGCATCGGATTGCTGACGGAGGGTGGTTACCCGTACGCGAGGGGTGAGGCCAGGCTCTGGTGCGACCGCCTGGTGCGCGGGCTGGGGCAGCACGAGTTCCGGCTGTACGCGCTCAGCCGCGGCCGGGACCAGGAGCGGGCGGGCTGGGTCGACCTGCCCGCCCAGGTCACCCAGGTGCGCACCGCCCCGCTGTGGACGGCGGAGGTCGACGGCACCTGGTACGGCCGCCGCGCCCGCCGCCGCTTCGCCGAGCACTACGGCGACCTCGCCGCCGGGCTCTGCGCCGGCCCCGCCGGGGCGCCCGGGCAGGGCGAGCGCTCCCGCGAGGAGGCGGACCGTTTCCGCTCCGCGCTCTACGGCCTGGCCGAACTCGCCCGCGAACAGGGCGGAATGGTCGCCGCGCTGCGCTCCGAGGAGGCCGTGCGCGCGCTGGAGCGCGTCTGCCGCGCCCCGGGCGCCCCGCGGGCGGCGCGCGAGGCGCGGGTGACCGATCTCCTGCTGGTCGGCGCGCACCTCGAGCAGGCCCTGCGCCCCCTCTCGCTCGACTGGTACCAGGAGGGCGAGCTGGGTTCCGTCGACCTCTGCCACGCCGCGGCCGGCGGACTCGCCGCCCTCCCCGGGCTGCTGGCGCGCCACTTCCACGGCGTGCCGCTGGTGGTCACCGAGTACGGCGTGCCGCTGCGCGCCCACTACCTGGGGTCCGCCGACGCTCCCCCCGCCGTGCGTGCCCTGCTGGCCGCCTTCCACGGCCGGCTCGCCGCCGAGGTGTACCGGAGCGCCGCCGTGCTCACGCCGGGCAACGCCCACGTCCGTCGCTGGCAGGAACGCTGCGGCGCGGACCGCGCGAAGCTGCGCACGGTCTACCCGGGCATGTCCGCGGCGCGGTTCGCCGAGGCCGGGGAGCTCGCCGGGGGGAGGGCGGGGGCGGCCGACGCCCGGATCGAGCCCGGCACGCTGGTCTGGGTGGGGCGGATCGAACCGTCCAAGGACCTGGTGACCCTGCTCCACGCCTTCGCCGCCGTGCGCGCGCGGGTGCCCGGGGCGCGGCTGCGGATCGCGGGATCGGCGCCCGACGCGGAGGGCGCGGCGTACCTGCTGCACTGCGAGGAGCTGGCGGCGCGGCTCTTCCCGGCGGACGCGCCGGTGGAGTTCGTCGACATGGGCGGGCCCGCCGCGCCCGACCTGGCCGAGGTGTACGCGCGGGGCGCGGTGATCGTGCTGTCCAGCGTCGTGGAGGGGTTCCCGGTCAGCGTCGTCGAGGCGATGTTCAGCGGCCGGGCGACCGTCTCCACCGACGTGGGCGCGGTGGTGGAGGTGGTCGGCGGGACGGGGCTGGTGGTGCCGCCCCGGAACCCTCGGGCGCTGGCCGACGCCTGCGCGGCGCTGCTGGGCGACCCGGAACGCCGTGACCGGCTGGGCGCGGCGGCCAGGGCGCGGGCCCTGGAGCTGTTCACGGTGGAGCAGAACGTCGCCGCGTTCCACCGCATCTATCTGGAGGTCGCCGGGCGCTGCCCGGTCCGCCGTATCGCCGAGGCGGACGCCGCCGAGCCCCGCCCGTTCGCGGTGCCGGCCGAGCTGCGGGTCGCCGGGGCCGAGTCCGTGGAGGTGACCGGGTGAACGGTCTGGACAGACGAGGGAGAACCGCCGGAACCGGCGCCCAGGCGGGGCCGGCCGCCCCGTCCCGCGCGTCGGGCGGCGGGCCGGGCGTCGGGTCGGCCGATGGGTCGGCCGGTGGGTCGGGCGGCACGGGCCCGGTGGGCTCCGTGTCCGGGGGCGACCCGGTGAAGGCGCTGATGGCGCGCCACCGGGAGCTGTGCGAACGGGCCGTGGACCCGCTGGAGATCGCGGCCGGGCTGGAGGCGCACGGCGTCACCGACCGCACCGCCGCCCGCTTCCGCCACCGGGACGTGTTCTCGCTGGCCGAGGAGATGTACGCCCGCGCGGCCAGGACCGACGAGGAGGACCCCGCCGCCGGGCCGGCCGCGGCGCAGGGACCGGCGCCCGCCCGGTGGGCGCTGCGCGCGCTGCTGCCCGGCGCGCTCTGCGTGGGCGTGGTGGCCGCCCTGCGGTGGACCGGCGGGGAACTGCGGCTGGTCGTCGGCGCGCTGGGGATGGCCGCCGTCGCCGCCGGCGTGCGCCTGGCGCTCGGCCGGGGGCCGCTGAGCTCCGAGGGCCGCTCCGTGCCCGGTCCCCACGACTGGCGGACCCCGCCGGGCGCGCGGGCCTGGGCCTACCTCCTGGTGGGGTACGCCCTGCTGGGGGACGGGCTGCTGCACGCCGGCCTGATGGGAGGCCCCGACGACCTCCCGGACGGCGCCCCGTACGGCGACTGGCCGATCACCCTGGCGCCGCTGCTGGCCCTCACCCTGTCCTGCGTGCCCGCCGCCCTGAGCGCGCGGCTCTTCCGGTCGGGCGTGGGCCGCAAGCTGACCGGCAGCCGCGGGCTCGAGGAGTTCGCCGCCACGGCCCGCCCCCTGTTGCTGGGCGTCGTCGCCGTCCACCTGGCCGCCGTGTCCGGGCTGTCCGTGCTGTGCGCCGTGGTGCTCGACGAGCACTCCACCCCCGCGGCCACCGCCGCGCTGGGCGCCCTGCTGCTGATCGCCCGCCTGCTGACGGTGCACGGCTTCACCCACGCGCCGGCCGTGGTGCTCCGGGCCGTGGGCTGGGTCGAGATCGCGTCGGTCTGCCTGGTGTTCGCGGGCCGTCTGCCCGGCTGCGACCTCCTCGCCGAACCGGTCGAGACGGTGGTGTCGGTGTGGGGGGAGCACGCCGTCCCGCTGATCGCCTGCGGAGCGGGCGCGCTGGTCCTGCTGGTCCACGCGTGCCGCCGGCTCGCCCTGGCCTCCGCCCACGCGCCGGCGGGTCCCCGGCCGCCGTCCGACCGCTGAGCCGTCCCCGCCCTCCCACCCCGCCCGCACGCGCCCGCCGTCCGCTCCCCCAAATCCCCGCATCCGCATCCCCGCATCCCTGCCTCCCGCACCCCCTGCATCCCGCACCCCCGCACCCCCCTTGAGACCGCCATCAGAAGGAGTACAAGCCGCCATGAGGGTTCTGCTGATCGGAGCCAACGGATATCTCGGCCGTTTCGTCGCCGACCGCCTGCTCGCCGACCCCGCCGTCCAGCTGACCGCGCTGGGCCGGGGCGACGACGCCGACGTCCGGTTCGACCTGGCGGCCGGCAGCCCCGGTGCGCTCACCCGGTTCCTGGACGCCGTCCACCCCCAGGTCGTGATCAACTGCGCGGGCTCCACCCGGGGCGGCGCCCGCGAGCTGACCCGGCACAACACGGTGGCCGTGGCGACCGTCTGCGAGGGCCTGCGGCGCAGCGGCTGCGGCGCCCGGCTGGTCCACCTGGGCTGCGGGGCCGAGTACGGGCCCAGCCAGCCCGGGTCCTCCACGGCCGAGGACGCGGTGCCGCGCCCCGGTGGCCCGTACGGGGTGAGCAAGCTGGCCGCGACCGAGCTGGTGCTGGGCTCGGGGCTGGACGCCGTGGTGCTGCGGGTGTTCTCACCGGCCGGTCCCGGCACCCCCGCGGGCTCCCCGCTGGGCCGGCTGGCCGAGGCGCTGCGCCGGGCGATGCAGTCCGGCGACGGCGAGCTCAAGCTGGGGGGCCTGGGCGTGCAGCGGGACTTCGTCGACGTCCGCGACGTGGCGCGGGCGGTGCACGCGGCGGCGCTCTCGGCCGCCCAGGGCGTGATCAACATCGGGTCCGGCCGGGCGGTGCGGCTGCGGGACGCCGCGGCGGTGCTGGCCCGGGTGGCCGGGTACGGCGGCGCGCTGCACGAGCTGGACGGGCCGCCCGCCGGGATGGTGCGGGGGCTGATCGGCCACCAGCGCACCGACTCCGAGCACCACGCGCCGGCGATGCCGCTCCACCCCTACCCCGACGGGTGCGGGAGCTGGCAGCAGGCCGACGTCCGCACCGCCCGGGACCGGCTGGGCTGGCGTCCGCGCATCGGACTGGAGGAGTCGCTGGCGGACATCTGGATGGAGGCCGCCTGCCGCATCTGACCTGCGGCGGCCGTCCACCGCGGGCGCCGGAGCGGCCTGCCCGGTGACTGGGACGCCCATGTCTCGCGGTTCGGGACGGGTGTCTTGGAATGAAGAAGGGCGTGGCAGTGTTACGGGGAGAACAACCGTACTTATCCCGACCGACGGAGTCCCCGTGTCGTTGCCACCCCTGGTCGAGCCGGCCGACGAGCTCACCGTAGACGAGGTCCGCAGGTACTCCCGCCACCTGATCATCCCGGACGTCGGGATGGACGGGCAGAAGCGGCTGAAGAACGCCAAGGTGCTCTGTGTGGGCGCCGGTGGCCTGGGCTCGCCCGCGCTGATGTACCTCGCCGCGGCGGGTGTGGGCACGCTGGGCATCGTGGAGTTCGACGAGGTCGACGAATCGAACCTGCAGCGTCAGATCATCCACAGCCAGGCGGACATCGGCCGTTCCAAGGCCGAGTCGGCGAAGGACAGCGTCCTCGGCATCAACCCGTACGTGAACGTGATCCTTCACCAGGAGCGGCTCGAGGCCGACAACGTGATGGACATCTTCAGCCAGTACGACCTGATCGTCGACGGCACGGACAACTTCGCGACCCGCTACCTGGTCAACGACGCCTGCGTGCTGCTGAACAAGCCGTACGTGTGGGGCTCGATCTACCGCTTCGACGGCCAGGCCTCGGTGTTCTGGTCCGAGCACGGCCCCTGCTACCGCTGCCTCTACCCGGAGCCCCCGCCGCCGGGCATGGTCCCCTCCTGCGCCGAGGGCGGCGTGCTGGGCGTGCTCTGCGCGTCCATCGGTTCCATCCAGGTCAACGAGGCGATCAAGCTCCTCGCGGGCATCGGCGAGCCGCTGGTCGGTCGCCTGATGATCTACGACGCCCTGGAGATGCAGTACCGCCAGGTGAAGATCCGCAAGGACCCCAACTGCGCGGTCTGCGGCGAGAACCCGACGGTCACCGAGCTCATCGACTACGAGGCCTTCTGCGGCGTCGTCTCGGAGGAGGCCCAGGAGGCCGCCGCCGGCTCGACGATCACTCCCAAGCAGCTCAAGGAGTGGATCGACGACGGTGAGAACATCGACATCATCGACGTCCGCGAGCCCAACGAGTACGAGATCGTGTCGATCCCGGGCGCGCGGCTGATCCCGAAGAACGAGTTCCTGATGGGCTCGGCGCTGGAGGGTCTGCCGCAGGACAAGAAGATCGTCCTGCATTGCAAGACGGGTGTCCGCAGTGCGGAAGTCCTCGCGGTGCTGAAGTCCGCGGGCTTCTCGGACGCGGTCCACGTCGGCGGTGGCGTGATCGGCTGGGTCAACCAGATCGAGCCCGCCAAGCCCGTCTACTGAGCCGGGCCCGATCCGCGTCACCCATGTCCGGAAGGCCCACGGCGCAGCCCGCGCCGTGGGCCTTTCCGCGTTCACGGGACGAGCGGAGGGTTCGCGCCGCGCCGGGGCCGCGGCCGGCCGCGCGCGGGCCTCAGCCGCAGACGGTTCCCGAGCGGGGCACCCTGCCGTCCAGCAGGTAGCCGTTCACCGCGTCCTGCACGCACCGGTCGCCGCTGTCGTAGGCCCCGTGCCCCTCGCCCCGGTAGGTGAGCTCCACGCCCACGCCCGGGCCGAGGGCCTCGACCATCCGCCGGGTGCCCTCGTAGGGGGTCGCCGGGTCGCCGGTGTTGCCGACGACCAGGATCGGCGGCGCTCCCGGAGCGCTGACGTCCGGGTGGTCGGCGGCCCCGGCCACCGGCCAGTCCGAGCAGTTGAGCATCGACCAGGCCAGGTAGTCGCCGAACACCGGCGACGCCTCGCGGAACCGCGGCAGCGCCCGCCGCACGGCGGCGGTGTCGTACCGCGGCTTGTCGTCGGAGCAGTTGATCGCCGTGTTGGCGGCCACCAGGTTGCTGTACTCGCCGCTCTCGTTGCGGCCGTTCATCGAGTCGGACAGGGCCAGCAGCGTCCGCCCGTCACCGTCGTACGCCTCGTCCAGCGCCTGCGTGAGGTACGGCCAGAAGTCCTTCGAGTACAGGGCCTGGGCGATGCCGCCGGTGGCGGCCGTCTCGGTGAGCCGGCGTGGGAACGAGCCGGGCAGCGGGCGCGTCTCCAGGTCGTCGAGGAGCCGGGCGATGCGCCGCTTGACGTCCTCGGCGTCGGTGCCGATCGGGCACGCCTCGTCCGGCTGGGCCGCGCAGTCCTCGGCGAAGTTGTCCAGTGCCCGCTGGAAGCCGCGGGCCTGGCCCAGCGATCCCTGCTCCGGGTTCTGCGTCGGGTCGACGACGGCGTCGAAGACGGCCCGGCCCACCCGCTCGGGGAACAGGTGCGCGTAGACGCCGCCCAGTTCGGTGCCGTACGAGATGCCGAAGTAGTGGAGCTTGTCGTCGCCGAGCAGTTCGCGCATCAGGTCCATGTCGCGGGCCGCGTCGGTGGTGCGGACGTGGGGGAGGACCTCGCCCGAGTTCTCCTCGCAGGCCTCGTTGAAGTCCCGCAGCCCCCTCTCGTACTCGGCGCGTTCCTGGGCGTCGTCGGGGGTGCCGTCCTTCTGGAAGAAGGCGTCCAGCCGGCTCGCGTTCTCGCACTCCACGGGCTCGCTGCGGCCCACCCCGCGCGGGTCGAAGCTGACCAGGTCGTAGCGGGTGCGCAGCTTCTCGTACTCCTGGCCGAAGGCGGGCAGGGTCGTGACTCCGGAGCCGCCGGGGCCGCCGAAGTTGAAAATCAGGGAGCCGATGCGGTCGCGCTCGCCGCCGGTGGAGCGGACCCGGATGAGCTGGATGCCGATGGTCTCGCCCTCGGGCTCCGACCAGTTCAGCGGCGCCCGCATGGTGGTGCACTGCCAGACGCCGTCACGGGGCAGCGGGGACGGCGAGGCGCCGCCGCCCTGGGCGTCGGAGGGGGCCGGGCAGTCTTCCCACTCCAGCGACTGCTCGCGCACGTCGCCGTCCTCCCCGCCGCACGCCGTGAGGGCTCCGGCGGCGATGACGGCCGTGGTCAGCAGGGCTGCGGTGCGGGTCCGGGAGGCGAAGGGCATGCCGCCATGTTCCTGCGCCCCCCGCAAGGCCGCGCGGGTTCGGGACCCGTCCGGGTTACCCGGCGCGGTCGGAGCGCGTGCGGGTGTTCCGGGTGCGGCCGGGGCGCGTGCGGGTGACCCGGCGCGCTCGGAGTCCGTGCGGACGACCCGCGTGCGGTCAGAGCGCCTCGCGCCGTGTCAGCTGGCTGAAGCAGAACCAGCCGGGCAGCACCGGGAGCCACAGGGTGAAGAGGCGGAAGAGCAGCACCGCGGGGAACGCGACCTCCTGGGTCAGGCCGATCGCCACCAGACCGATGGTGAGCGTCGCCTCGACCGCGCCGATGCCGCCCGGGGTGGGCGCGGCCGAGCCGAGCGCGTTGCCGGCCAGGAACACCACGGCCACGCTCGCCAGGCTCACGTCCGTCGTCCCGCTGCCGAAGGCCCGGGCCGAGGCGTCCAGGCACAGGACGAAGCACGTGGTCAGCAGGAGCATGCCGCCGATGCCGGTGGCCAGCTTCTGCGGGCGCTGCAGCACGTCCAGCATGCGCGGCACCACGCCCGCGAAGAGCGAGCGGACCCGGGTCGCCACGAACTTCCGCAGGAACGGCACCGAGGTCACCACCAGCACCAGGACCGCGACCGTCAGCAGACCCGCGATCACCGTCCGGGAGGGGGACAGCGACGGCGTCTTCTCGATGCCGGTGAGATAGCCGAACACCAGCAGCAGCAGGATGTGCGCGCCCAGCCCGAAGAGCTGCGAGGCGCCCACGCTGGCCACCGCGAGACCGGGCCGGATGCCCGCCTTCTGCAGGAACCGGGTGTTCAGCGCGACGCCGCCGATCGCCGCCGGGGCGACGATCTTCACGAACGACCCGGCCACCTGCGCGGAGACCGTGCGCCAGAAGGGCACCCGCTCCGGCACGAACCCCAGCAGGGACATCGCCGCCGCCACGTAGCTGAGCGCCGCGAACAGCGCCGCGGCGGCCACCCAGCCCCAGTGCGCCTGCGAGATCAGCGAGGCGAACGGGACGTGGGCCAGCTGGGACACCAGGAAGTAGGCGCCGATCGCGCCCGCGATGATGGTGATCAGCGTGCGGGGACGGATCCGCTCCAGCCGGGCCGGTTCCACCGGGGCCTGCGGACGGATCAGCAGCACCTGGTGGCGGATCTGCGACAGCAGGTCCTCCTCGCGTGCCTCGTCCAGCGCCTCGTCGACGGCCCGCTTGTCGGCCCGCTGCTCCGCCTTGAGCGTCTTGCGGTCCGCGGCCGTCGCCCCGCCGGCGCCCGCCTCGCGCTCGGCGGCGCGCAGCGCCCGTGCCTTGTCGGAGGCCTCCAGCACCGCCTCCCGCTCCCGCTGGGCGCGCTCCCGGCCCAGTCGGCGCAGGGTGGCGCGAGTGGAACGGGTCAGCGCGATCGGCTGCAGCATGGGCAGGCAGTCGGCGACCGCGTCCGGCCCCAGCACGTCCACGGCCGCGGCCACGGCGCGCTGCGCGCCGACGCGCAGGCCCAGCGTGGTCAGCAGCTGCGCGGTGTCCAGCCGCAGCAGCAGGTCGCCCGCGGCGATCTCGCCGCCGCGCAGGTCGGACAGGATCACCGAGCCCGAGGGGTCCACCAGGATGGCGTCGCCGGCCAGCCTGCGGTGCGCGATCCGGCGGGACTGCAGGGCCTTCACCTGGCGCCAGGTGTCGCGCAGCAGCTCGTCGGTGATCTCGTCGTCCTCGAGCTGGTCCAGCGGACGGCCCCCGGTGTGCTCGTACACCAGCATCACGGCGTCCGGACCGAGCTCGGCGGTGGCGATCAGTCTCGGCGCGTTGGCGCCGGCGGCGATGGCGGCGTAGGCCAGCAGGGCCTCCTGCTCCAGCGCCTGGCGCAGCGACTGGAGGCTGCGGCGGGTGGCAGAGCCGCGCAGCGTGAGGTTGCGCCAGACCCGGTAGTAGAAGGCCTGCGCCTGCTGCTCGCGGTCCACCACGGTGACGTCCAGGGGCCGGCCGTCCTCCAGGGTGACGAAGTAGCGGCGGCCCCGGTCGCTCTCCTGGCCCTCTCCCTCCGCCTCCTGGCGGGCCGAGACCGGGCGGAAACCGACGTGCCGCAGCCCGGCCGTCAGGGTGCGCCCGGTGGGCCGGATGTTGGGCGAGCCGACGGCGTAGAGGGTGCCGTAGGCGACGCTCCAGCCGATGAGGATGGTCAGCAGGATGGAGAAGGGGGTGGTGTAGCCGCTGACCAGCATGGAGAACGCGTCGAGGGCCAGCACGATCCACAGGACGGTCCGCCAGCGCGGTCTTCGGGCCAGTCCCACGGCGGTCATGAAGGCGATGACCGGGGCGAGGTAGCCGTGCACCGGGTCGGTGAACGCGGCGGTCGCGCCGCTGCCGCCCGGCGCCAGCTGGGTCAGCGCGTCCTGGATGGCCTGCGGCGCGGCCCGCGCCACCCACAGGTCGGTGGCGAGGGTGACGCCGTGCGCGAGGACCGCGGCCAGCACGCCGTCGGCGATCCGCAGCGCGTCCCGCTTGATCAGCCGCTCCACCGCGAAGGCGACCGGGACCAGCAGGATGGCGATGCTGGACGCCAGTCCGGCCACCTTGATCAGGAAGTCGGGGGCGGCGGTCGTGCCCTCGTTGATGTCCTGCTCGAGTCCGGAGGTGGCGCCCTCGGCGAAGGCTGCGACGGCCAGCAGCACGGCCACGGCCAGCAGGCCGATCAGCAGCCGCATCAGGTCCGAGGGGCGGTGGACACGGGCGGGGAGCAGGGGCTCGTCGCCCGCGACCTCCTCGCCCTGGACCTCTTCGGCCTGGGTCTCGCTGCCTCGGGTCTGTCCGGCCTGGGGTTCGCTGCCTCGGGCCTGTCCGGCCTGGGGCTTCCCGCCCCCGGTCCTTCCGCCGCCGCCGGTCACCGCGAGGGTGGCCCCGCCGCCGAGGGATGCCGCGTCGGTGGCTCCGCCGGGCACGGGGCGGCCGGCCGTGTCACCGTGGGCCGGGGCGCCTTTTCCGGGCGTCCCGGCGAGGGCTCCGCCAGGGGCGCCGTCGGCCTGGTCCGGTCGGGATGCTTCTGTCATGTCTGCTTCCGGGCGTGGCGAGACCTCGGCAGCGCTCTCCGCCTCTTCGGGATGCACGCCCTGCCACTCCTCGGTCTCGTTCTGCTCACGTCTCACCAGTCACCGCCCGCACGATGGTGGCATGCCGGGCAGACCCATGGTGGGGTCAGGGGGCGATCCATGGGCGTGAAATACGCCGCGCACGCCTCCGGGGCACGCCCCGGAGGTGGTCCGGGCGCGCGCGGCGCGGGTCCGGGGACGGCGCGGGCCGGGCGGGGAAGCCGTGCGAGATCGGTGCTGGACCGGTCCGCGAGCGGCGGGGGAGCGGGGCGCGAGGGGTGCGGGGCCGGGTCCGGTGTGGTGCGGGATCGGGGCGCGAGGGGTGCGGGGCCGGGTCCGGTGTGGTGCGGGATCGGGGCG
>NZ_JBEYUK010000006.1:0-283976 GCF_040643475.1 Streptomyces sp. NPDC047130 | reverse complement strand
ACCGGGGCGCGAGGGGTGCGGGGCCGGGTCCGGTGTGGTGCGGGATCGGGGCGCGAGGGGTGCGGGGCCGGGTCCGGTGTGGTGCGGGATCGGGGCGCGAGGGGTGCGGGGCCGGGTCCGGTGTGGTGCGGGATCGGGGCGTGAGTGTGCGGGGCATGTCGGAGGGGTGCGGCAGGATGGGTCGGATGAGTGACGAGCGGCGGTCCGGAGACTCGCTCCCCACGTACCCCGAGTACGCCGAGCTGGTCCTGGAGGTGGCGGAACGGATCCCTCCCGGCCGGGTGATGACCTACGGGGATGTCGCCGAGTGGCTCGGCGAGGGCGGTCCGCGCCAGGTGGGACGGGTGATGGCGCTCTACGGGAGCGCGGTCCCCTGGTGGCGGGTGGTCCGGGCCGACGGCCACCTGCTGCCCGGCCACGAACTGCGCGCGCTGGAGCACTACCGCGCGGAGGGCACGCCGCTGCGGGAGGCCGGCGGGGCGACCCGCGGATCACTGCCGAGGCTCGACATGCGCCGGGCCCGGTGGGACGGCGCCCCGTCGGGGGCGGGGCCGGAGGAATGACAGACCCCGCCGGGCGGCCGGGCCTTCGGAGCCGGCCCCGCGACCGGGGAAGGCCTCGCAGGGCCTGAACCGGCCGGTCGGCGCCCCCTGTGGGCCGTCCGGGTGAATCCCGCTGTCGGCGGACTCGTACGGGCACCGCCCCGGCATGCCGTACGTTCGACGGACGACCACCTTCCCACCGGCCCCTCAGGGACCTCCCTCACGCACCCACCGCACGCACTCGTTCCGCACCACCAGGACCGGCGAAACCATGAGCATCCCCTCCACCACCGCGTCACCCGCGCGCCGCCAGGCGTGGTGGGCGCCCGACGGCGGGTACCGGCTGGTCCGGACCCCGGTCGCCGTGCCCGAGCCGCCCCGGCTCGACGCCGCGCAGCGCGCCGTGGTGGACCACCGCTCGGGGCCGCTGCTGGTCCTCGCCGGCCCCGGCACGGGCAAGACCACCACCCTGGTGGAGTCGGTCGCCGCGCGGATCGCGCGCGGTGGCGACCCCGCGCGGATACTCGTCCTCACCTTCAGCCGCAAGGCCGCCATGGAGCTGCGCGACCGCATGGCGGCGCGGGTGGGCGCCGCCCGGGCGCCGCAGGCCACCACCTTCCACTCCTTCTGCTACGCCCTGGTCCGCGCCCACCAGGACAGCGGGCTCTTCGCGGAGCCGCTGCGCCTGCTCTCCGGCCCGGAGCAGGACGTCACGGTGCGGGAGCTGCTGGCGGGCCAGCCCGAGCTGGAGCGGCTGGGCCTCCCCCACGTCCGCTGGCCCGACGACCTGCGCTCCTGCCTCACCACCCGGGGCTTCGCCGACGAGGTCCGGGCCGTGCTCGCCCGCAGCCGTGAGCTCGGCCTGGACGCGGCGGCGCTGGACGCGTTCGCCCGCCGGATAGGCCGGCCCGACTGGCGGGCCGCCGCGGCGTTCCTCGCCGAGTACCTGGACGTCCTCGACCTGCAGGGCGTCGTCGACTACGCCGAGCTGGTGCACCGCGCGGTGCTGCTGGCCCACCGCCCCGAGGTCGGCAACCGGCTCGCCGCCGAGTACGACGCGGTCCTCGTCGACGAGTACCAGGACACCGACCCGGCCCAGGTCCGGCTGCTGCGGGCGCTGGCCGGGGGCGGGCGCACCCTGGTGGCCTTCGGCGACCCCGACCAGTCGATCTACGCCTTCCGCGGCGCCGACGTGAACGGCATCCTCGACTTCCCGCACGTCTTCCCCCGGACCGACGGCACTCCGGCGCCGGTGGAGGTGCTGCGGACCTCCCGCCGGGCCGGGGCCGGCCTGCTCGCCGCGACCAGGCTGGTCACCCGGCGGATGCCGCTGACCCGGCTGCCCGCGGAGAAGGTCCGCGCCCACCGGGAGCTGGCCGCGGACCGCGAGGGCGGCTCGGTGGAGGTCTACACCTACCCGACCGCCGGGACGGAGCTCGCCAACGTCGCCGACATCCTGCGCCGCGCCCACCTGGAGGACCGGGTGCCGTGGTCGGAGATGGCGGTGCTGGTGAGGGCGGGGTCGCGATCCCTGCCGGTGATACGCCGTGCGCTCACGGCCGCGGGCGTTCCGCTGGACGTCGACGGTGACGACGTCCCGCTGCGGCACGAGCCGGCGGTGGCTCCGCTGCTGACCGCCCTGCGCGCGGTCGCCCGGGCGGAGTCCGGCGGCGGCGTCCCAGCCGCGGAGGAGGCGTCGGAGGCGGGTGGGACAGCCGCGGAGGACCGGGACGCGTACGCCGGTGCGGCACGGGAGGACGGACGGGGCCCCGGGGCGGGCGGCGACGGCGAGGACGACCGTGGTGCCGGGGACGGCCGTAGTGCCGGGGACGGCCGTGGTGGCGCGGGGGGCCGCCGTGACGACGGTGCCTCCGGTGGTGCTTCCGGGGCGGAGGACGGGGGTGCGCCCGGGGCGGGCCCGGAGGCCGGGGGCGGGCTCGCCGACGGCGGTGAGGAGCCCGGCGAGCCCGGCGGTGAGGACACGGCGGCCGGTGTCGTGCCCGCGTGGCTCGACACCGAGACGGCGCTCACGCTGCTGGCGTCCCCGCTGGCCAACATGGACACCGCGGACCTGCGCCGGTTGGGCCGGGCGCTGCGCGACGAGGAGCGCGCGGCCGGCAACCCGCTGCCGCCGCCGTCCGACGACCTGATCGCCCGGGCGCTGGCCGAACCGGAGCGGCTGACCGTGCATGACCCGTCGTACGCCCGGGGCGCCCAGCAGCTCGGGGAGCTGCTGCGCCGCGCCCGGCACCTGCTCGCCGAGGGCGGCACCGCCGAGGAGGCCCTCTGGGAGCTGTGGAACGGCACCGGCTGGCCCGGCCGTCTGGAGCGCGCCGCCCGACGGGGCGGCGCCGCCGGACGCAACGCGGACCGGGACCTGGACGCCGTCTGCGCCCTGTTCGCCACGGCGTCCCGCGCCGAGGAACGCATCGGCGGCCGCGGCGCGCTCAACTTCCTGGCGGAGATCGACGCCCAGGACATCGCCGCCGACACCCTGACCCGCCGTGCCGTGCGGCCCGAGGCGGTGCGGCTGATGACCGCGCACCGTTCCAAGGGCCTGGAGTGGCGGCTGGTGGTGGTCGCCGGGGTCCAGGAAGGGCTCTGGCCCGACCTGCGCCGCCGCGGCTCCCTGCTGGAGGCCGACCGCATCGGCCGGGACGGCCTCGCCGAGCCCCTCTCCCCGGGGGCCCTGCTCTCCGAGGAGCGCCGCCTGTTCTACGTGGCGGCCACCCGTGCCCGTGAGCGCCTGGTGGTCACCGCGGTGAAGGCGCCGGCGGAGGACGGGGACCAGCCCTCCCGGTTCATCACCGAGCTCGGCGTCGAGCCGCGGGACGTCACCGGCCGGCCCCGCCGCCCGTTGGCGGTGGCCGCGCTGGTCGCCGAGCTGCGGGCCACCACCGTCGACCCGGAGGCCTCGGAGGCCCTGCGGGACGCCGCCGCCCGCCGCCTGGCGCGGCTCGCCGCCCTCACCGACGAGGAGGGCCGCCCGCTGGTGCCCGCCGCGCACCCCTACCGGTGGTGGGGCATGCTCGAGCGCACCGAGAGCAAGGTGCCGCTGCGCGAGCGGGACCGCCCCGTCGCGCTCTCCGGCAGCGCCCTCGACCAGCTCGCCAACACCTGCTCCCTCCAGTGGTTCCTCGGCCGCGAGGTGAAGGCCGACACCCCGGCCACGGCCGCCCAGGGCTTCGGCAACGTGGTCCACGTGCTGGCCGACGAGGTCGCCTCCGGGCGCACCCCCGCCGACCTGGACGTGCTGATGGAACGCCTGGACTCGGTGTGGAACGCGCTCGCCTTCGACGCGCCCTGGAAGTCCGCGCAGGAGCGGGAGACCGCCCGGGTCGCGCTGGAACGCTTCCTGAACTGGCACGTCATGGGCCGCGAGACCGCCGGCCGCGTCCCCGTCGCCACCGAGCACGACTTCGACGTCACGCTGGAGGCCGGGGAGTACCAGGTGCGCATCCGCGGCTCCATGGACCGCGTCGAGCGGGACGCCCAGGGGCGGGCGTACGTGGTGGACTTCAAGACCGGCAAGAACGCGCCGACCGGGGCCGAGGTGGCACGCCACCCGCAGCTCGCCGTCTACCAGCTCGCCGTCCGGGAGGGCGCGGTCGACGAGCTGTTCGACGGCGAGCGGCCCGAGCCCGGGGGAGCGGAGCTGGTCCACCTGCGGCAGGCCGCGCCCAAGAAGGAGGGCGGGGACGCCCTGCCCAAGGTGCAGGCCCAGTCGCCGGACGGCGGTGCGTGGGTGGGGGACCTGCTCGCCACGGCGGCGGGCAAGGTGCTGGACGAGAGGTTCACCCCGGCCGCCGGGCGGCAGTGCGACCACTGCGCCTTCCGCGCCAGCTGCTCCGCCCGCCCGGAGGGCCGTCACGTGGTGGAGTGACACCGCCACCGAGCCCTGTCCGGCCGGGGACGCGCCCCGTGGCCCGGCCTCCCTGCCTCGGTCTGCCTGCTTCGGTCTGCCTGCTTCGGTCCGCCTGCCTCTGTCCGGCTGCCTCGGCCTCCCTGCTTCGGTCCGCCTGCCTCGGCCTCCCTGCTTCGGTCCGCCTGCCACGGTCCGCTTGGCCCGGCCTCCCTGCTTCGGTCCGCCTGCCCCGACCCGCCTGCCCCGACCCGCCTGCCCCGACCCGCCTGCCCCGGCCCGCATGTCGGCCTGGCCTGCGTCGCATCGCCTCGGGCGGTCAGTGGCGCACACACGTCGCCCGGCCGGGTCGAGCCGTCGCGTCCGGCCGGGGCCGAGCGGTGTTGGCCGACCTTCGCCGCCCGGCACCGAGTGGTGTCGCAGGGGCCTTCGCCGGCCCGTGCTGCCCGGCAGACGTCCGACCGCCTCGCCGGTCGGTGGCGGGCAGCCGCCGTGCCCGGCCGGTCGGATGCCGAGCCTTCGGGGCCGGCGGGGCGGGGCCGAGCCTTCGGGGCTGGCGGGGCGGGGCCGAGCCGGCCGCGCCCGGCGGTTCGGGGTCGGTGCCGAGGCGTGGGCCCGCCCGGTCGGTGTCGAGCCTCTGGCCCGGCGGCAGGGGGCGACCAGTCCCGCCCGGCCGGGCCCGAGCCGTCCCGTTCGACCCCGCGCCGGCGGGTGCCCGGTTGTGAACTCCCGCACCACACGCGTCGCCGACCTGCGGTGATCCGGGCCGCGCGGTCCGGGATGTCCGAGCGCGCCGCTAGCCTCGACACGTGTCCCGCGCCCGTCTCACCGACCCCGAGCAGCTGAAGTCGCTGCTGGGGATCCCGTTCACCCCCGAGCAGATCGCCTGCATCACGGCCCCGCCCGCGCCGCAGGTGATCGTCGCGGGCGCGGGCTCCGGCAAGACCACCGTGATGGCCGCCCGCGTCGTCTGGCTGGCCGGCACCGGTCAGGTCGCCCCCGAGCAGGTGCTCGGCCTCACCTTCACCAACAAGGCCGCCGCCGAGCTGTCGGAGCGCGTCCGCAAGGCCCTGGTGAAGGCGGGCGTCACCGACCCGGACGCCGTCGACCCCACCGGCCCCGGCGCGGCGGACCCCGACGCGGTGCCGGGCGAGCCGCTGATCTCCACCTACCACTCGTTCGCCGGCCGGCTGCTCACCGACCACGGCCTGCGCATCGGCCTGGAACCCACCGCCCGGCTGCTCACCGGCGCCGCCCGCCACCAGCTCGCCGCCCGGGTGCTGCGCGAGGCGCCCGGCCCCTACCCGGCGCTCACCGGCACCTTCTCCACCCTGGTCAGCGACCTCCTCGCCCTCGACGGCGAGCTGGCCGAACACCTGGTGGCCCCCGGCCGCCTGCGCGCCTTCGACGCCGACCTGCTCGAACTCCTCGGCCGCGCCAAGCTCTCCAACGCCGACCTCCGCAAGGTCCCCGAGGCCGCCGCCGCCCGCCGCCAGCTCGCCGAACTGGTCACCCGCTACCGCGCCGCCAAGAACGAGCGCGACCTGCTCGACTTCGGCGACCAGATCGCCCTGTCCGCGGAACTCGCCCGGACCCGCCCCGAGGTCGGCACGATCCTGCGCGACCAGTACCGGGTCGTCCTGCTCGACGAGTACCAGGACACCTCGGTCGCCCAGCGCATCCTGCTCTCCCACCTCTTCGGCAACGGCACCGGACACCCGGTCACCGCGGTCGGCGATCCCTGCCAGGCCATCTACGGCTGGCGCGGCGCCTCGGTCGCCAACCTCGACGACTTCCCCGAGCACTTCCCGCACGCCGACGGCCGCCCCGCCGACCGGCTCGCCCTCAGCGAGAACCGCCGCAGCGGCGGCCGCCTCCTCGACCTGGCCAACGGCCTGGCCGCCCCGCTGCGTGCGATGCACGAGGGCGTCGAGGCCCTGCGCCCCGCCCCCGGCGCCGAACGCGACGGCCTGGTGCGCTGCGCCCTGCTGCGCACCCACGCCGAGGAGATGGCGTGGGTGGCGGACTCGATCGCCCACCTGGTCCGCACCGGCACCGCCCCCGGCGAGATCGCCGTGCTGTGCCGCAAGTCGGCCGACTTCCCGGAGATCCACGCGGCCCTCGTCGCCCGCGACGTGCCGGTGGAGGTGGTCGGTCTGTCCGGGCTGCTCAGCCTGCCCGAGGTCGCCGACCTGGTCGCCACCTGCGAGGTCCTGCAGGACCCCGGCGCCAACGCCTCCCTGGTCCGTCTGCTCACCGGCCCGCGCTGGCGGATCGGCCCGCGCGACCTGGCCCTGCTCGGGCGCCGCGCCCGGCTGCTGGTCGCCCGCGACCGGGGCGAGGACGACCCGGAGCGGCGGCTCGCCGCCGCCGTCGAGGGCACCGACCCGGCCGAGGTGATCTCGCTCGCCGACGCCCTCGACACCTTCCTGGAGCCCTCCTCGGACGGTTCCGACGACGGGCTGCCGTTCTCCGCGGAGGCGCGCGTCCGCTTCGCCCGGCTCGCCGCCGAACTGCGCGACCTGCGGCGTTCGCTCGCCGACCCGCTGATGGACGTGCTGCACCGGGTCCTCGCGGTGACCGGCCTGGAGGTCGAACTGTCCGCCTCCCCGCAGGCGCTGGCCGCCCGCCGCCGGGAGACGCTGCACAACTTCCTCGACGTCGCCGCCTCCTTCGCCGCCACGGCCACCGCCGACGAGGGCCGCGCCACCCTGCTCGCCTTCCTCGGCTTCCTGCGCACGGCCCAGCAGTACGAGAAGGGCCTCGACAACGCCCTGCCCGGCGGGGAGAACACCGTCAAGGTGCTCACCGCGCACAAGTCCAAGGGGCTGGAGTGGGACGTCGTGGTCGTGCCCGGCCTGGTCACCGGCACCTTCCCGGACAGCAAGGGCCAGGAACGGTGGACCGCCCACGGCAAGGTCCTCCCGCACTCCCTGCGCGGCGACGCCGGGACGCTGCCCGACGTCACCGGCTGGGACGCGGCGGGACTCAAGGCGTTCCACGCCGACATGAAGGACCACCACGGCACCGAGGAACTCCGCCTCGGCTACGTCACCTTCACCCGGCCGCGCTCCCTGCTGCTCGGGTCCGGCCACTGGTGGGGCCCCAGCCAGAAGACCAGGCGGGGGCCGTCCACGTTCCTGCGGGCGCTGCACGACCACTGTGTCGCCGGGTACGGCGAGATCGAGGTCTGGGCCGACGAGCCGGAGCCCGACGAGGAGAACCCGGCGCTCGCCGAGGACACCGTGGAGCATGCGTGGCCGCTGCCGCTGGACCGGGAGGCGCTGCGGCGCCGCCGGGAGGCGGAGCGGGTCGTGCTCGCGTACCTGGAACGCGCCGCCGGCCACGAGGACCCGCACCCGGCCGCCGCCCCGCTGCCGGACCCGCTCCCCGAGCCGGGCCCGGAGCCCTACGACCCCGACTGGCCCCCGCCGCCCGACGACGTCGACGACCTCCCCCCGGAGGCGTACGAGGACCCCGACGGCGCGCTCCCGGACTGGGACTCCCTGTCCACGGAACGTCCCGTCGCCCTCCCGCACCAGGCGCCTCCGCCGGAACCGGATCCGGAGGTGGAGCCGGCGTGGGACTCCGCGCCCGCGCCCGAGCCGGAGCCCGCGCCCGAGCCGGAGTCGGAGCCCGGGACCGGCCCGGGGTCCGGCTCCGGTGCGGTCGCCGTGTCGCCGCGCGCCCCGTTTCCGCGGCAGGACGCGCCCGCCGCCGCCCGCCTCACCCCCGAGGAGGCGCGGGCCGTCGCGTCCTGGGACCGGGACCTCGACGTGCTCGCCGAGGAGCTGCTGCGCGCCCGGCAGGCGGTCACCGAGGTCCGGCTGCCCGCCTCGCTCACCGCCTCCGAGCTGATGCGCCTGAACGAGGACCCCGACGCGTTCGCCCGGGAGCTGGCCCGTCCCATGCCCCGCCCGCCGCAGCCCGCGGCCCGCCGCGGCACCCGGTTCCACGCCTGGGTGGAGTCCCGTTTCGAGGCGCTGCGGCTGCCCATGCTGGGGCCCGACGAACTGCCGGGGAGCGACGCGGAGATCGAGGACGAGCGCGACCTGGAGGCGCTCAAGGAGGCGTTCGAGCGCACCGAGTACGCCCGCCGCACCCCCTTCCGCGTCGAGGCGCCGTTCCAGCTCGCCCTCGCCGGCCGGGTGGTGCGCGGCCGGATCGACGCCGTCTACCGGGAGACGGACGGCGAGGAGGTCCGGTACGAGATCGTCGACTGGAAGACCAACCGCGCCCCCACCGCCGACCCGCTGCAGCTCGCCGTCTACCGGCTGGCCTGGGCGGAACAGCGGGGGATACCCGTGGAATCGGTCACAGCGTCCTTCTTGTACATCCGTACGGGAGAGGTGGTCCGCCCGGCCGATCTGCCCGGCCGCGAGGCGCTGGAACGGCTTCTTTCCGGGGACGATCCGGACGAAACGGGCGACGGTGCGGCGGTCCGCCCGGCCGGGGTGGCACGTCCCACTGCGCCGTCGCCCCCTTCGGCCCACCGGCACACGGGTTCGGGCCGATAGGGTCGAGAGCATGAGCGAGACCTTGGACAGCGCCGTCCGGACGTACATCGAGCAGCACAGCGCCTCGTTCCTCGAGGAGCTCTCCCAGTGGCTGCGGATCCCGTCCGTCTCGGCCCAGCCCGAGCACGCCGAGGACGTGCGGCGCAGCGCGGAGTGGCTGGCCGGAGCGCTGAAGGACACCGGCTTCCCGGTCGTCGAGGTCTGGGACACCCCCGGAGCCCCGGCCGTCTTCGCCGAGTGGCCCGCCGAGGACCCGGACGCCCCGGTCGTGCTCGTCTACGGCCATCACGACGTCCAGCCCGCCGCCCGTGAGGACGGCTGGGACACCGAACCGTTCGAGCCCGTCGTGAAGGACGGCCGGATGTACGCGCGCGGTGCCGCCGACGACAAGGGCCAGGTCTTCTTCCACACCCTCGGCGTCCGCGCCCACCTCGCCGCCACCGGCCGCACGGCCCCCGCCGTCCACCTCAAGCTGCTGGTGGAGGGCGAGGAGGAGTCCGGCTCCCCGCACTTCCGGGCGCTGGTCGAGGAGCGCGCCGACCGGCTCGCGGCCGACTCCGTGATCGTCTCCGACACCGGCATGTGGTCCGAGGACACCCCGACCGTCTGCACGGGCATGCGCGGGCTCGCCGAGTTCGAGGTGCGCCTCTTCGGCCCCGACCAGGACATCCACTCCGGCTCGTTCGGCGGTGCCGTGCCCAACCCGGCCACCGCCCTCGCCCGCCTGGTCGCCGCGCTGCACGACGCGGACGGCCGGGTCGCGATCCCCGGCTTCTACGACGGCGTCGTCGAGCTCACCGAGCGCGAGCGCGCCCTCTTCGCCGAGCTGCCGTTCGACGAGGAGCGGTGGCTGCGCACCGCCAAGTCGCACGCCGCCTCCGGCGAGGCCGGCTACACCACCCTGGAGCGCATCTGGGCCCGCCCGACCGCCGAGGTCAACGGCATCGGCGGCGGCTACCAGGGAGCCGGCGGCAAGACGATCGTCCCGTCCTCCGCGATGGCCAAGCTGACCTTCCGGCTGGTCGCCGGCCAGGACGCCGGCCGGATCGAGGACCTGGTGCGCGCCTGGGTCGCCGAGCGGGTCCCCGCCGGCGTCCGTCACGAGATCCACTTCGGCGGCGCCACCCGGCCCTGCCTGACGCCGCTCGACCACCCGGCGCTGCAGTCGCTGGCCCGCGCCATGGGGCGCGCCTTCGACCGGCCGATCCGCTTCACCCGTGAGGGCGGCTCGGGGCCCGCCGCCGACCTCCAGGAGGTGCTGGGCGCGCCGGTGCTGTTCCTCGGCATCTCGGTGCCGTCCGACGGCTGGCACGCCCCCAACGAGAAGGTCGAGCTGGACCTGCTGCTCAAGGGCGTGGAGACCACCGCGTACCTCTGGGGAGATCTCGCGGAGAGCCTGCGCCATGCCCGCTGACACCACCGACGCCCACGCCGCCGCCGACGGGCCGGCCGCATCACAGGGGGAGCCCGAACCTGCCGTGACCGCTTCGACCACCGCACGCGCCGCCGATCCCGCAGACTCCGCCGAGACGCCCGGGGCCGGCGGTCCGGCGGCCGACCGCCCCATCGCGCTCACCGCGGACTCCGGCATCGACCGGGCCGCCCACCACCGGCTCGACGAGGCCTGGCTGGCCGCCGCCTGGAGCCACCCGACCACCCGCTGCTTCGTGGTCTCCGGCGGACAGGTGCTCATCGACGAGACGCCGGACGGGCGCACCGAGCTGGTGACCACGCCCTCCTTCGAGGCGCCGCCCACCGAGGCGCACCGTTACTTCCTCGGCACCGACGAGGACGGCGTGCGGTACTTCGCGCTGCAGCGCGACTCGCTGCCGGGCCGCCTGGACCAGTCCGCGAGGCCCGCCGGGCTGCGGGAGGCGGGGCTGCTGCTGTCCGACCGGGACGCCGGGCTGATGGTGCACGCGGTCGCGCTGGAGAACTGGCAGCGGCTGCACCGCTTCTGCTCCCGCTGCGGCGGCAAGACGGTGATCGCCGCGGCCGGGCACGTGCGGCGCTGCCCCAAGTGCGGGGCGGAGCACTACCCGCGCACCGACCCCGCGGTCATCATGGCCGTCACCGACGACGACGACCGGATCCTGCTCGGGCGGCAGGTGCACTGGCCCGAGGGCCGGTTCTCGACGCTCGCCGGGTTCGTGGAGCCCGGGGAGTCCATCGAGGCGGCGGTGCGGCGCGAGGTCTTCGAGGAGGCCGGCGTGGTCATCGGCGACGTCTCCTACGTCGCCAGCCAGCCGTGGCCGTTCCCGTCCAGCCTGATGCTGGGCTTCATGGCGCACGCGACGACCACGGAGACGGAGGTCGACGGCGAGGAGATCAGCGAGGCCCGGTGGTTCTCGCGGGACGAGCTCTCCGCCGCGTTCGCCTCCGGCGAGGTCCTGCCCCCGTACGGCATCTCCATCGCCGCCCGCCTCATCGAGGACTGGTACGGCCGGCCCCTGCCCACCCGGTCCGTCTGACCCACCGGCGGGTCGGAGCGCCGGCGGGTCGGAGTACCGGTGGCCTGGACCCGCCGGGGGTAGGGCCACCGGCGGGTCCAGGCCACCGGCGGGTCACCCGGCCGGTCGGGCGGGGGCCGGGCCGGCGGAGGAGGGGAGCGGGGGCCGGGTCAGGGCCGTGTGGAGGCCGGCGGGGTCGTCGGCGTGGAGGCGGATCACCCGCACCGGCCGGGGGCGTCCCAGCAGGCTCGGGGCGTTCACGGGCTCGGTGAGCGACAGGGTGAGCGACGTCCGTGAACCCACCGGAAGGTCAAGCTCGCCGTCCGCCTTCTCGTGGGTGTAGAGCGACTCCCGCCGCACCGACGCGATCCGGTCCAGCGGTATCGCGACGTCCACGTGAGCCCCGCTCCGCACCCGCAGCACCCCGCGCCCCAGCACATGCGGCCGTACCACCGCCGCGGCCCGCAGCCCCAGCAGGAACAGCACCGTCTGGACATCGAGCACCAGCACCACCGCGTGCGCGACCGGCCGGTCGGCCAGCAGCACCGACAGCCCCACGGTCTCGACCACACACACGAAGAGCAGCCCGTACATCATCGGCGCGTCGTCCCTCGCGTGCCCGAACGCCAGGTCGCCCGCCCCGACCCCGTGCCGCTTCCGCCGCACCCACAGGGCCATGCTGTGCCACAGCCGCAGCTCGTGGCCGGCCAGCCGCAGCACCGGCTCGGGCAGCAGCGTCCCGGCCGCCCGGCGCCACGACATCCCGCGGCGCCGCAGCCGCACCAGCGCGACCCCCTCCGCCACCACCAACGCCGCCACCGCGGTCTCCGCCGCCAGCAGCACCGGCAGCGGCAGGCCCGCACCGGCCACCAGGCACACCACCACGACCAGTTCGGCCGGAAGCACGAGCCAGGCCGCCCTCCGCAGCCACCGCCGGCTCATCGCCCGTGCTCCGCGCGTTCCAGCGCCAGCCGCATACCGCGGCGGACCGCCGCCCGCTGGGCGGGGGACATCCCGGAGAACAGGGCCTCCGCGGCCGCGGTGTCCGGGGCGGAGTCGGTCCAGCCGGACAGCATCTCCCCGGGGAGGAGGTCCGCCAGCAGCCGCCCCGCCTCCTCGGCCCGCGGATCGTCCGCCGGGGCGTCCGCCAGGTCGTCCAGCCGCCGGTACAGGTCGTGCGCCCGCTCCACGACGTCCGGCTGCTCGGACAGCGCGCCGAGCGTCCCCATCAGCCGCTCGCGTTCCTCGGCGGGCATGATCGTGTCCAGCAGGGTCAGCAGCTCCCGGTCCATCGCCGCCATCGGCGACGACGCCGCCGGTGCGCCGAACGAGGCGAGCAGCCCGGCGAGCTGCGGGGAGAGCGGGCCCTCGGCGGCCAGCCGTCCGGCGCGGGCGTCCTCCAGCACCGTCGCCAGCCGCTCCCGGCGCTCGCGGATCAGCCGCTCCTGCCGCGCCAGGTCGTCGTCGAGCTCCTCCAGCACGTCGGCCAGCTCACGCCCGGCGTCGTCGGCGAGCACGTCCCGCACCTCGTCCAGCCCGAGCCCCAGCTCGGTCAGCCGCCTGATCCGCGCCAGCAGCACGGCATGGCGCAGCGTGTACCGCCGGTACCCGTTGGGGTCCCGCTCCGGCTCCGGCAGCACGCCGATGTGGTGGTAGTGCCGCACGGCACGCGGGGTCACCCCGACCAGGGCGGCGATCTCTCCCGTTCGCATGCCCCCAGTACAAACCCTGACGCTGCGGCAAGGTCAAGGAAACACCGCAGGCGGGGCGTGCTTCAGGGCGGGACGACGGCCGCCGGGTCCCCGCGGGCGTCGGGGATGCCGGGGCGGGCGTCGGGGATGCCGGGTCCTCGCGGGCCTCGGGGACGCCAAGGCCGCCTGGGGAGCCAAGGCCCTGGGCGCCTGGGTGCCTGGGACGCGCCGGGGTGCCTGGGACGCGCGGAGCCCCCGCGGGGCCGGGAGACGGCACCGACGGGGGCTCCGTGCGGGGACTGCGCGACGGGACTGCGCGCGGGACTGCGTGCGAGGGCTCCGTGCCGGGGCTCCGCGCGGGTGGGGTCAGGCGCCCAGTGCCTGCTTGACCTGGGCCAGGCTCGGGTTGGTCATCACGACCTCCTCGCCGCCCGCGGCGGGCACCACACGGACCGTGGGGACGACCTGGTTGCCGCCGTTCACCTTCTCCACGAACAGGGCCGACTCCGGGTCCTGCTCGATGTTGATCTCCTCGTACGCGATGCCCTCGCGGCTCAGCTGGCTCTTCAGCCGGTGGCAGTAGCCGCACCAGGTGGTGCTGTACATCGTCACGGTGCCGGGCATGGTCTTCGCGCTCCTCGGGGAGATGGGACGGACGGTCTGTCGCCTCCGGTGAACGTACGGTGTCCGCCCGGCATTCCCACCGTCCCCGCCCTCCGTGAGCTGCGCCGCATTTCGTACGACAACATGCCCACCCCTGTGGACAGCCGCCCCGTCCGCCCCGGCAGACCTGGCAGCATGGCGGGGTGACACCAGCAACGCACTCCTCTCTCTTCCCCGCCGTCCCGGACTCGGCCGACGCGGTACTGGAAGGGCTCGACCCCGAACAGCGCGCCGTCGCCACCGCGCTCCACGGGCCGGTGTGCGTCCTGGCCGGCGCGGGCACGGGCAAGACCCGCGCGATCACCCACCGCATCGCGTACGGCGTCCGCGCCGGCATCCTCCAGCCCGCCACCGTCCTCGCCGTCACGTTCACCAACCGCGCCGCCGGCGAGATGCGCGGGCGGCTCCGCCAGCTCGGCGCCACCGGCGTGCAGGCCCGCACCTTCCACGCGGCGGCCCTGCGCCAGCTGCAGTACTTCTGGCCCAAGGCGGTGGGCGGGGGGCTGCCGCGGATCGTGGACCGCAAGGTGCAGGTGGTCGCCGAGGCCGCCGCCTCCTGCGGCATCCGCCTCGACCGCGGCGAGCTGCGGGACGTCACCGGCGAGATCGAATGGGCCAAGGTCACCCAGACCGTGCCCGCCGACTACCCGCCCGCCGCCGTCAAGGCCGGGCGGGAGGCGCCGCGCGACCCGGCGGAGATCGCCCGCGTCTACGACATGTACGAGGAACTCAAGCGGGAGCGCGGCGTCATCGACTTCGAGGACGTGCTGCTGCTGACCGTCGGCATCCTCCAGGACCGGCCGGACATCGCCCGCGAGGTCCGCGCCCAGTACCAGCACTTCGTGGTCGACGAGTACCAGGACGTCTCCCCCCTCCAGCAGCGGCTGCTGGACCTGTGGCTGGGGGACCGGGAGAACATCTGCGTGGTCGGCGACGCCAGCCAGACCATCTACTCCTTCACCGGCGCCACCCCCGACTACCTGCTGGACTTCCGCACCCGGCACCCCGGCGCCACCGTGGTCAAGCTGGTTCGCGACTACCGGTCCACGCCCCAGGTGGTGCGCCTCGCCAACGGCCTGCTGGGCCAGGCCACGGGCCGGGCCGCCGACCACCGGCTGGAGCTGGTGTCGCAGCGTCCGTCCGGCCCCGAGCCCCGCTGGGCCGAGTACCCGGACGAACCGTCCGAGGCGGAGGGCGCCGCCCGTGCCATCAGGACGCTCATCGACTCCGGCGTCCCGGCGAGCGAGATCGCCGTGCTCTTCCGGACCAACGCCCAGTCCGAGACCTACGAACAGGCCCTCGCCGACGCCGGGGTGCCCTACCAGCTGCGCGGGGCCGAGCGGTTCTTCGAGCGGCAGGAGGTCCGCCAGGCCGTCCACCAGCTGCGCGCCGCGGCCCGCTTCGGCGGGAACGACGCCCTGCTCGGCGACGCCGAGGGCCTGCCCGGTCAGGTGCGTGCGGTGCTCTCCGGACAGGGCTGGACGACGGCTCCCCCCGCGGGGTCGGGCGCCACCCGGGAGAAGTGGGAGTCCCTGGCGGCGCTGGTCCACCTCGCCGAGGGCTTCGCCACGGCCCGGCCCGAGGCCGCCCTCTCCGACCTGGTAGCCGAACTCGACGAACGGGCCGCCGCCCAGCACGCCCCCACGGTCCAGGGCGTCACCCTGGCCTCCCTCCACTCGGCCAAGGGCCTGGAGTGGGACGCCGTCTTCCTGGTCGGGGTGGCCGAGGGCATGATGCCGATCACCTACGCCCGGACCGACGAGCAGATCGAGGAGGAACGCCGCCTCCTCTACGTGGGCATCACCCGGGCCCGGGAGCGGCTGCACCTGTCCTGGTCCCTGTCCCGTTCCCCGGGCGGGCGGCCCAACCGGAGGCCCAGCCGCTTCCTCGACGGGCTGCGCCCCGGCAGCGGCGCGGCGAGCGGGGCGCGCGCGGGGCAGGGCGCCGCGGGCGGTGTCGAGTACGGGACCGCGAGCGGTGCGGACGGCTCCCGGGCCGCCGCGCGGGCGGAACGGGCGGTGCCGCGGCGCACCAGTCGCACGGTCGCCCGTTGCAAGGTCTGCGGGCGCACCCTGACCGACGCCGGCGAGATGAAGCTGATGCGCTGCGAGGACTGCCCCTCGGAGATGGACGAGGGGGTCTACGAGCGGCTGCGCGCCTGGCGCGAGGTGCAGGCGAGCCGCAGCGGGCAGCCCGCGTTCTGCGTCTTCACCGACAAGACCCTGATCGCCATCGCCGAGACGGTGCCAGAGGACCCGGTGGAGCTGGCCCGCATCCCCGGCGTCGGGATGCGCAAGCTGGACCGGTACGGGGCCGACGTGCTGGCCATCTGCGCCGGTCAGGACCTCGCGGAGACGGGCTGAACGACTTCGCGACACACCGTTGCGAAGTCGTCGCAAAAATAGTTTGCGCCCGCCCCGTAGTGCCCCATAGGTTCTAGAGCACGGAACACGAAGCCTCCGGAAGGCTTCCGATCCGTCCTGTAATGACGTCTGTATCCGCCGGACCGTTCACGGTCCCCCAAGACGCCGAGAGGAGGCGATTGAAGTGATCAGCAAGACCAACACCACCGGCATCAGCACCACGCGTGCCTTCGGCACCGCCGTCCTGGAGAACGATCACCACGTCGCCTCGCTGTGCGCTCTCGTCGCCTTCGATCGTGGCACCGGTGTGTCCGCCTCCTCCCTGTCCGGCGCCGGCCTGTCCGGTCTCGGCATGGGCCTGGTCGGCGGCGGCCTGACCGAGGGCGGCGTGCTGGTCGGCGCCCCTGCCTTCGGCAGCCGGTCCGAGTCGTTCGCGGGCATTCGTGTCCGCGCCGAGCGACCGACCAAGGCACTGGAAGCAGGAGTGGCGAAGGCTCAGGCCTTCGGCTACGCGGCGGCCGGTGCCGGAAACCTCAAGCAGACGACGAACCACCCCCAGACGATGTGGGCCCTCCGCGGGCCGGAACCCTGGAGCGATCCAGCCTGATCTCTATCAGGTCGGTGCCTTCAGGGCCGCGGAACCCCATCAGGGATCCGCGGCCCTTCTGTTTTCCCCGATCCGCGACGCGAAGCGGCGGGAGACGGACCGAAGGACCTCGGGACAAGAGAACAACCGGTACCCAGCACCGGCCGACCGGCCGGACGACACCAGACGAGGAAGACACCCCGTGCAACTCGAAGCGCACGCCCCGTCCGTTCCGCTCTCCGACACGATTCCCCCGCCCGGCCTCACGGAGGACCTTTCCTTGACTCCGCTCATCACCCTGACCGCTCTCGACGACGCGATCGAGGGCCTCGGCACCCCGGTTCCGTGCCGCTCCAACGACCCCGAGGTCTTCTTCGCCGAGTCCCCGGCCGACGTGGAGTACGCCAAGTCGCTGTGCCGCACCTGCCCGCTGGTCGACGCCTGCCTCGCCGGCGCCAAGGAGCGCCGTGAGCCCTGGGGCGTCTGGGGCGGCGAGCTGTTCGTCCAGGGTGTCGTCGTGGCCCGCAAGCGGCCGCGGGGTCGTCCGCGCAAGAACCCGGTCACGGCATGACCGGCCACCGCACCATCGACGCTCCCCACACGCACGACCCCCGGAAACAGGCCCCGATGAAGCCGTCCATCCACAAGCCCGCGGGCTCCTCCCTGCCCGCCACCCGAGACTTCCCTCACACCGGCGCACACGAGGTGCGTCAGAACAGGACCCGAGAGATGCAACTCATCCCAGAAGCCCTCGCGCGTGCGCATATGCGCGAGCGGATGCGCGAGGCCGAGATGGCTCGGCCCGGGCTCCGCATTCTCGCCGCGCGGCGGATGCAGCGGCGGGCCGAGCGCGCGTCGATGCGTGCCCGGCGCGCGCTGGCGCTCGCCGTCATGCAGTGACCGCGTGAGACCACGCCTCCCGCGAGGCGTCGCGTGCCGTGTGCCGTGTGCCGTGTGCGGTGGCGCGTGTCGTGCCGCATCCGTGCCGCATCGTTGCCGCATTCGTGCCGCTCGAGTGGTCGAGGGCCGTCCCCGTTCGGGGGCGGCCCTCGCCGCGTTCCCGGCTCCGTCGGCCCGGGGTGCTGCCCCTCAGTCCAGGGGAGCGAAACCCGGGAGCCAGGACTCCAGTTCGTGGCGCAGCCGCACCGTCGCGCCGAGCTGGCACAGGACGCCTATGGTGCTGAGCGTCACCCGATGTATCAGCAGGTACGACGGCGGCAGGTTCAGCCGCTTGCCCAACTGGTGCGCGGGGGACCGCGGATCGGCCAGCCGCGCCGCCTGGCCGCGCAGCCAGCCCCGGGTGAAGGTGAACTCCGTGACCCGCGCCGGCTCGATGATCGGCAGCAGGTACTCCAGCACCGCCTCCGGGTCGAGTTCGGCGGTCTCCTTCACGAACCCCTCCGAACACAGCCGCGCGTGGACCGCCTCGGCCTCGCCGTCCAACGCCATCCTCAGCGCCTCGCCGATCGGCGAGGGCAGCCCACCTGGCAGCCGGTCCACCGTGCCGAAGTCCAGCACCCCCAAACGCCAGTCATCAGGGCGGTCCGAACCCCCCGTCAGGAGACGGAAGTTGCCCGGATGCGGATCGGCGTGCAGCAACCCGGTGCGCGAGGGGCCGGAGAAGAGGAAGCGGGCCAGCAACTGCCCCGCCCGGTCGCGCTGTTCCGGCGTGCCGTCGGTTATCACCCGGGAGAGCGGCGTGCCGTCGATCCACTCGGTCACCAGGACCTGCTCGCGCTGGTGCACCACGGCGGGCACCACGACGTCCGGGTCACCGGCGAACTCCTCGGCGTGCGCCTGCTGGGCCTCCGCCTCCAGCCGGTAGTCGAGTTCCTCGCACACCCGCTCCCGCAGCTCGGTGATCAGTGGCTTGACGTCGATGCCGGGCACCAGTGGGCCCAGCAGACGGGCGAAACGGCCGAGTTGGGTGAGGTCGGAGACCAGGGCCTCCCCGGCGCCCGGATACTGCACCTTCACGGCGACCGGGCGGCCGTCCCGCCACACCGCGCGGTGCACCTGCCCGATGGAGGCGGCGGCCGCGGGGGTGTCGTCGAACTCCTGGAAGAGGTCCCGCCAGTCCTCGCCGAGGCGCTCGCGCAGCACCTCGTGGACCGTGTGGGTGGGCATCGGCGGGGCGGCGTCCTGGAGCTTGGTGAGCGCGGCGCGGTAGGGGCCGGCCAACTCCTCCGGCAGGGCCGACTCGAAGACGGACATCGCCTGCCCGAACTTCATCGCCCCGCCCTTGAGTTCGCCGAGCACCTTGAAGAGCTGCTCGGCCGTGCGCTGCTGGAGTTCGCGCCCCACGAGCTCCGCCGACTCGCCCACGATCCGCTTGCCCAGCCCCCAGGTGACCCGGCCCGCGAGACCGAGGGGGAGCGCGGCCAGCTTCGCGGTCCGGGTGACCGCCTTCCGGGGAAGATCAGACATGCGCCCTCCAAGTCCCGGGCCGGCGTGCCGTGTCCACCCGATGGCAGGACTCCGATGACGGCCCGTGCCCGGCCATTGTGTCCTGTGACTGCTGCCGGACCCCGGTCAGTTCCACCGCCGGACGTCCCGCCGCACCGCACGGGCAGTCCGGATGCGGGGCGATGTCACGGGAACGCCAGCGCAGCGCGGGCAGCGCCGCCTCCCAGCGCACCCCCGCGGCGTCCGGCGAACCGGCGGCGGACAGACCGTCGAGGAAGGCGAGCGCGTGCCCGGCGGTCGTGCCCGCGACGGCGGTGGCCAGCGCCAGGTCGCAGGCGGGCACCGCGCGCGACCGGCCGGAGCGCCACTGGGCCAGCAGCCGGGGCCAGGTGGGGTCGCGCTCCAGCCGCCACCGGTGCAGGCACTCGGCGCAGGACGTCTCGCCCGGCAGCACCAGCGGACCCACCACGCCCGTCCCCTCCACCACCCCCGCGTAGAGGTGCGGGATGCCCGCCGCCACCAGCGGCTCGGCGTCGCGCGGATCGGGGGAGTGGACGGAGAGGTCGTCCCGCGGGGTGAGCAGCACCAGGGCGAAACCGGTGTCGTCGCGGAACGGGCAGGGGGAGCCCCGGCGGGGCGGGCGTTCGGGGGCGGTGTCGCGGACCAGCCGCCGGGCGGCGTCCGAGCGCCGTTGGCCGACCGATCCGGGCGGCAGCCCGCCCGGAGCCACGTCCCAGGGCTCCACGCAGCCGCCGTCCCGCACGTCCACCTCGCCCACCCCCGCGGCCGAGAGCAGCGCAGCCAGCGTTGCCCCGACGCGGCCCACCCCGCGCACCTGCACCCGCAGCCGGCGGCGGGCCGCCAGCCGCCGGATGGCGTCGCCGGGCGCGGGGGCCGTCAGCGAGAGGGTGGCGAGGTCGGGCCGCAGCCGGTCCAGGGTGTGCGGACGCTCGCGCAGCGCCTCGGCCGCCGCCCCTCCGCCGGTGGCGTCGTCCAGCAGACCGGCCTCGGACAGCCGCTCCACCAGGGCGTCGGCGTGACTCTCCGGCAGCCCCATGCGCACCGCCTCCTCGCGCAGCAGGTCCATGCCGCGGGTGCCGTTGAGCAGGTCGAGGAAGGTGCCGGTGACCGTGTCCACCGGACCGAGCGTCATGGCGTGCGCCGAGGTCATCCCGAACTGCGCCGTGCTGAGATCTCGCCAGCCGCGGCGGAGCGCCGGCTTCATCCTGGGATGCACGAGGACCAACCCCTTCCTGGCCGTCCGGGACGAGCCGCCGCGCGGCAGACTCCCGGACGTGACCAAATGCACTGGAACGGCACGGATCGGGCCGTCGCTCGTCAGCATGCATCGATCCGCCGTATCCGTGCGTCGAGTTGTCCACAGGCACCGGACATCCGTCGTACCAATCCGCCGAGCAGGCGGCTCCACCGGTGTGCACATCGGACCGGATCCGGTGCGGACCGGGGACGCCTCCGGTCGCAGGCGGTAACGTCGAGGGGTGCCCTCCGACCCGTCCTCCCGCGCCTTCTCCCCGCCGCGCAGCGTCACCGGCACCCCCTCCGCGGGCCCTTCGGCGGACGCGGTGGAGGTCCGCAGGAGCGCCCGCAGGCGCCGGACCGTCTCCGCCTACCGGGAGGGCGACCGCACCGTCGTGCTGATCCCGGCGCGCATGTCCGAGGCCGAGGAACGGCGCTGGGTGCGGGTGATGCTGGAGAAGCTGGCTGCCCAGGAGAGCCGGCGCTCCCTCGACGACTCGGACCTGGCGCAGCGGGCGGCCCGGCTGTCCGACCAGTACCTCGCCGGCCGCGCCCGGCCCGCAACGGTCCGCTGGGTGACCAACCAGAACAGCCGCTGGGGCTCCTGCACCCCCGCCGAGGGCAGCATCCGGCTCTCGCACCGGCTGCAGGGCATGCCCGAGTACGTGGTGGACTACGTGCTGCTGCACGAACTCGCCCACCTGCTGGTGCCCGGTCACGGGCCGGACTTCTGGCGCCTCCTGGAGACGTACCCCCGCACCGAGCGAGCCCGCGGATACCTCGAAGGAGTGGTGGCCGCAGAACGGTTGCCGCATCTGCCCGCCGCGCGGCCCGGCGAGTCGGCCTGAGCCGGTCCGAGCCCGTCCGCGTTTGGTTGCGGCTCTGTACCGACCGAACCGATCCTCAGGAATCCGGGCTAGCCTGTCCCAGCACCTTTTCGGACGGGATGGGGGACGGCGTAACGCATGGCCAGGGAATTCCAACGCGGCCACAAGGCCAAAATCAGTGATCTCACCGCGGGCACCGACCTCTACATCGGTGTGCGGATCGAGGGGCCCGGGTTGAGCTTCGACATCAGCTGCTTCGGGCTCGACGCGGACGAGCGCCTCTCGGACGACCGCTACTTCGTCTTCTACAACCAGCCGAAGTCGCCCGAGGAGGCGATCCAGCTGCTGGGCGAGCAGGCGGGCGACACGCAGTCGTTCCGGGTCACGCTGGACCGGATCCCGTCGCAGGTCCAGAAGCTGTCGTTCACCGCGACCATCGACGGCGCGGGACAGATGTCGCAGGCCGGCCCCGGCTACGTGCGCATCGTCGCCGGAGGCGAGGAGGTGGCCCGGTACCCGTTCACCGGAGCCGAGTTCTCCACCGAGCGCGCGGTGATGCTGGCGGACCTCTACCTGAAGGACGTCTGGCGGTTCGCCGCCGTCGGCCAGGGCTTCGACGGCGGACTGGACGCGCTGCTGAGGAACTTCGGCGGCGAGGTGGCGGAGGACGAACCCGCCGCGCCCGCCGCCCCGCAGGACGCACCGGGCTTCGCCGCCCCTGCCGCGCCCGCACCCGCCTTCGGCGTGCCCGCCGCTCCGCCCGCACCCGCCGCCCCGGCGTTCGGTGTCCCGTCCGGTCCCGCCCCGGTGCCCCCGCAGCAGCAGCCGCAGGCCCCCGCGCCCGCGTTCGGCGCACCGCCCGCCCAGCCGCAGGCCCCGGCGCCCGCGTTCGGTACCCCGCCCGCCCAGCCGTCCGGCTACGGCTTCCCGCCGCCCGGGCAGCCCCAGCCCGGCCAGGTCCCGCCCGGCCACGGGCAGCCGCCCGGTCCGCCCGGATCCCACGCCGCTCCGCCGGTCCACTCCGCGCCGACCCTGGCCGTCCCGACGGCCCCGCCCGGCTACGGGCAGCCCCCGGCCGCTCCCGGCATGCCGCCGGCCCCGGGCGTCCCCGGCGCCGCACACCCGCCCGCCGCTCCCGGCATGCCGGGAGCACCCGGCATCCCCGGCCAGCAGGCCTTCACCGGCACGCCCAACGCCCCGCAGACCCCGGGTGTCGCGGGCGCGCTGAACCTGTACAAGGAGAAGCCCACCGGCCAGCGCTGGACCCAGCAGAACGAGAAGCTGGTCCGCGTCGACCTCAGCGTCGGCGGCCAGCCCGTCCTCGCCCGCCAGGGCAGCATGGTGCTGTACCAGGGCAAGGTCGAGTTCGGGTACAAGGGCGCCGGCTTCAGCGGCCGGATCGTCGGCAACGCCACCGGCCAGGAGATGCAGCTGATGCGCTGCACCGGCTACGGCCAGGTCTTCCTAGCCGAGAGCGCGGCCCACCTGCACACCGTCGAGCTCCAGGGCGACGCCCTGTGCGTCTCGGCGGAGAACGTGCTCGCCTTCGACGAGTCCCTCCAGTACGAGGTCCGCCGCGTCGAGGGGCACGGCATCCCCGGCGGCGCCCTGTTCACCATGCAGTTCCAGGGCGTCGGCACGCTGGTCCTCAAGACGCACGGCGTCCCCGTGGTCCTGCCGGTCACGCCGACCACCTTCGCCGACGCCAACGCGGTGGTCGCCTGGTCCGCGGCCTCGCAGGTCATCGTCTCCAGCCAGGTGCGGATGCGGCGCAACGCCTACCCCGGCGACACCGGCGAGAGCGTCAACCTGCAGTTCCGGGGCGCCCCCGGCAACTTCATCGTCGTCCAGCCGTACGAGGTCTGAGGGAGCCCGACATGAACCAGCAGCTCGCGGGCCACGCCCCCGCACCCGTCGTCGCCCGCATGGAGAACCACGGGACCCACATGGCGAAGATCGCCATGCAGACGGGTCACGACGTGCTCGCCCGGGTCGGCTCCATGGTCGCCTACGAGGGCTTCGTGCAGTACGAGCCGAACCCGCCGGCCGTCCGGCAGATCGCCAAGGACTGGGTCACCGGCGAGGGCGCCGCGCTGATGCGCTGCCACGGCGACGGCATCCTCTACCTGGCGGACTACGGCGCCGACGTGGTCGTGATCAACCTCAACGGCGAGGCGATCTCCGTCAACGCCACCAACCTGCTCGCCTTCGACGCCCACCTCAAGTGGGGCGTCGAGCGCGTCAAGGGCATGGCCAAGTTCGCCGGGCAGGGCCTGTGGAACACGAGGATCGAGGGCCAGGGCTGGGTGGCCATCACCTCCCGCGGCACCCCGATCGTGGTCGACTGCGGCGGCGGCGAGGACGAGACCTACGTCGACCCGGACTCGCTGATCGCCTGGTCCCCGAACCTCAAGGTGAAGGGCAAGCGCAGCTTCAAGGCGTCCTCGCTGATCGGCCGCGGCAGCGGGGAGGCCTTCCAGATGGCCTTCTCCGGCACGGGCATCGTCGTCGTGCAGCCGAGCGAGGACAGCACCGACCGTCTCCGGATCCGGGGCTGAGGGGGAGAACGACCGATCATGCAGAGCCCGATTTTCGCCTACAACGAGCAGCAGACCCAGGAGCACTGGAGCCTGCAGAACAGCCAGATGCTCCGCGTCCTCGTCGACGGCAACCGCGACGTGCTGGCCCGCAAGGGGTCCATGGTCGCCTACCAGGGCCTCGTCGAGTTCGACGCCGAGTACCAGACGGGCAACCAGCGCAACGCCCGCCGCCGGACCGGCGAGGGGCTGGACCTGATGCGCTGCCACGGGCAGGGCACCCTCTACCTGGCCAACCTCGCCCAGTACATCCACCTGGTGGACGTCGATCAGGACGGCCTCACCATCGACAGCTCCTACGTCCTGGCCATGGACTCGGCGCTGCACCACGAGGTCATCGCGGTGGACAGCCTCTACGGCATCTCCGGGTCCGGGAAGTACCAGCTCAACATCTCCGGCCGCGGGAAGGTCGCCCTGATGACCTCCGGCGCGCCGCTGATGCTCCAGGTCACCCCCGACCGGTACGTCAACGTGGACGCGGACGCGGTCATCGCCTGGTCGACCTCCCTGCGGGTCCAGATGCAGGCGCAGACCCACTCCTCCGGCGTGTGGCGCCGCCGCGGCAACACCGGCGAGGGCTGGGAGCTCAGCTTCATGGGCACCGGCTTCGCGCTGGTCCAGCCCAGCGAACTGCTCCCGCCGCAGAGCGCCCAGATCGGTTCCGGCGCCGCCGCCCAGTTCGGCATGGGCCAGCAGGGGGCGCGGGGGCAGAACCAGAACAACGCCTGGAACTGACGGCGCGAGGATCCGACGGCGCGGGGTCCGAGGCCGCGGGGAACCGACGGCGCGGGGAACCGACGGCGCGGGAACCGCCGGCCCCGGAACCCGCGGCGCCCGGCACACGAAGGGGCGGTCACCTCGGAGGAACTCCCGAGGTGACCGCCCCTTCGTGTGCCCCGTGCCCCGTGGCCTCACAGCAGCGCCCGGGTCGCCTCCACCAGCCGAGCCACCGAGGCGTCCGCCACGTCGGCGACCTCGTCGTAGGCGAACCAGCGCAGGTCCAGCGACTCGTCGCTGATGGCCTCCACCGCACCGCGCGGGGCCAGCGCCGCGTACTGGACGTCCAGGTGCCAGGCGCAGGGCGTGTGGTGCCGGTCCAGCCGCACCGGAGTGCCGCCGAGCAGGCGCAGCCCGGGGATGCCGGACTCCTCCGTCGCCTCCCGCAGCGCCGCACCGGCCACCGTGGTGTCGCCCGGTTCGCAGTGGCCGCCCATCTGGAGCCACATCCGCAGCTTGCGGTGGAAGGTCAGCAGCACCCGGCCGCCCTCCGGGTCGACGACCAGGGCGCTCGCCGTGATGTGCCCGTCCGCGCACTCGCGCCACATGCCGTCGGCGTGCTCGTCCAGGTGCTTGAGGTAGACGCGGCGAAGCTCCTCCTGGGAGTCCGTCGTGGTCTCCAGGCCGTCCAGCAGCCGGACCGCGTCGTCGTGCAGGGTCACTCGGAACCTTCGCCCTTCGGGTCGTCGTTCGTGCCGCCCTCGGGCGTGTCTCCGGGGCCGGCCTTCGGGGAGCGGCCGCCGTCGGCGCCGCCCTCCGCCGCGCCGGGGTCCTGCGGACGGTCGGTGCCCTTGGCGCCGCCGGCCGCCTCGCCCAGCATCCGGTCCAGCTCGGAGAAGTCCAGCTGCTCCCGGTGCACGAAGCCGTCCGGGTCGTCCAGGTCGGTCGCGTTGGGCAGCATGTCGGGGTGGGCCCACAGGGCGTCCCGGCCGTCCACGCCGCGCGCGTCGGTCAGCGACGCCCACAGCCGCGAGGCGTCCCGCAGCCGACGCGGCCGCAGCTCCAGGCCGATCAGCGTGGCGAAGGTCTGCTCCGCCGGACCGCCGGAGGCACGGCGGCGGCGCAGCGTCTCGCGGAGCGCCCCGGCGGACGTCAGGCGCGGCGTGGCGGCGGCGTGGACCACCGCGTCCACCCAGCCCTCGACGAGCGCCAGAGCGGTCTCCAGGCGGGCCAGGGCGGCCTTCTGCTCGGGGGTGTCCTCGGGCTGGAACATGCCCTGCTGGAGCGCCTCCTGCAGCTGCTCCGGGTTCTGCGGGTCGAACTGGCCGACCACGTCCTCCAGCTTGGAGGTGTCCACCTTGATGCCACGCGCGTAGCCCTCGACGGCGCCGAACAGGTGCGACCGCAGCCACGGCACATGGGCGAAGAGCCGCTGGTGGGCGGCCTCGCGCAGGGCCAGGTAGAGGCGGACCTCCTCCAGCGGCACACCGAGGTCCTTGCCGAAGACCTCGATGTTGCGCGGCAGCAGCGCGGCCTTGCCGGCCGGGCCCAGCGGCAGGCCGATGTCGGTGGAACCGACCACCTCGCCGGCGAGCACGCCGACGGCCTGGCCGATCTGCGCGCCGAACATGGCGCCGCCCATCGAACGCATCATCCCGAGCAGCGGGCCCGCCATGGCCTGCATCTCCTCGGGCAGCACCTGGCCCATGGCCGTGCCGACCCGCTCGGCGACCGGGTCGACCAGTTCCTTCCACGCGGGCAGGGTCGCCTCGACCCACTCCGCGCGGCTCCAGGCCAGGGTCGTCGCCGCGCCGGACGGCAGCGACGTCACGCCGTCCAGCCACAGGTCGGCCAGGCGCACGGCCTCCTCGGCCGCGGCGCGCTCGGCGGGGCCGATGCTGGCGTCCTTGGTGCCGTTCGGGGCGCCCTGCGCGACCGCCTGGCGGGCGATCTGCTGGGCCATGTCCCAGTTCACCGGCCCGCCCTCGTAGGAGAGCATCTGGCCGAGCTGCTGGAAGGCGGCGCCCAGGTCGGCGGGGTTCATGCCACCGGCGTTCGGGGCTCCGAAGGCCCCGAAGAGGGACGCGAACGGATTGTCCCCGCCCGCACCGCCAAAGCCTCCGGCCCCGGGCGCGCCGAAACCGAACGGGTTGGCCGGTCCCTGCCCACCGCCGCTCTGCTGGTCCTTCTTCTTGCCCTCGTCGCCGTCGTCCGGCTCCTCCGGCGGAAGGCCGAATCCGAATGGATTGTCACTCACGGGGTTCCTCGGCTGGTTGGGCCACCGGTCTCTCTCCGGCGGCGCGGCTGCCCGACATCACCACCCAGCGTAGACACCCCGGCCCGATAGGGCCTTGATGCTCCGCCGACCATCGGCCTGCGGCAGGATGGATGCCACCTGGTTCGTACACGCGGCACGCGCGTTCCTCTCGAGACAACCGCTGGAGACGCCTGGTGAGTTCCCCAGATCCGCAGGTTCGCGCAGCGCGAAACGCCCCGGCCGACGCGTCGTCGGCCCGTCCCCCCGCCGGGCGGGGGCCCGTCGTGGCCGTCACCGGCGCCGCCTCCGGCGTCGGCGCGCTGCTGACCGAGCGGCTCGCCGCCTCCCCGGAGATCCGGGAGGTGGTGGCCCTCGACGAGCGGCGCGGCGACTGCGCCGCCGCCCGGTGGCAGGTCCTCGACATCCGGGACCCCGCGATCGCCGAGCGGCTGCGGGGCGTGGACGTGGTCGTCCACCTGGCGGTCGACCTCGACCTGGAGACGGACCCGGCCGCCCGCACCGCCTACAACGTCCGCGGCACCCAGACGGTGCTCACCGCCTCCGCGGCGGCCGGAGTGCGGCGGGTGGTGCTCTGCACCTCCGCCATGGTCTACGGCGCGCTGCCGGACAACGAGCTGCCGCTGGCCGAGGACGCCGAGCTGAGGGCCACCGCGGAGGCCACGGCCGTCGGCGACCTGCTGGAGATCGAACGGCTCGGGCGCCGCGCCCCACGCGCCCACCCGGGCCTCAACGTCACCGTGCTGCGGCCCGGCGTCCTGGTCGGAGGCGGCACCGACACGGCGCTGACCAGGTACTTCGAGTCGCCGCGGCTGCTGGTGGTGGCCGGATCGCGGCCCGCCTGGCAGTTCTGCCACGTCGACGACCTGTGCTCGGCGCTGGAGTACGCGGTGCTGGAGAAGGTCGAGGGCGAGGTGGCCGTCGGCTGCGACGGGTGGCTGGAGCAGGAGGAGGTCGAGGAGCTCAGCGGGATCCGCCGCATGGAGCTGCCGTCCGCGGTGGCGCTGGGCGCGGCGGCGCGGCTCCACCGGATCGGTCTCACGCCGTCCCCGGCGGGCGACCTCGCCTACACCATGTACCCGTGGGTGGTGAGCGGCAGCCGGCTGCACGACGCCGGGTGGCGGCCGCGGTGGAGCAACGAGGAGGTCCTCGCCGAACTGCTGGCCGAGGTGGCCGGGCGGCACACGGTGGCCGGGCGGCGGCTCGGCCGCAAGGACGCCACGGCGGCGGGTGCGGCGGGCGCGACGGTGGCCCTCCTGGGCACCGCCGCGGTCATCCGCCGAGCCCGCCGGGCCCGCCGCCGCTGACCCCCGCGGCCCCACCGCCCCGGGTGCGGCCCGGAGCCCCCGGGCCGCGCGGGCCGCGGTCGGCCCGCCCTGCCCGCCCCTCCGACATCCGTCGGGACCGCCCGACGGCCGGACCACCAGGGCACCCGCGACCGGTTCCCACTGGTCGATGCCGTCACCCTGCCGCGCCCGGTTTCCCACCCTGCCCGGTGTCCCGCTGTGGACGGTCCCCGACCGTGTCGGTGTCCCGCTGTGGACGGTTCTCGACCGTGCTGGCGTCCCGCCGTGGACGGTTCCCGACCGTGCCGGTGTCCCGCTGTGGACGGTTCCCGACCGTGCTGGCGTCCCGCCGTGGACGGTTCACCACCGCGCCCGGTGTCCCGCCGTGCACGGGCGGCCCGCCGTCCCGATCACACCGCCCAGCCCCCGTCGCCCCGCCCCCGGTCCGGCGGACGGCTCGCTCGGACGGCCACGGCTCAGGGCAGCGGCCGGCCGCGGGCGGCGGGACCGGACGCGGAGCCGGGGCCGACGGCACGCGGGTCGCTGCGACGCTCAGGGCGCGGTTCGCGCTAAGGACCACGTCGCCCGACCCGCCCCATGCGGTAGGCCTACCGCCGCTGACCCCGCTGCCCTACCGCCCAGCCGTCCGCGGACGGCCCACCGCGCCGGTCTCTTCCCGTGGTCACCACCCCGGTCGGCCCCGGGCGCTCCGCCCTCACGCTCCGCCCGGACGCACCGCCGCCCGCACCGCCCCGGCGACCTGCGCCGACGGGGCCGGGTCGGCCTTCCGGTGGCGGGGCGGGTGGGGCACGATGGCAGGCATGGCTGACTCCCACTCCTCCGACGTCCATCCGGGCGAGCGCGCCGCGCAGGACCCCGTCAAGCTGATCGCGATCCGTGACACGCCGCTGTCCCTGGACGAGGTGTTCCGGGCCGTCGGGGACGACGCGGCCGGCGGGACCGCGCTGTTCGTCGGAACCGTCCGCAACCACGACGGGGGATCCGACGTGGACGCGCTGGGGTACTCCGCCCACCCCTCCGCCGAGACGGAGCTACGGCGCGTGGCCGAGAAGGTGGTCGCCGACTTCCCCGTCCGGGCGCTCGCGGCCGTCCACCGGGTGGGCGACCTCGCGGTGGGTGACCTCGCCGTGGTGGTGGCGGTGTCCTGCCCGCACCGGGCGGAGGCCTTCGAGGCGTGCCGTCGGCTGATCGACGACCTCAAGCACGAGGTGCCGATCTGGAAGCACCAGCGGTTCGGCGACGGCACCGAGGAGTGGGTCGGCGCCTGCTGACGCCCGTCGCGCCGGGGCCCGCCGCCCTGTCCGCCGGGCCGGCCCCGCCGCCGTGCCCGGCGCGGAAACACCGCCCCGGCGCGGAAAACCCGCCCCGCCTCCGGTTGCGTAACCGGGGGGCGGATATGAGCGTTGTCACAGTAGAAGGTTAATCTGCTGATCAGTCAGTTGCAGTCGCTCATTCGGGTTGGGAGGTCGGCATGGCGGCTCTCGCCTGGTTGCTGATTCCGCTTGTGGCTGCGATCGGCGCGAGTCTCTGGGGCACCTGGGCCCTGAGGACGCGCAGGACCCGGGGGGACGGACCGGAACTCGTCGGATACGCACGTTTCCGCGAGGCGATGGAGAGGTCCACCACCTCGGTCTCCAGCTCCTGAGACACGCCCCGTCCGGCACAAGCGGCGGAGTACCGGGGCGCCACCGGGGAGGCCCGTACGGACGGCCCCGGCGGTGCTCCGGCAGGCCGGTCCCGTACTGTCGTTCCATGCCACGCCGCACTGCGACGATGCTCGCCTCGACCCTGATGCTGATCGTGCTCCTGTGCGCGGGCCTGGCGGTCCCGACCGAGTACTCCGAGATGACGCCGGGCCCGACGGTGAACACCCTCGGCAAGCACGACGGCGAGCCCGTGCTGCAGATCTCCGGCCGCCGCACCTACCCGGCGGACGGCCACCTCAACATGACGACCGTCCGGGTGACCAGCCCGGACTACCGGCTGAACCTGGTCTCGGCGATGTACGGCTGGCTGGCCCACGACAACAAGGTCGTGCCGCACGAGACGCTCTTCCCGGAGGGACAGACCGAGGAGGAGTCGAGCCAGGAGAACGCCGAGGAGTTCAGCCAGTCGCAGGAGAGCGCCAAGGTCGCCGCCCTGCGCGCGCTGGACATCCCGGTCGAGTCCTGGGTCGTGGTCTCCACGGTGGTCAAGGACACCCCGGCCGAAGGGGTGCTGCACGCCGGCGACGTGATCAAGTCCGTCGACGGAACCCCCGTGGAGGAGCCCGGCGACGTCTCGAAGCTGGTCACCCGCCACCGACCCGGCGAGAAGGTCGTCTTCACCGTCGTACCGGCCAAGGAGCAGGCCGCGGCCGAACGCGAGGGCCGCGAGGCCACCCGCACGCGGGAGCTCACCATCACCACGGCGAAGTCCGAGGACGGCGGCAAGCCGCGCGCCATCGTCGGCATCGCGGCCGGGACCGACCACACCTTCCCGTTCCACATCGACATCAAGCTCGCCGACGTCGGCGGTCCCAGCGCCGGTCTGATGTTCGCGCTCGGCATCTACGACAAGCTCACGCCCGGCAGCCTCACCGGCGGCGCCTTCGTGGCCGGCACCGGCACCATCGACGACGCGGGCGAGGTCGGGCCCATCGGCGGCATCAGCATGAAGACGCTGGGCGCGCACTCCAAGGGCGCCAAGTACTTCCTGACGCCCGAGAAGAACTGCGCCACCGCCGCCGAGGACGTCCCCGACGGCCTCACCCTGGTCCGGATCGGCGACCTGGACGACGCCCTCGGCGCCCTGGAGGACATCCGCGAGGGCCGCACCGGCGAGCTCCCGCGCTGCGCCGCCGACTGATCCACCGCCGGTCCGCCGCCCGGTCCGCCGCCCGGTCCGCCTACGCAGGGGGAACCGGAACCCGCCGGGCCCCGCTGCGCCGGAGGGGTGAACCGTCGGCGCCGGGAGGCCGCCGCCCGTCGGCCGCGAGGCGGCGCCTCAGCCGCGGCGCGCCCTCCGGCCGCCGGGCGCCCGGCGCCCCTCAGTCCTCGAAGGTCGCGGCGAGCGCCTCGGCCAGCCCGGGCACCAGGCCGGAACCGGTGAGCACCTCGGTGGCGGAGTCCTTCTCCCGCAGCCGCAGCGCGGACTCGCGGGAACCGTCGCGCAGCACGCCCACCGTCATCCGGACCTCCTGGCGCTGCGGGTGGTCGGCCACCCAGCGGGCCAGCCCGGCGTCGTCGAGGCCGATGGGCACCTCGGCCTCCGCGGTCGGCGGGAGCATCAGGCGCTCCACGGTGAGGGCGCAGCCCGCGACGGCGTCCGGCCAGGCGATGGTGGCGAGGAACTCGTCCAGCGGCTGCGAGGCCGGGATCTCGTCCTGCTCGACGGGGGTGAGCGCGGCCTGCTCCGGCTCCTCCGGGAGACCGAGCTGGTCGGCGAGGGCCGGCTCCTGGGAGCGCAGCGCGGAGGTGTCGACGAGGGCGAAGAGCCGGGCGGGCTGGTCCCAGCCGAGGGTGGAGGCGTACTCGTCGATCTCGAGCACGGCCCGGGTGAGCGGGTTGGCCGCCATGGGGGTGTTGGACATGGTCACAATCCTGCCTGGTATCCACCCGTAATCGGGAACTGGGTAAAGCCTCGGTAAGTTGCATACGTGGGGATCCATGATGAACGGGTCCCTCCCGCCGGGCCCGCGGAGGATCCGGCGGATCAACACTGACTTGAGGTGCGCACCTTGGCTTTCCAGATGCCGGACCGCGGCGGAGGCCCTACAGGGCCGCGGATGAGAGTGGGCCGCCCGTCCCGGCGGTCACGGACCCTGCTCATGACGCTGGGCGTCCTTGCCGTCCTCGGCATGGCGTTCACCATGTTCGCAGGGTTCTGGACCGACTGGCTCTGGTACCGCTCGGTGGACTACTCGTCGGTCTTCACGACCACCCTCACCACGAAGATCGGGCTGTTCTTCGTCTTCGGCCTGCTGATGGCCGCCGCCGTGGGCGTCAACATCTGGCTGGCGCACCGGCTGCGTCCGCCGCTGAGCGCCATGTCGGTCGAGCAGCAGAACCTCGACCGGTACCGGATGGGCATCGCCCCGTACAAGAAGTGGGTCCTGCTCGCGATCACGGCCCTGGTGGGCCTGGTCGCGGGCGCGTCGGCCGGCAGCCAGTGGCGCACCTGGCTCACCTGGATCAACGGCGTGGACTTCGGCCGCAAGGACCCCCAGTTCGGTCTGGACGTCGCCTTCTACGCCTTCGACCTGCCCTGGTACCGGTTCCTGCTGGGCTTCGGCTTCGCCGCCGTGATCCTCTCGCTGATCGCGGCCGCCGTCACCCACTACCTGTACGGCGGTCTGCGCCTCAGCTCGCCGGGCGCCAAGGCCACCGGCGCGGCGACCGGGCACCTGTCGGTGCTCTTCGGCCTGTTCGTGGCCCTCAAGGCGGTCGCCTACTGGCTGGACCGGTACGGCCTGGCCGTGAAGTCCAGCGACTTCAAGGCCACCGACAACTGGACCGGTCTGCGGTACGTCGACGCCAACGCCTACCTGCCGGCCAAGACGATCCTCTTCTGCATCGCCGTCATCTGCGCCGTGCTGTTCTTCGCCACGCTGTGGCGGCGCACCTGGCAGCTGCCGGTCATCGGCTTCGGCCTGATGGTCCTGTCCGCGCTGCTGATCGGCGGCCTGTACCCGGCCATCGTGCAGAAGTTCCAGGTCCAGCCGAACGAGCAGGCCAAGGAGGCGCCGTACGTCGCGAAGAACATCGACGCGACGCGCTACGCCTACGACATCGACGACACCAAGGTCACCGGGTACTCCGGCCGCGGCGCCGACCCGGAGAAGAAGCCGGAGCTGCGGAGCGAGGCCGACGCGGCCGCCAGCATCCGCCTGCTCGACCCGAACATCGTCTCGCCGACGTTCCAGCAGCGGCAGCAGATCCGCAGCTACTACGGCTTCCCGGAGAACCTCGACGTCGACCGGTACACGGTCGACGGCCAGACCCAGGACACCGTGATCGGTCTGCGTGAGCTCGACCTGAACGGCGTGCCCAAGCGGAACTGGATCAACGACCACTTCCGCTACACCCACGGCTACGGCGTGGTCGCGGCCAAGGGCACCGAGGCCGACGGCGAGGGCCTGCCGGTCTTCACCGAGTCGGACCTGCCGTCCAAGGGCCAGCTCGGCTCCTACCAGCAGGCCGTCTACTACGGCGAGAAGACCACCCAGTATTCGATCGTCGGCGGTCCGCAGGAGGAGATCGACTACTCCAAGGACGGCCAGGAGGTCGGCACCCGGTACAAGGGCGACAGCGGCGTCAGCCTGGCGAACCCGCTCAACCGGGCCGCGTACGCGGTGGCCTTCAGCGAGCCGCAGATCCTCTACTCGGGCGCCATCGGCGAGGGCTCCAAGGTCCTCTACAACCGCACGCCCAAGGAGCGGGTCGAGGCGGTCGCCCCGTGGCTGACCATCGACGGCGACCCGTACCCGGCGGTGATCGGCGGCAAGATCCAGTGGATCGTCGACGCCTACACCACCTCCAACGGCTACCCGTACGCCTCGCGCACCACCCTCGGCGACACCACCTCCGACTCGCTGACCACCGACCAGCGGGCGGTGATCGCCCAGCAGGACCGGGTGAACTACATCCGCAACTCGGTCAAGGCGACGGTCGACGCCTACACGGGTGACGTCAAGCTCTACGAGTGGGACACCAAGGACCCCGTCCTGAAGACCTGGATGAAGGCCTTCCCCGACACCGTCGAGCCGCGTACGGCCATCTCCGACGAGCTGATGGCCCACCTGCGCTACCCGCAGGACCTCTTCAAGGTCCAGCGCGAGCTGCTGACCCGCTACCACGTCTCCTCCGACGACGCCCAGACGTTCCTAAGCGGCAGCGAGGTCTGGCAGGTGCCGGACGACCCGACCACCCGGGCCGGCGAGGCGGTGCCGCCGTACTACCTCTCCATGAAGATGCCGGACCAGCAGAAGCAGGCCTTCTCGCTGACCACGACGTTCACGCCCAACGGCCGCGACAACCTGAGCGCCTTCATGGCGGTCAACGCCGAGGCGGGCACGGACGACTACGGCAGCATCCGCATCCTCAAACTGCCGACCAGCACCACCGTCCAGGGCCCCAAGCAGGTCCAGTCGATGTTCAACTCCGAACAGGACATCGCCGAGACGATCCGGCTGCTGCGCGGTGGCGACTCCGAGGTCGAGTACGGCAACCTGCTGACGGTGCCGCTGGACGAGGGCCTGCTCTACGTCGAGCCTGTCTACGTCCGCGGTGGCGGCCTCAAGTACCCGCTGCTGCGCAAGGTGCTGGTGAGCTACAACGGCCAGACCGCCTTCGAGGACACCCTGGGGCAGGCCCTGGACAAGGTGTTCGGCGCGGCCGGCGAGGCCCAGCCGCCCGAGGAGGAGACCCCGCCCGGTGAGGACACCCCGCCGGACACGGGCGACACCACGCTCGACCAGGCCCTGAAGGACGTCCAGGAAGCCTTCGACGCGGGCCAGGAGGCCTTCAAGAAGGGTGACTGGGAGGCCTACGGACGGGCACAGGAAGATCTCGAGGAGGCGCTGAGGCGCGCCGAGGAGGCCCGGGCCCCCTCGGCCGATGGCTGACCCTTCCGGTCGGCAGCTGACCTAAGCGCCATTACCGGATCTTCGGATTCGGCGCAAGGCCCGGGTCCCTCGTTCGGGGGAACCGGGCCTTGTCCGTTCCGGACTTCGGTGCAGGCCGGGAGGGGTCAACACCCCTTGCGGCAGTTGGGCAGTTGGGGTGCCCGGGTTTTACTTGTCTCTCTGTGGGCATGTCGACAAAACGCTGAAGTGACCTCCAAGGCTGCGGTATACCAGGTGTACCCGGGGTTCGGGTGGTGCGACGATGGACGTTATGGGGGACAAGGGAACTCTGTTGGACACAGGGCGATTTGCACCGTCCGTCGATCCGGACGGGCTCGCCGGGGCCGATGAGGCCGCCGGCGTCGAGGGAGCCGGGCAGGCCACCGGCTTCGTCGGCGACCCTGTGGACGAGGCGGGCCACCGGATCGCCGCGGAGGCCGGCGACATCGAGGCGATGAGCGTGCTCGGCGCCATGCTGCTGCGCCGCGGCGACCTGGACGGGGCCGAGGGGCCGCTGCGCGTCGCCACCGCGGCCGGCGACCGGGCCGCCGCCAACAACCTGGGGGTCCTCCTCCACCAGCGCGGCTACGCCGACGAGGCGGCCGGCTGGTGGCGCATCGCCGCCGTGGCCGGCTCCGCCGCCGCCGCGCACGCCCTCGGACGCCACCTGCGCGAGCGCGGGGACGAGCCCGGCGCCGAGTACTGGCTGCGCCAGGCGGCCGAGGAGGGCCACGTGCTGGGCGCCTACGCCCTGGCCGACCTGCTCGAGCACCGGGGCGCGACCGCCGAGGCCGAGACCTGGCTGCGGACCGCCGCCGACCGCGGCCACCGCGAGGCCGCCTACCGCCTCGCCCTGGCCCTCGAGCGCCGCACCGCCGAGGCGTCCCCCGCCGACGCCTCCACCGCCCTCGCCGGCGCCCCCGAGGGCCGGGCCGGGCGCGGAGCGCGCCCCGCCGGCCGCGGGGCCGGCGGGCGGACCGGCGCAGCCTCCCGTGAGGCCGAGCAGTGGTACCGGCAGGCCGCCGCCCGCGGCCACCACCAGGCCGCGCTGCGCCTCGGCGAGATTCTGGAGCGCCGCGGCGACCTCAAGGAGGCCGGCCGCTGGTACCTGACCTCCGCCAAGGGCGGCGAGGCCCGCGCCGCTTTCGCGCTGGGCCACCTGCTCCGTGACGCCGGGGACGCCGAGAACGCCGCCTCCTGGTGGCTCAAGGCCGCCCGGGACGGTGACGGCGCCGCCGCCAACGCCCTGGGCGCCCTGCACGCCGAGCGCGGCGAGACCCAGACCGCCGCGCGCTGGTACCGCGCCGCGCTCGACGCCGGCGACGTCAACGGCGCCTACAACCTGGGCCTGCTCTGCGCCGGACAGGGCCGCACGGCGCAGGCCGAGCAGTGGTACCGCCGTGCCGCCTACGCCGGGCACCGGGAGGCGTCCAACGCGCTGGCCGTCCTGCTGCTGGGCAACGGCGACCCGGCGGGCGCGGAGCCGTGGTTCTCCAAGGCGGCCGAGGCGGGCAGCGTGGAGGCCGCCTGCAACCTCGGCATCCTGCACAGCAACCGGGGCGAGGAGAAGGAGGCGCTGCGCTGGTTCGAGCGCGCCGCCGCGGCCGGGCACCCGGACGCGGCGCTGCAGGTCGGCGTGGCCCTGCTGCGCGACGGCGAGGAGCAGGAGGCCGAGCGGTACCTGCGCTGCGCGGCCGGGGCCGGCAGCGCCGAGGCGGCCTACCGGCTGGCCATGGTGCTCGACCGCCGCCGTCCGCCGGCGCCCGCGCACGAGCTGGGCCCGTGCGCGCACCGGAAGACCGAGTGTGAGGAGTGGTACGAGCGGGCCGCCGGGCAGGGACACCGCAAGGCGCAGGTCAGGGCCGGCATGCTGGCCGCCGCGCGGGGCGACATGGAGGAGGCCGCCCGCTGGTACCGGGAGGCCGCCCAGGCCGGTTCGGAGAGCGGCGCGTTCAACCTCGGTCTGCTGCTGGCCCGCGAGGGCAGCGAGGCGGAGGCCGTGCTCTGGTGGAAGCGGGCCGCGGCCGCCGGGCACGGAGGGGCGGCGCTGCGCCTGGCGCTCGCCCACGCCCGTCGCGGCGAGCTGTCGGAAGGCCAGCGCTGGGCCGAGCGGGCCACCGCGCTGGGCCCGGACAAGGTCCGCGAGCGCGCGTCCCGGCTCGGCGCCGTGCTGCGGGAGGAACTCTCCGCCTGACGGCTCCTCCGCCGGGGCCTCCGGATCGGATTTGCGCGCCACGCCCACGTCGCGTAGTGTTCAACGAGTCGACGCGGGGTGGAGCAGCTCGGTAGCTCGCTGGGCTCATAACCCAGAGGTCGCAGGTTCAAATCCTGTCCCCGCTACTGAACCCGAAGGGGTCGGACCGGTTCGCCGGTCCGACCCCTTCGGCGTTGTCCCGCCACGCCACGCGCCGCCGCGGGGGGCGCCCGGTGGGGGCGGAGGGCCCCCGGTGGCGGGCTGGGGTGACGTCGACGGGTCCGGCGGTGCGGGAGGCGTCAGGCGGTGCACTCCGGGCACAGGCCGCGGTAGGTGACCTCGACGTCGGAGACGGTGAACCCGAAGCGCTCGGCGGCCGGCAGGTCGGCCAGCGGGTCCCCGGTCGGGTGGACGTCCTTGATGGCGCCGCAGCCCGCGCACACCAGGTGGTGGTGGGGCCGGTGGGCGTTCGGGTCGTAGCGCTTGGCGCGCTTGTCCGTCGTCACCTCGACGACCTCGCCGAGGGAGACCATTTCGCCCAGCGTGTTGTAGACGGTCGCCCGGGAGATCTCCGGCAGCTTCGCCGCGGCACGGGCGTGGACCTCGTCGGCCGTCAGGTGGACGTGCTCGCCTTCGAGCACCTCGGCCACCACGCGCCGCTGTGCGGTCATGCGCCAGCCGCGTCCGCGCAGGCGTTCCAACAGGTCGCTCATGCTGCTCAGCCTAACAGCGGCGCGGGAGCCTGTCTCGAATTGGACACGGTCTAAGTTCGCCCCGAGGTCATCCGGCATCGCGCCGGGAGAGGCATCGCAGCACGTCACGGACCGACACGATGCCCGCCGGCTCACCGCGGTCCAGGACCACGAGGTGCCGGAAACCGCCGTGCGCCATGGCCCGGACGGCGTCCTGGATGCTCCAGGACGGATCGGCGAGGACCACGTCGGCGGTGAGGTGGGCGTGGGCCCGCTCGACGTCCGGGTCCTGCCCCAGGCCGAGGGAGTTGAGTATGTCCCGTTCGGTGAGGATGCCCGGATGGGCCGCCTCCGGGTCGAGCACCAGCGCCGCCCCGACGCGGCGGGACGACATCAGGACGGCGGCCTGGCGCAGGGTGTGGGCGGGGCCCACGGTGAGCAGCGCCTTGGTCATCGCGTCGCGGACGAGCATCGGCCGGAGTCGCCTCCTCCTGTGGAGCGCCGAACGGCTGAGGCGCCGTGGAGCGCCCGCGCAGCAGGGCTTCACCGTCGCGCACAACCGGGGACGTCGTCAGCGTCGCAGCCGGGCGGGAGGCCGACAAGACGTCGCCCCGGGGCGCGCGGGGCGTCCCGGGGCGTCGGGGGCGTGCGGAGGCGTCGAGGGGGCGTCGAGGGGGAGTCGGGCCGGCTCAGTACCGCTGGTTGAGGTGGCCGAGCAGCTCGTCGTGGAGCAGGCCGTTGGAGGCGGCCGCGTTGCCGCTGTGCGGGCCGGGGCGGCCGTCGAGGCCGGTGAAGACCCCGCCAGCCTCGGTGACGATCACGGCGGTGGCCGCCATGTCCCACAGCGAGAGCTCCGGCTCCGCGCAGATGTCCACGGACCCCTCGGCCACCATCATGTACGGCCAGAAGTCGCCGTAGGCGCGGGTCCGCCACACCTCGCGGGTCAGGTCCAGGAAGCCGTCGAGGCGGCCCTGCTCCTCCCAGCCGGTCAGCGAGGAGTAGGCGAACGAGGCGTCCTCCATCCGCGACACCTGGGACACCGCCAGCCGCGAGGCCGAGGACAGGCTGCGGCCGGTGTACGCGCCGTGGCCCTTCGCCGCCCACCAGCGGCGGCCCAGCGCGGGCGCGGAGACCACGCCGACGACGGGCTGGTAGCCGCCCTCGCCGGCCTCCATCAGCGCGATCAGCGTGGCCCAGACCGGCACGCCGCGCACGTAGTTCTTCGTGCCGTCGATCGGGTCGATCACCCAGCGGCGGGGGCCGGTGCCCTCCACGCCGTACTCCTCGCCGAGGATCGCGTCCCGCGGCCGGGCGCGCTGGAGCTGGCCGCGGATCAGTTCCTCGGCCGCCTTGTCGGCCTCGCTCACCGGCGTCATGTCCGGCTTGGTCTCGACCTTCAGGTCGAGCGCCTTGAAGCGGGCCGTCGTCGCGGCGTCGGCGGTGTCCGCCAGCACGTGGGCGAATCGCAGGTCATCGAGGTAGTCGGCCATGGCGGAAACCGTATCGGCCGGGCGCGCGGCGGGGCCACACGGGGCGGAGGGCGGTTGACGCGAGGGCCGGAAGGCCCCGCCCCCGGGGACGCCGGGGGCCTTGACAGTGACCTGGCTCACGTCAAGTCTGGGCGCAGACCCGGGACCGGCGGGGCGAGCCGCGGGGCGGGCCGGGGGGAGGCGACGATGCGCACGGCACGCGACACGCTGCTGGAGGCCGCCGAGAGGGCGCTGGACGGACAGCCCTGGGCGGTGGTGCGGATGGTCGACGTGGCCGCCGCGGCCGGGGTCTCGCGGCAGACCCTCTACAACGAGTTCGGGAGCAAGGAGGGCCTCGCCCGCGCGCTGGTGCGGCGGGCGGCCGACGCCTACCTGGCCGGGCTGGACCGCGCGCTGGCCTCGCACACCGATCCGCGGGAACGGCTCGCCGCGGTGGCGGAGTGGACGGCGCGGGCGGGGCGGGCGAGCGTGATCGCGCGGGCGCTGCTCACCGGGTGCTGGGGCGAAGGGCTGCCGGCGCCGGTGCTCACGGCGGTGCCGTCCTCGTCGGCGGTGCCGGCCCAGCGGCGCGCGGACGGGGCGCTGCCGTCCCCGTCGGAACTGGTCGCCCTCGCACGGGACCGGGCGGTGGCGGCGCTGGGCGCGGTGCCGGGCGCCGCGCGGGCCTGCGAGCTCGCCGTCCGCCTGGGCCTGTCCTGCCTCCTCGCGCCCCCGCCCCCGGGCACCACCCCCACCGACCTCCTCCGCACCGCCCTCCCCCGCAGGCCCTAGGACCGCCGCCGTCCGGCCGTCAGAGGAGGGTGGCGGTCCAGGCCGTGACGGCGGCGGTGACCAGGTCGAGGGCGTCGGACCGGGTGAGGGGGGCGCGTTCGGGGACGGCGAGGCCGTGGTCGGCGTGCGGCACGACCGCGGCGGGACGGAGCTCGGCGGGGAACTCCTCGGGCCGGCCGAACGGGTCGTTCGCGCCCTGGACGACGAGGAGCGGCACGGTGACCGACGCGAGCTCCTCGACCCGGGACCGTTCCGGCCGCCCCGGCGGGTGCAGCGGGAAGCTGAGCGCCAGCACGGCCGCGGCGCCGAGCTCACCCGCCGTGCGGCACGCGACCCGCGCCCCCGCGCTCCGGCCCCCGGAGATCACCGGAAGGCCCTGCCGGGACACCGTCGGCCAGATGCCCCGCCACCCCGCGTCCAGCGTCTTCGGCGCCGGCGCCACCTTCCTGCCCGCGACCCGCCACGGCTGCTCCACCAGCGCGACCGTCACGCCGTGCCGCGGCAGCGCCTCCGCCAGCGCCTGGAGGTCGCCCGCCTCCACACCACCCCCGGCGCCGTGGCTCACCGCCAGCACCATCCGGGCGTCACGCGCCCGCCGCCAGGTGATCCGGGCCTGGCCGGCCTCGGTGGCGACCAGTTCGGTCACCGCACCTGGCCCCGCGGCGGCACCGGACGGCCCGGAACCCGCGGAACCGGCGGGGCCGGCGGAACCGGCAGGGCTCGCGGAACCGGCGGGGCCCGCCGAACTCGCTGAACTCTCGGAATGCGTCACGTCAGAAGAGTGTGCCCTCCTCCGGTCCCGCCAGCTCCTTCAGCAGCTCCGGCCCGTTGTTGCGGACGTTGCTGACCGCGGTGGAGACCGGGTAGGCCCGCATCAGCCCGCCCGGCGGCGGGGCGAGCAGCGCCCGCAGGTCCTCCGGGTCCTCACGGCGCGGGTCGAGCCAGGCGTCCCAGCGGTCGGGGGTGAGCATCAGCGGCATCCGCGGATGGATGTCGGCCAGCGCCCGCGGCCCCTCGGCGGGGGCGACCCCGAGCGGCGCGGTCTCCGCCTCGGTGGTGATCACCGAGCAGGTGGCCCACCAGGCCTGCGGATGGTCGTCCGGCAGCGTGCGGTCGCGCCAGAACTCGTAGAGCCCGGCCATCGCGAAGACCGAGCCGTCGGCCGGGGTGACGAAGTACGGCTGCTTGCGCGCCCGTTTGCGCCGCCCCTCGACCTCCAGGTCCCGCTCCTCCTTGCCGGTGACCCACTCGTAGTAGCCGTCGGCGGGCAGGAGGCAGCGGCGCGAGGCGAACGCCCGGCGGTAGCTGGGCTTCTCGTGCACGGTCTCGGCACGGGCGTTGATCATGCGGGCCGCGCCCTCGGGGGACTTCGCCCAGGCCGGCACCAGCCCCCACTTCAGGCGGCGCAGCTGCCGCACCGGCCGGGGGTCGCCGGAGCCCTTCAACGGGCGGTCCAGGACGACGAACACCTCCTTGGTGGGGGCGATGTTGTAGTCCGGCGCGAAGGACTCCTCGGGCACGCCCCCGGAGGTTCCGGAACCCGGCGGCGCGGGAAGGAGACCGGCCTCTATGCCGAAGATGTCCGCGAGGTCCTCCGGAGCCCGCGTGGATGCATACCGTCCGCACATACGTGCCACACTGCCAGGCCGGGCCCCCGCCGGACCACCTGCCCCGGCATCCGGCACGCCCGGAGCCCGGCGGGTCCCAAGGCCGGCCGGCCCCGGCGCCTGCCGGCCCGGACAGGCCAAGCCCCGGAACACCGGCGTCCACCGGCGTCCACCGGTCGGCGCCGCCGAAACACCGCGAACGAAACACCGCGAACGAAGCACCGCGAAGGAGACCGCGCGATGGACCAGGTCCTCGGCCGCCAGCCCGACCCCGACCTGTGGGTGGTGGTCGCCACCGCCGTGGCCGCCCTGGCCGTGGTGGCGCCGAACGCGGTCTGGCGCCTGGCCCGCAACGCCGTGACCATCGCGCACGAGGGCGGCCACGCCCTGGTGGCGCTGCTGACCGGCCGCACCCTCACCGGGATAAGGCTGCACTCCGACACCAGCGGCCTCACCGTCAGCCGGGGCAAGCCCCGGGGCGTCGGCATGGTGCTGACCGCCCTGGCCGGCTACACCGCCCCGCCGCTGCTCGGCCTCGGCGGCGCGGCGCTGCTCTCCGAGGGCCGGATCACCCTCCTGCTGTGGCTGGCCACGGCGCTGCTGCTGGCCATGCTGGTGATGATCCGCAACGTCTACGGGGTGATCACCGTGCTGCTCACCGGCGCGCTGTTCCTCCTGGTGTCCTGGCGGACCGGCCCGCAGGTGCAGGCGGCGTTCGCCTACGCGGTGGTGTGGTTCCTCCTGCTGGGCGGCGTCCGTCCGGGTTTCGAGCTCCAGCGGGAGCGGCGGCGCAACCCCACCGGCGCGTCCGACGCGGACCAGCTCTCCTCGCTCACCGGCACGCCCCCCGCGCTCTGGCTCTTCCTGTTCCACGTGGTGTCGCTGTGCTCGCTGATGGGCGGCGCGCGCTGGCTGCTCGACCTCTGACCGACGGCGTCTCGCACTGTGGGCGTCCGCGGCGCGGAAATGCCGCTACCACGGACCTGTTTCGGCGGTATTTCCACGATTTTGATCAGGAATCTCCCCCGCGGTCAGCCACTAGAGTGGGCCGTATGACCGTTCACTCCGCGCAGCAGACCGACCTCTGGCCCGCCCCCACCGCGAGCGGGCCCGTCGACGCGACGGTCCACGTGCCGGGATCGAAATCGGTCACCAACCGCGCCCTGGTGCTGGCCGCCCTGGCCTCCGAGCCGGGCTGGATCCGCCGCCCGCTGCGCTCGCGCGACACCCTGCTGATGGCGGAGGCGCTGCGCGCGCTGGGCGTCGGCATCGAGGAGACCATCTCCTCCAACTCCACGGTCACCCCCGGCGGCGAGAAGGCCGGCGAGGCCTGGCGCGTCATCCCCGCGCCGCTGGCCGGCCCGGCCACGGTCGACGTCGGCAACGCCGGCACCGTGATGCGCTTCCTGCCCCCCGTGGCGGCCCTCGCCGACGGTCCCGTCCACTTCGACGGCGACCCCCGCTCCCACGAGCGTCCGCTGCACGGCGTGATCGACGCCCTGCGCGCCCTCGGCGCCCGGATCGACGACGAGGAGCGCGGCACCCTTCCGCTGACCGTGCACGGCAGCGGCGCCCTGGACGGCGGACCGGTCGAGGTCGACGCCTCGTCGTCCTCCCAGTTCGTCTCCGCGCTGCTGCTCTCCGGCGCCCGCTTCAACCAGGGCGTCGAGGTCCGGCACACCGGCGCCACCCTGCCCTCGCTGCCGCACATCCAGATGACGGTCGACATGCTGCGCGCGGCCGGCGCGCAGGTCGACGCCCCCGGGTCCGGCGGCGAGGCGAACGTCTGGCGGGTGACGCCCGGCGCCCTGCTGGGCCGCGACCTGACCGTCGAGCCCGACCTGTCCAACGCGCAGCCGTTCCTCGCCGCCGCCCTGGTCACGGGCGGACGCGTGATCGTCCCGGACTGGCCGGAGCGCACCACCCAGCCCGGTGACCGGCTGCGGGAGATCTTCACCCGGATGGGCGGGACCTGCGAGCTCAAGGAGTACGGCCTGGAGTTCACCGGCACCGGCCGGATCCACGGCATCGACGTGGACCTCTCCGAGGTCGGCGAGCTCACCCCGGGCATCGCCGCGGTGGCCGCGCTCGCCGACTCGCCGTCCACCCTGCGCGGCGTGGCCCACCTGCGGCTGCACGAGACCGACCGGCTGGCCGCGCTCACCAAGGAGATCAACGGACTCGGCGGCGACGTCACCGAGACCTCCGACGGCCTGCACATCCGGCCGCGCCCCCTGGGCGGCGGCGTCTTCCACACCTACGACGACCACCGGATGGCCACCGCCGGTGCCGTCATCGGCCTCGCCGTCGAGGGGGTGGAGATCGAGAACGTGGCCACCACCGCCAAGACCCTGCCCGACTTCACAGAGCTGTGGACGGGAATGCTCGAGGACCGGCGGTAGGGCGGAACCATGCGTCGCTACGGCAAGCACACCGACGAGGACGACATCCGCAGCCGCCCCAACCGCAAGGGCAACCGGCCGCGGACCCACATCCGGCCCAAGCACGAGGACGCGGCCGAGGGACTGGTCCTCACCGTCGACCGCGGGCGGCTGACCTGCCTGGTCGACGGCCGCACGGTGACCGCCATGAAGGCGCGCGAGCTGGGCCGCAAGGCCGCGGTGGTCGGCGACCGGGTGGCCCTGGTCGGCGACCTCTCCGGCGCCAAGGACACCCTGGCGCGGATCGTCCGCATCGAGGACCGCACCTCCGTGCTGCGCCGCACGGCCGACGACGACGACCCGTACGAGCGGGTGGTGGTCGCCAACGCCGACCAGCTCGCCATCGTCACCGCCCTCGCGGACCCCGAGCCCCGGCCCCGGCTGATCGACCGCTGCCTGGTCGCCGCCTTCGACGGCGGCCTGACCCCGCTGCTGGTGCTCACCAAGTCGGACCTGGCCCCGCCGGACAAGCTGCTGGAGCTCTACGGCGCCCTCGACATCCCCTACGTCGTCACCAGCCGCGAGGAGCTCGAGGACGGCGGTGCCGCCGACCGGGTGCGCGAGCACCTGGCGGGCAAGGTCACCGCCTTCGTGGGCCACTCCGGCGTCGGCAAGACCACCCTGGTCAACGCGCTGGTGCCGCCCGAGCGCCGGCGGATCACCGGCCATGTGAACGCGGTGACCGGCCGCGGCCGGCACACCACCACCTCCGCCCTGGCGCTGCCGCTGGAGGACGCCGAGGGCTGGGTCGTCGACACGCCCGGCGTGCGGTCGTTCGGTCTCGCCCACATCGACCCCTCCCGGGTCATCCACGCCTTCCCCGACCTCGAGGCGGGGACCGCGGACTGCCCCCGCGCCTGCAGCCACGACGAGCCCGACTGCGCCCTCGACCAGTGGGTCGCCGACGGCCACGCCGACCCGGCGCGGCTGTACTCCCTCAGGCGGCTGCTCTCGACGCGGGAGGCGCGAGAAGGGGACTGAGCGGGGCAATCCGGGCATAATCGCGTCAACCGGTCCGGATCGTGCGGCCGCGGAGCCTGACGGATGCGGAGGACACCCCATGGCGTGGCTGCTGGTCGTGGTCGCCGGGCTGCTCGAGACTGGATTCGCGGTCTGCCTCAAGCTCTCCCACGGCCTCACCCGGCTCTACCCGACCCTGGCCTTCTGCGTCTTCGCGCTGGGCAGCTTCGGCCTGCTCACCCTGGCGCTCAAGCGGCTGGACGTGGGACCCGCCTACGCGGTGTGGACCGGCATCGGGGCGGCGGGCACGGCGATCTACGGCATGGTCTTCCTGGGCGACACGGTCTCCGTGCTGAAGATCGTCTCGATCGGCCTGGTCATCTGCGGCGTGATCGGGCTCCAGCTCACCGGTTCCGTGCACTGAGCCGGTGCCGGGGCGGCCCGGGAATGTGTCGGTGGGGCGTGAGGTTGAAGGGGGAGAACGACACGTCCTGACCAGTCGCCCCGGGAGGAATCCGCCGCATGGGATCCGTTGCGTGCCCCAGCCGCCGCGCCACCGAACTCGAGTGGTCGGTGCTCCCCTCGTCGCGCACGGGCGCCGCCCGGCGGGCGGTGGGAGGGGATCGTCGTCTATCCTCCGATTCGAGTGGCACGTCACTGGAGGAGGTGGGTCCGGTCGCCGGGACCGACGCGGAACAGCCCGCGAGCGCCGAGGGCGCCGAGGGCAGGCGGACGACCGAGACGGACGAGGAGCGCAGCGCCCGCTTCGAGCGGGACGCGCTGGAGTTCCTCGACCAGATGTACTCGGCCGCGCTGCGCATGACGCGCAACCCGGCCGACGCCGAGGACCTGGTGCAGGAGACCTACGCCAAGGCGTACGCGTCCTTCCACCAGTTCCGTGAGGGCACCAACCTCAAGGCATGGCTGTACCGCATCCTCACCAACACGTTCATCAACTCCTACCGCAAGAAGCAGCGGGAGCCCCAGCGCAGCGCCGCCGAGGACATCGAGGACTGGCAGCTGGCGCGCGCCGAGTCGCACATGTCGACGGGCCTGCGGTCCGCCGAGTCGCAGGCGCTGGACCACCTGCCGGACTCCGACGTGAAGTCGGCGCTGCAGGCGATCCCCGAGGAGTTCCGCATCGCCGTCTACCTGGCGGATGTCGAGGGGTTTGCCTACAAGGAGATCGCGGACATCATGGGGACACCCATCGGCACGGTGATGTCCCGGCTGCACCGGGGCCGCCGTCAGCTGCGCGGCATGCTGGAGGACTACGCCCGCGACCGCGGCCTGGTCCCCGCCGGCGCAGGCAAGTCGAACGAAGCGAAAGGCTCGGGCTCATGAGCTGTGGAGAGCCGCACGAGACGGACTGCACGGAGATCCTCGACCACCTCTACGAGTTCCTCGACCGTGAGATGCCGGACTCGGCCTGCGCGAAGTTCGAGGAGCACTTCGAGGAGTGCTCGCCCTGCCTGGAGAAGTACGGTCTTGAGCAGGCCGTGAAGAAGCTGGTCAAGCGCTGCTGCGGCCACGACGACGTGCCGGCCGACCTGCGCGCCAAGGTGATGGGCCGCATCGAGCTGATCCGCTCGGGCGGGACGGGCCACGGCACCGCCGGGCCGGACGTCGAGACCCGGGGCGCGTCGGTGACGCCCGCGTCATCCGGCGACGCCTGAGCTTTCACCCGTACGTGCTAATCCGCGGGTCATAGGCCCGCGGATTCACCTATCAGGCCTCCTGTACCCCATTCGGCCGTTCTACGCTCCGAGGCAGAACGGGCACGAACCGGACCGACCCGGTCCGGCCGGGGGAGGGGACGCCATGGGGTCGGTTCCGGCGGCATCGGTGCCGGTCGGCGCGCGTGTCTACGCGGGCGCCGCCGTCCTCGCCGCCGGCCTCTGCCTGTCGCCTCTCCCGCAGCTGCACGCACCGTGGTGGGCCGTCCTGCTGCTGGCGGCCGTCTACGCCGGCTGCGGTCGGGCGGGGCGCCGGGCCGGCCTGGACGCCTTCTACCCGGTCCTGCTCGCCGCCGCCTTCCTGCTCCCCCCGCCAGCCGCCGCCCTGGTGGCGGTGCCGGGAACCCTCCTCGCGCCGGTCGCCGATCCGCCGCGGCTGCTGCGCCGCGCCTGGCGGGCCGCCTCCCTGTGCCTGTCGGTCCACGCCGCCGCCTGGACGTACTGGGTGCTCGGCGGCCGGGACGCCGTGGTCGCCTCCGACCTGCCGGGCGCGCTGCTCGCCGCCGCCCTCGCCGTGCCGGTGTTCTGCCTGACCGTGGTCCTGCTGGACGGCGGGATGAAGATCCTCGCCGACCGCGCCCCGGTACGCGCCGCCTGGTGGCCGCCCCTGGTCCGCTCCCTCCCGCCGATGGCGGTGCACGGACTCGCCGGCGTGATGATGGCCCTCCTCTGGCGCTCCCCGCACGGGCCTGCCGCCGCGCTCCTCGTCCTCCTGCCGATGTACGTCACCTGGTGGGTGTTCGCCCACTCCGACCAGGAACGCGCCGCCCACCGGTCCACGGTGCGGGCCCTGGTGCGGGCCGTCGACCTCAAGGACAACTACACCCGCGGCCACAGCGAACGGGTCGGCCAGGCCTCCGTGATGATCGCCCGGGAACTCGGCATGGACGACGAGCGGGTCGAGGTCATCCGCTTCGCCGGCATCCTCCACGACGTCGGCAAGATCGGCGTCCCCACCCGGCTGCTCCGCAAGGACGGGCCGCTCACCCCTGCCGAACGCCGGGCGATCGAGCTCCATCCGGAGTACGGGCACGAGATGACCCGCGGCATCGGCTTCCTGGAGGAGGCGAGAGCGGCCATCCTCCACCACCACGAACGCCTCGACGGCAGCGGCTACCCGTACGGGCTGTCGGGGTGCCAGATCCCCGAGTGCGCGCGGGTGGTCGCCGTCGCCGACGCCTTCGACGCGATGACCTCCACCCGTTCCTACAGCCGCGCCCGGCCCGTCACCACCGCGCTCCAGGAACTCGCCCGCTGCGCCGGCACCCAGTTCGACCCCCGCATGGTCACCGCCCTCACCCGCGCCCTCGACCGGCACGGCTGGAACCCCGTCGTCACCTCGGACGGCCCGGCCCCGCCCGCCCCACCACCGGGCGGACCCCCCTCCCGGGACCGGGCCGCGGCGGGCGGAGGCGCCGAGGCCGACGCCGAAGCCGGCGCCGCGGAGAACGCCGGAGCCGACGCCGAAGCAAACGCCGGAGGAAGCACCGGGAACCGCGCCGGGGACAGCACCGGGAACCGTGCCGCCGACAGAGCCGGGGAACCCGCCGGGACCGCCCGGACGGGCGCCGCACCCACTGTCCCCGCCGTGCCCTCCGCGGCCGCCGTGCCCTCCGTGTCCACCGGGGTCCCCTCCGGGGCCGCCGGGCCCGCCGGGTCCGCGACAGGGCCCCGAGGAGCCACCGCACCGGCCCGCGGGGAAGGGGGCGCCCGGTGAGGTCCCTCCTGGCGGGCGTGGGGCGGCCCGGTGTCCTGCCGCGCCTCGCGGTGCACGCCGCCGCCCTGCTGCTCGCCCTCCTCTGCCTCGGCGACGCCCTCTGGAACGGCGTCGCCGACCGGGAGACCGCCTACGTCTTCGTCCTGTTCATCGCCCTCGGCGAACTCCTGCGGCTGCCCGACGGCCTGCCCGAGGAACGCGACCCGGCGCCCGTCGGGGCCGCCGCGACCCTGGCGTACGCGCTGCTCGCGGCCGCCACCGTCACCCAGGTGGTCGCCGTCGTCGCCGTGGCCGTGCTGGCCGGACGGATCCCGCGCATCGCCCACCCCCGGCCCGGCGGTCGCACCACCGGGGACCACCTGGCCCGCCGGGTGCTCTCCGCCGGTTTCATCGCCGTGTGCTGCCAGCCGCTGACCGCTCCGGCACCCGGCGCACCCGCGCCCGGCCCCGGACAGGTGCTGCTGGTGATCGTGGTGCTGCTGCTGGCCGTGCTCGCCGACTCGCTGCTCGGCGCCGTCCTCGGCCACTCCCGCACCGGGCGGACGTTCGGCCCGCTGCTGCGGGAGGAACTGTGGGGGACCACCCGGATGAGCTTCGTCACCGGCTCCTCCGGGACCGTGATCGCGCTGGCCGTGGACGCCGTCGGGCTGTACGCGCTGCCCGTGTTCTGCGTGCCGCTGCTCCTCGCGCAGCTCGCCTTCCGCCGCTACGCCGCCGTCCGGACCACCTACCGGCAGACCATCGCCTCCCTCGCCCGCGCCACCGAGGTGGCCGGGTACACCCCGCAGGGCCACGCCCACCGGGTGGCCGCGCTCAGCCTCGCGGTCGGCCGCGACATGGGGCTGACCGGCTCCGACCTCACCGTGCTGGAGTACGCGGCGCTGATGCACGACATCGGGCAGCTCGGCCTCGTCGACCCGGTCCCCGACGGTGCCACCGCCCGGCTCTCCGCCGCCGAGCAGCGGCGCATAGCGCTCCTGGGCGGGGCCGTCGTCCGCCAGACGGGCGTCGACCCGCGGGTGGCCGCCGTCGTGGAGTCGCAGGCCGAGCCCTGGACCCGGCAGCCGCGGGCCGCGCGCATCGTGCGGGCCGCCAACGCCTACGAGGAGATGGCCCAGCGGGCCACCGGGCCCGGCGCGCGCCTGCGCGCCCTGGAGGAGCTCCGCCTCGGCACGGCCGGGACCTACGCGCCCGACGTGGTGGAGTCGCTGGCCAGGGTGCTGCTCCGGATTCCCGCGGGCCTCCCGGCGCCCGGGGCGGGAGGCGTCCCGGAGCGTCAGGTTCCCCGGTCTGAGGCCGTGCCCGGCTGGGTAACCCATGGGTAATGAGCGACCGTCCGACCGTCCGTGGTTGGATGCGGGAGAGCGGGCCCACGGGGGCAGGGACCGGTCCGCTCCACAGAACTGGCAGGCGGGAATCGTGAGGATCTTCGGCAAGGGACGGCACCGGCCCTCCGCCTCCTGGCGGCAGGCCACGGACCGCGCGTTCACGCTGATCGGCGACGGCAGGTACGAGGACGCGGGCGCGCTGCTCACGCGCGCCGCCGACCTCGAGCCCTGGCTGTCGGAGTCCTGGTTCAACCTGGCACTGCTGCACAAGTTCCGGCACGACTGGGAGCAGGCCCGCGCCGCCGGACTGCGCGCCGTCGCCCTCCTCGACCGGGACACCGGGGCCCCCGACTGGTGGAACGTCGGCATCGCCGCGACCGCGCTGCAGGACTGGCCGCTGGCCCGCCGGGCCTGGCAGGAGTACGGGCTGCGGGTGCCGGGCGGCGCCGCCGCCTCCGGGCCGCCCACCGGGATGGACCTGGGCAGCGCGGCCGTGCGGCTCTCCCCGGAGGGGGAGGCCGAGGTGGTGTGGGGGCGCCGGCTGGACCCGGCGCGCATCGAGGTCCTCTCCATCCCGCTGCCGTCCTCCGGCCGCCGGTGGGGCGAGGTCGTCCTCCACGACGGCGTGCCGCACGGCGAGCGCACCACCGCCACCGGCCACAGCTTCCCGGTGTTCGACGAGATCGAGCTGTGGGCGCCCTCGCCGGTGCCGACCTGGGTGGTGCTGCTCGAGGCCGCCTCGGAGGACGACCGGGACGCGCTGGAGGCGCTCGCCGCCGACGCCGGATACGCCGCCGAGGACTGGTCGTCGTCGGTGCGGCTGCTGTGCCGGATGTGCTCCGAGTCGCGGATGGCGGCCGTCGAGGGCGACGGCGAGCACCTGGACCCGCACGACCACAGCGAACCCGGCCAGCCCGGCCCGCTCGGACACCGCACCGACGGACAGTTGTGGGTGCCGGAACGCGAGTGCGGGGTGGCCGCCCCGGCCACGCTGGTGCGCGGACTGCTGGACGGCTGGGTCGCCGACAGCCCCGACACCCGGGACTGGCGGGATCTGGAGGAGGTCTGCTGACCGCCCGGGGACCGCGGACGCCCGGTGCCCCGTAGGCTATGCCTCTGTCAGGGACGTGGAACACCGAGGAAGGCGTACGTCGGGCATGGCGCAGCAGGAGACCGATCAGCAGCACGCGGGCGTGCTCCCCGTGGACGACGAGGGTTACGTCATCGACACCCGGGACTGCGAGGAGCGCGAGAGCGCCTACCGCGAGCGCGGCACCTCGCGCCCCATCACGGTCGTCGGCAACCCGGTCCTGCACAAGGAGTGCCGGGACGTCACCGAGTTCGACGACGAGCTGCGCACGCTGGTCGACGACATGTTCGCCAGCCAGCGCACCGCGGAGGGCGTGGGCCTGGCCGCCAACCAGATCGGCGTCGACCTGAAGGTCTTCGTCTACGACTGCCCGGACGACGAGGGCGCGCGCCACGTCGGCGTGGTGTGCAACCCGAAGCTGGTGGAGCTGCCGGCCGAGCGCCGCATCCTCGACGACAGCAACGAGGGCTGCCTGTCCGTGCCGACCGCCTACGCGCCGCTGGCCCGCCCGGACTACGCCGAGGTCACCGGCCAGGACGAGTACGGCAACCCGATCAAGGTGCGGGGCACCGGCTACTTCGCCCGCTGCCTCCAGCACGAGACGGACCACCTGTACGGCTACCTGTACATCGACCGTCTCTCCAAGCGCGAGCGGAAGAACGCGCTGAAGCAGATGGAGGAGAACGAGCCGCGCTACCCCGTGGTGCCGAACGACTGACGCGTCGCACCGCGCGACACGCACGGAAGGCCGGGCCCCCAGGGGCCCGGCCTTCGTCGTGCGGTGCGGTTTCGGCGCCGCGCGGTCGTTCGCGAGGGTCAGATGCCGCAGCTCGGGGCGTCCCAGAACGGCGACGGGTCGTGCGCCACGTGCGTGTGGTCGTTGTGGCCCGGGTAGCCCGGGCCGAGGATCTCCGCGAAGCCGTGCGTGCGCGCCTGCTGCGCGAGGCGGCAGAAGCTCGGCGAGCCGACCAGGTCGGCGGCGTCGCCGTAGAGGTGACGGCTGCCCGAGGCGCCGCCCACCGCGCTGTTGCAGGAGTACGAGCGGAAGCCGCTGGAGATGTTGATCGGAACGTCGCCCAGCGCGCGCCGCATCGCCTCCAGCTTCCACATCGTCTTCAGGGCGTTGGCCTTGGCGGTGGCCGCCGAGACCGCGCCGCCCGACCAGTCCGAGTTGCACTTGTTCAGCTCGGCGTAGGTGAAGTGGATCGGCGTGCAGTCGGCGTCCTGCAGCGCGTAGATCTTGGCGAAGGTCGCCGGGCCGGCGACGCCGTCCGCCGCGAGGCCGTAGGCCGCCTGAAACTTGGCGACGGCCGCCTTGGTGCGGGCGCCGTACGCGCCGTCGTAGGAGAGGCGCTCGCCGGAGGTGACCCAGCCCGCCACCCGGATCTGGAGCTGGGTGACGTCGGCGCCGCTGCTGCCCTCGGAGAGCGTGCGGCTCCAGGTGTAGCACTCGTCGGCGTGGGCGGTGCCGGCGGTGGCACCCACACCGACCACTGCACCCGCCAGGATCATGACAAAACTGACAAGTGCTCGGGACATGCGTCTGATCATTCCGGCCTCCTGACCGTCGATCCGTGGGAGCGGTGCCGCGGGGTCGCCGTGGCGCCGCAGCCAGGGTGGGGCCCATGGGCTACGCGCGTCAACACCGCCTGCCGTGACGGAAGTCGAAGTTCGTGTGAAGGAACCGGACGCTCCCGGCGCTCCGGGTCAGAACGTCAACCCGTAGGCCAGGAGGGCGAGGCCGACGGCATCCGGAAGCCGCGGCAGCGCGGGACGGACGGCGAGGTCCGTCCCCCGGCAGGCCCGGGCCCGCCGTCGTCGTGGACGTGCCGGACCCCGCCCACCGCGGGGGTGGACGGGGCCGGAGGATGTGCCGGGGGTGCGGCGGGTCAGTGTGTGGCAGCGGTGACCGGCGGCAGCTCCGGGTCGACGCCGGGGTCGCCGGCGTCGGCGGTGTAGTCGGACGGGCTGGTCTCGTCGACGCCCTCCGGGGCCTTGACGGCGCGGAGGACGAAGGTGAGGACGACCGTCACCAGCACGTTGAGGACGAAGGCGGTGAGCCCGATGTACCCGATCTCGCCGATCACCGGCATCTCGGCGGAGGAGCCGCCGAAGTGCTTCTGGGTCGGGGAGGAGACCAGGTACGCCTGCCAGGTGCCGTAGACCATGCCGACCGCCCAGCCGGCGATCAGGGCCCAGCGGTGGAACCAGCGGGTGAACAGGCCGGCCACCAGCGCGGGGAAGGTCTGCAGGATCCAGATGCCGCCCAGCAGCTGGAAGTTGATCGCGACCGTCTTGTCCATGCCGAGGACGAAGACCAGCGCGCCGACCTTGACCAGCAGGGAGACGATCTTCGAGACCTTGGTCTCCTGCTCCGGCGTGGCGTCCGGCTTCAGGAAGTCCTTGTAGATGTTCCGGGTGAACAGGTTGGCCGCGGCGATGGACATGATGGCCGCCGGGACCAGCGCGCCGATGCCGATGGCGGCGAAGGCGACGCCCGCGAACCAGCCCGGGAACATGTCCTCGAAGAGCTGCGGGATGGCGAGCTGGCCGTTGGCCACCTTGATGCCGGCCGCGATGGCCATGAAGCCGAGCAGCGCCAGCAGGCCCAGCATCAGCGAGTAGAGCGGCAGGATGGTGGTGTTGCGGCGGATGACCTCACGGCTCTTGGAGGAGAGCGTCGCGGTGATCGAGTGCGGGTACATGAAGAGCGCGAGCGCGGAGCCGAGCGCCAGGGTGGCGTAGGTCCACTGGCCGGGCTCGGCCGGCACCAGCGCGCCGGTCGGCTTCTCGGTGACCGGGTTGACGGCCTCGAACTTGCCGCTCGCCGCCTCGAAGATCGCGTCGAAGCCGCCCAGCTTGATCGGGATGTAGATGATGGCCACCGCGATCACGAGGTAGATCAGGGTGTCCTTGACGAAGGCGATCAGGGCCGGGGCCCGCAGGCCGGAGGAGTACGTGTAGGCCGCCAGCACGCCGAAGGCGATCAGCAGGGGCAGGTCCTTGACGAACCAGTGGGTGTCCTCCCCGCCGCCGACGCCCATCACGTCCAGCACGGCCTGGATGCCGACCAGTTGGAGCGCGATGTACGGCATGGTGGCGAGGATGCCGGTGACCGCCACCGCGAGGGAGAGGCCCTTCGAGCCGTACCGGCCGCGGACGAAGTCCGAGGTGGTGACGTAGCCGTGGCGGTGCGAGACCGACCACAGGCGGGGCAGGAAGGTGAAGATCAGCGGGTACACCAGGATGGTGTACGGCACCGCGAAGAAGCCGGCCGCGCCGCCCGCGTAGATGGCCGCGGGGACGGCGACGAAGGTGTACGCGGTGTACAGGTCGCCGCCGAGCAGGAACCAGGTGATCCAGGTGCCGAACGACCGCCCGCCCAGGCCCCATTCGTCCAGCGAGTTCTCGTTCGCGGCCCTGCGCCACCTCGCCGCCAGGAAGCCCATCACCGTGACGGCGACGAAGAAGAGGCAGAAGACGACCAGTGCGACGACGTTCACGCCCTCGTTCACGACGACGCACCCCCGTCCCGGGCGGCGGAGCGGTCGCGCGAGGCGGCCCGGTCCCGCTGGTCACGGCGCCACAGCACGTAGGCGACCATGGTGAGCGCGGTGGAGATCAGCACCCACAGCATCTGGTACCAGTAGAAGAAGGGGACGCCCATGAGGATCGGTTCGATCCTGGCGTAGGACCCCACCCACAGCATCGCCACGAAGGGCGCGATCAGGCAGACGGCGATGACCACCCGGGTGGGGGTGATCACCCCCCTGCCGGTTCCTGATGTTTCTGACATCGAACGGCTCCATTGCCTCCGGCGGATTGGCGTCGGCAATGTAAGTGACGGGGTGCGCGGCCGGGAACCCTCGGCAGGGTTGCGAAAAGGTAATCGCGGCCGCCGGGTCGGGCCCGCCGCCGCTCAGGCCTCCGGCCGCCGCAGCCGGGCCACGAACTTGTACCGGTCGCCGCGGTAGACCGAGCGCACCCATTCGACCGGTTCGCCGTCCATGTCCAGGGAGTGCCGGGAGAGCATCAGCATCGGCAGACCGACGTCGGTGCCGAGCAGGCCGGCCTCGCGCGGGGTCGCCAGCGAGGTCTCGATGGTCTCCTCGGCCTCCGAGAGCCGGACGTCGTACACCTCGGCCAGCGCCGTGTACAGCGAGGTGTACCGGGCGAGGCTGCGGCGCAGCGCGGGGAAGCGCTTGGCGGACAGGTGGGTGGTCTCGATCGCCATGGGCTCGGAGTCGGCCATCCGCAGCCGCTCGATGCGCAGCACCCGGCCGCCGGGGGTCATGCCCAGCAGCCCGGCCAGGGTGTCGTCGGCGGTGATGTAACCGATGTCCAGGAGCTTGGAGGTGGGTTCCAGGCCCTGCGCCCGCATGTCCTCGGTGTAGGAGGTGAGCTGCAGGGACTGGGCGACCTTGGGCTTGGCGACGAAGGTGCCCTTGCCCTGGATGCGCTCCAGCCGGCCCTCGACGACCAGCTCCTGCAGCGCCTGGCGGACCGTGGTGCGGGAGGTGTCGAACTCCGCGGCCAGGGTGCGCTCCGGGGGGACCGGCGTGCCCGGCGGCAGCGTCTCGGTCATCTCCAGCAGGTGCTTCTTCAGGCGGTAGTACTTCGGCACGCGCGCGGTGCGGACGACGGCTCCGCCCTCGTTCTCCGCGCTGCTGACGTCGGTGCTCATCTTCCGCCTCTCGTCGGGGCCTTCCGTGGGGGGTGAGGTGGAGAGCGCCTACGCTCCGTGATCCCCGCGAAGATCCTGTATACCGCCGGTCGTTCACTTTGGTCTAGTCCAGCGTGCGCCCGCGGGAATTGGTCTACCTCGGCCGGCATCCTCGCGCGGATCACCCCGGGGCGTCGAATCCCGCAGGAACCCTGCATATCTCGGAAGCGTCACGGAGGTCCGCGGGGTGGTTCGCACTCCTTGACAGCCCTATTGGTCTGGGCCAAGCTCCGAGTACTGGTCTACACCATTGGTCCAGGTCCCGGCCCCACGGGCAGTACACGTCGTATGTCACCGAGGCGGGCAGGGGGGTACGTGGCATCCCTGAGGAGGGTGGCGTGAAGCGCAAGCTGGTAGCCGCGATCGGTATCGCGGGCATGATGGTCTCCATCGCGGCGTGCGGCAGCGAGGAGCCGTCGGCCAAGCCGGGCAAGGACGGTTACAAGGGTCAGACCCTGACCGTCTGGGCGATGGACGGCTCCACGCCCGAGCAGTGGACGAAGGACGTGACCGCCGAGTTCGAGAAGAAGACCGGCGCGAAGATCAAGTTCGAGACGCAGCAGTGGAACGGGATCCAGCAGAAGATCACCACCGCGCTGTCGGAGTCCAACCCGCCGGACGTCATCGAGGTCGGCAACACCCAGACCCCGGCCTACGCGGCCACCGGCGGCCTCGCCGACCTCAGCGACCTCAAGGCCGAGATCGGCGGCGAGTGGACCGAGGCGCTCAACAAGTCCTCGATCTACGAGGGCAAGCAGTACGCGGCCCCGTGGTACTTCGCCAACCGCGTCGTGATCTACAACAAGGAGATCTTCGACAAGGCCGGCGTCAAGGAGGTGCCGAAGACCCGCGAGGAGTTCTTCGCCGCCCTGGACGCCGTCGAGAAGAAGACCGACGCCGAGCCGCTCTACCTCCCCGGCCAGAACTGGTACTTCTTCGACGGCCTGACCATCGGCAAGGGCGCCGACCTGGTGAAGAAGGAGGGCGACAAGTGGGTCTCCAACCTGGCCGACCCCAAGGTCGCCGAGGCCATGGAGCTCTACAAGAAGTACCAGTCGTACTCCAAGGCCCCCAAGGACAAGGACGAGGCCACCCCGCAGCAGGGTGAGGTCTTCGGCAAGGGCAACGTCGGCGCCATCATCGCCATGGGCTGGGAAGCCGGCATCGCGATCGAGGCCAACAAGGACATCGAGTCCAAGATCGGCTACTTCACGATCCCGGGCGACACCCCGGAGAAGCCCGAGGGCGTCTTCCTCGGCGGCTCCAACCTGGCCGTCGCGGCCGGCAGCGAGAAGCAGGAGCTGGCCAAGGAGTTCCTGAAGATCGCGCTCTCCGACAAGTTCGAGGGCCAGCTCGCCAAGGAGGGCGGCGTCCTCCCGAACAAGGAGTCGCTGAACTCCAACCTGTCCGAGCACCCGGCCGGCCTCGCCGCCGCTCCCGCCGCGGCCTTCGGCGGCACCACCCCGCTGATCCCCGAGTGGGCGCCGGTGGAGAACGAGCCCAACCCGATCAAGCAGTACATGACGGCGGTGCTCAACGGGAAGAGCCCGGCCGAGGCGGCCGCCCAGGTCGAGGACGAGATCAACAAGCGTCTGTCGCAGACCAGCTGATCGCAGTGAAACCGGGGGCGGCCACGCGCCGCCCCCGGCCCGTCCTTTTCCAGGCAAGACATACGGAGTTGCCGTGACTGTGCAGACCGAGCGCGTCAAAGCGGACCCGGCTGCCGGGGCCGCCGCGCCCGCCAGGATCCCGCCCGGCCGCCCCTCCAAGGGGCGTGGGGCCGCCCTCGCCCCCTACCTGCTGCTGCTTCCCGCCCTGATCGCCACCGCGGTGCTGCTCGGCTGGCCCCTGGGCAAGAACCTGCTCATCTCGTTCCAGACCCTGGAACCCAAGCAGCTGATCCAGCACCTCACCGAGTGGACCGGCTTCAGCAACTACCAGGAGGTCCTCACCAGCGAGGAGTTCTGGAACGTCACGATGAGGTCGGTGATCTTCACCGCCGTCAACGTGGTGCTGATCATGGTCCTCGGCACCCTGGTCGGCCTGCTGCTGGCCCGGCTCGGCCCCAGGCTGCGGGTGCTGCTGCTGTTCGGCCTGGTGCTCGCCTGGGCGATGCCCGTGGTCGCCGGCGCCACCGTGTTCCAGTGGCTGTTCGCCCAGCGGTTCGGCGTCGTGAACTGGGTCCTGGCCTCGCTCGGCTGGGAGTCGATGGCCGACCACAACTGGTACGAGACGCAGTTCTCCACCTTCTTCGTGATCATCCTGCTGATCGTCTGGATGTCGATCCCGTTCGTCGCGATCAACCTCTACGCGGCCACCACGACCATCCCGAAGGAGCTGTACGAGGCTGCCGCCCTGGACGGTGCCGGCGCCTGGCGGAGCTTCACCTCCGTCACCCTGCCCTACCTGCGGCCGTTCCTCTGGGCGACGACCTTCCTCGAGGTCATCTGGGTCTTCAAGGCGCTCACCCAGGTCTTCGCCATCAACCGCGGCGGCCCGGACCGGCTCACCGAGATCCTCCCGCTCTACGCCTTCGTCGAGGGCTACGGCAACCAGCACTTCGGCACCGGCGCGGCGATCTCCTTCCTGACCATCCTGGTCCTGCTGGTGATCACCGGCTACTACCTGCGTACCGTGCTCAAGCAAGGGGAGGACGAGCTGTGAACCGCTCGCTGTTCGCCCGTACATGGCCGGGCGCCATCGCCGTGGTGCTCTTCGTCGTCTTCGTCTTCCCCGTGTACTGGATGTTCGCCACGGCGTTCAAGCAGCGGGGCGACATCATCACCGACACCCCGGTGTTCGTGCCGCTCCAGGGCACGCTGGAGAACTTCCGCACCGCGCTGGAGGCAGAGAACTTCTGGACCCTGGTGCGCAACTCGGTCACCGTGACCGTGCTGGCCGTGCTGTTCGCCCTGGTGATCGGCCTGGCGGCGTCCTTCGCCCTGGCCCGGATGCGCTTCAAGGGGCGCCGCGGGTTCGTGCTCGCCTTCATGGTCGCGCAGATGGCCCCCTGGGAGGTCATGGTCATCGCGATCTACCTGATCGTGCGCGACACCGACATGCTCAACAGCCTGGTCCCGCTGACCCTCTTCTACATGGTCATGGTGCTGCCCTTCACCATCCTGACGCTGCGCGGATACGTCTCCGCGGTGCCGCAGGAACTGGAGGAGTCGGCCATGGTGGACGGCTGCAGCCGGCCGCAGGCCTTCCTCAAGGTGATCTTCCCGCTGCTGGCGCCCGGCCTGATGGCCACCTCGCTGTTCGGCTTCATCACCGCCTGGAACGAACTGCCGATGGTGCTGATCCTGAACAAGGACGCCGCCATGCAGACCCTGCCGCTCTGGCTCACCAGCTTCCAGACGGTCTTCGGCGACGACTGGGGCGCCACGATGGCCGCCTCCTCGCTGTTCGCCCTGCCCATCCTGATCCTGTTCGTCTTCCTGCAGCGCAGGGCCGTCGCCGGGCTCACCTCCGGCGCGGTGAAGGGGTGACCCGCCGATGACCACACTGGCACCACGCATGGACACCCTCACCCGGGACGCGCTGACCGTCCTGCAACCCGGCTTCACCGGGACCACCGCCCCCGACTGGCTGCTCCGGCGGCTCGGCGAGGGCCTCGCCTCGGTCGGCCTGTTCGGCCGCAACATCGCCTCGCCCGAGCAGCTCGCCGCGCTGACGGCCCAGCTGCGCGCCGAACGCGAGGACGTCATCGTCGCCATCGACGAGGAGGGCGGCGACGTCACCCGCCTGGAGGTCCGCACCGGCTCCTCCTTCCCCGGCAACCACGCGCTGGGCGCGGTGGACGACGTCGACCTCACCCGGCGGGTCGCCGCCGAGCTGGGCAGGCGGCTCGCCGAGTGCGGGGTCAACCTCAACTGGGCGCCCTCCGCGGACATCAACTCCAACCCGGGCAACCCGGTGATCGGGGTCCGCTCCTTCGGCGCGGAGCCCGGCCTGGTCGCCCGGCACACCGCCGCCTACGTGGAGGGACTGCAGTCCGCGGGCGTCGCCGCCTGCACCAAGCACTTCCCCGGCCACGGCGACACCGCGGTCGACTCGCACCACGCGCTGCCGCGCATCGACGCCGGACGCCAGGTGCTCGCGGAACGCGAACTCGCGCCCTTCCGCGCGGCCATCGAGGCCGGGTCGCGCGCGGTGATGAGCGCGCACATCCTCGTCCCGGCGCTCGACCCGGAGTTCCCGGCCACCCTGTCGCAGCGGATCCTCGGGGGACTGCTGCGCCAGGAGCTCGGCTACGACGGGCTGATCGTCACCGACGGCATGGAGATGCGCGCCATCGCCGGGACGTACGGCATCGAGCGCGGCAGCGTGCTCGCCGTCGCCGCGGGCGCCGACGCCATCTGCGTCGGCGGCGGACTCGCCGACGACGAGACCGTGCGGCGGCTGCGGGACGCGCTGGTCGGCGCCGTCCGTTCGGGCGAACTCGCCGAGGACCGGCTGGCCGACGCGGCACGCAGGGTGCGGGAACTGGCGGCCTGGACGTCCCCGTCGCCCGCCTCCGGCGCCCCCTCCCCGGCGCCGGAGGTGGGGCTCGACGCCGCCCGGAGGGCACTGCGGCTGACGGTCTCCGACCAGGGCTCCACCCCGCTCGCCGGTCGGCCCTACGTGGCCTCGTTCACCCCGGTCGCCAACATCGCGGTGGGCGACGAGACACCCTGGGGCGTCGCGGCGGAACTGCGGCGGCTGCTGCCGGGAACCACCGCCGGCACCTTCGGCGGCGACGACGCGGGCGAGGCCGCGCTGGCCGCGGCGGGGGAGCGGCGGATCGTCGCCGTGGTCCGCGACGAGCACCGGCATCCGTGGATGGGGCGCGCGCTGGACGTCCTGCTCGCGGCCCGGCCGGACACGGTGGTCGTCGAGATGGGACTGCCGCAGGCCGCTCCCCGCGGGGCGGTGCACGTCGCCACCCACGGCGCGGCCCGGGTCTGCGGCCTGGCCGCCGCCGAGGCGCTCCTCGCCCCCTGACCGACCCGCCCCGACGGGCCCCCGCCCCGCCCCCGCGCCGACGGAGGGCGGGGCGGGGGCCCGTCGTGCCGCCGGCTCCGGGCGGTTCAGGCGAGGACGTGGTCGACGAAGCACCAGCGCCAGGCCTCGCCCGGCTCGAAGGTGCGCATCACCGGATGCCCGGTCTCCTCGAAGTGGGCCGTCGCGTGCCGCAGCGGCGAGGAGTCGCAGCACCCCACGTGCCCGCACTCCAGACACAGCCGCAACTGCACCGGCTGCGTCCCGGCCGCCCGGCACTCCTCACAGGTCCCCGACGACGGGGCCGGTTCCGGTCGCGGCAGCGAGTCGACGTGCGCGCAGTGTTTCATGGGGCCCAGATTATGTCCGGTGCGGGCGGCCACGCCCGGTGCGCCGCGGGACAGAGTGAGGGTGGGACCTGATGCACGTGATGCCCCTGCTGCTGCTGATCGCGGGCAGCGCGGCCGTGGCCGGCGCGGCCCGCCGGACCCCGGTACCGGCGCCCCTGGTGCTGGTGGCGGCCGGTCTGCTGGTCTCCTACCTGCCGGGGATGCCGCAGTACGAGCTGAACCCCGAGATCGTCCTGCCGCTGCTGCTGCCCCCGCTGCTCTACACGGCGGCCGTGGACAGCTCCTACCTGGACCTGCGCGCCCAGGTGCGGCCGGTGGCCCTGCTCTCCGTCGGGTACGTGCTCTTCGCGACGCTGCTGGTCGGGCTGATCCTGCACACCTTCGTGCCCGGCCTGTCCGCCGCCGGCGCGCTGGTGCTGGCCGCCGTGATCGCCCCGCCGGACGCCGTGGCCGCCACCGCCATCGCCCGCCGGCTGGGCCTGCCCGCGCGGATCACCACCATCCTCCAGGGCGAGTCCCTGGTGAACGACGCCACCGCGATCACCGCCTACAAGGTGGCGCTGGCCGCCGCCCTCGGCGAGAGCGTCGGCTGGTTCGGCGGCGGCCTGGAGTTCCTGGTCGCCTCGGTGGGCGGCGTCGCCGTCGGCCTCGCGCTGATGGTGCCGCTGCACTGGCTGCGCACCCGCCTGACCGACCCCATGCTGCAGAACACGCTCTCCCTGGTGATCCCCTTCTTCGCCTACGCGCTGGCCGAGCAGGTGCACGCCTCCGGTGTGCTGGCCGTCGTGGTGGTCGCCCTCTACCTGGGCCACCGCGCCTGGCAGGTCGACTTCGCCACCCGCCTCCAGGAGGGCGCCGTGTGGCGGATGGTCGCGTTCGTGCTGGAGTCGGCGGTCTTCGCGCTGATCGGCCTCCAACTGCCCGTCGTGGTCGGCGAACTGGGCGACGACTACGGCGCCGGTCAGGTCGCCTGGTACGCGCTGGCCCTGTTCGTGACGGTGGTGGTCGTGCGGTTCGTCTGGGTCTTCCCGGCGACCTTCCTGCCGCGGGCGCTGTCCCGCCGGATCCGGGAACGGGAGGCGAACCCGACCTGGAAGGGCGCCTTCGTCGTCTCCTGGGCGGGCATGCGGGGCGTGGTCTCGCTGGCCATCGCCTTCTCCATCCCGGTCACCCTGCACGGCGGCGAGGACTTCCCCGGCCGGAACCTGATCCTGTTCCTGACCTTCACCACCGTGATTGGCACGCTGGTGGTGCAGGGGCTGACGCTGCCCCCGCTGATCCGGGTGTTCCGGCTGCCCGGCCGGGACGTGCAGGCGGAGACCCTGATGGAGGCCAACGCCCAGGCGCAGGCCTCGCGCGCCGCCGAGGAGCGGCTGGAGGAGCTGATGGCCGACGAGCGCAACGCCCTCCCGGAGCCGCTCGCGGAACGCCTCAGGCGGGTGCTGGAGCGCCGTCGCAACGCGGTCTGGGAGCGGCTGGGCACGCCCAACCCGCTCACCGGGGAGACCGTCGACGACACCTACCGGCGGCTCGCGCGGGAGGTCATCGCCTCCGAGCGGGACGTCTTCGTGCGGCTGCGCGACGGCCGGTACATCGACGACGAGATGCTGCGCAAGCTGCTGCTCCGGCTGGACCTGGAGGAGGCCGCCGCGTTCCGCGAGGAGGAGGCCGGCTGACCCCGGTCGCGCGCGGCCGGACAGGCCCTAGGGGAACGGGCGCCCGGTGACGACCGCCGCGAGCCTGGTCCCCGGCGGGAACGCGCCCTCACCGGCCAGCACGGTCAGGGCGTGCAGCAGCTTGGCGACGTACACCCGCTCCACGCCCAGGCCGTGACGGTCCTCGAAGTCGCGGGCGAAGGCCTCGAGTCCGGCCGGCACCCGGGCGAAGCCGCCATGGTGGAAACGTTCCTCCACCTCCCAGCGTCCCCGGGGCCCGCCGAAGGCCTCCCGCTGCAGCCGGCGGACCTCCCCGGCCAGGAAGCCGCCCTTCAGCACGGCCACCCCCAGCGCCCGCTGCCCCGGGCCCAGACCGGCGGCCATGCCGGCCAGCGTGCCGCCCGTGCCGCAGGCCACCGCGGCGACGTCCACCAGGCCGCGCAACTCCTCGCCCAGGGCCGCGCAGCCGCGGACCGCGAGGCCGTTGCTCCCGCCCTCCGGCACCACGAAGGCGTCCGGCGGCGCCCCCGCCTCCCGCAGCAGCCGGGCCGGCCCCTCGGGCCCGGCCTTGCCCCGGTACGCGGACCGGTCGACGAAGCACAGCCGCATCCCGTCCGCGGCGCACCGGGCCAGCGACGGGTTCAGCTCCCGGCCCGCCAGTTCGTCGCCCCGGACGATCCCCACCGTCTCCAGCCCCAGCAGCCGCCCGGCCGCCGCCGTCGCCCGCAGGTGGTTGGACCAGGCGCCGCCGAAGGTCACCAGCGGCCGCCCTCCGGCGGCCTCCAGGCTGGGCACCAGCTTGCGCCACTTGTTGCCGACCAGGGCCGGATGGATCAGGTCGTCCCGCTTCAGCAGCAGACGCACGCCGTGCCGGGAGAACCGCTCGTCGGCGATCTCCACCAGCGGCGACGGCACCCGCCCCGGCACCCGGACCTCACTCACCCGCCCATTGTCGCCCCCGGCCCGCGGCCGCCGTCACTTGAGGCGCTCGGCGACCCGCTCCCGCAGCTTCCGCATGGTGAAACCCCGCGGGTCGGTCTTGCCGGGCTGCCACTCCAGGTGCCCGATCACCGACCGCGCCGACCACCCGTGGTGCCGGCAGATCGCCGCCGCGGCGCGGGCGACGGCCTCGAACTGCTCGTCCGGCCACGGGTCCTCGCCGTCGCCCCGGTTCTCGCACTCGAAGCCGTAGAAGTACCGGTTGCCGTCGGCGCGGGCCTCGTTCTCCGTCGGCAGGGACCGCTCGGCGATCACCGCCCGCAGCACCTCGTCGTCGCCGAGCCCCGCGTGGTTCGCGCGCCCGAAGCCGACCAGGTGGACCCGGCCGTCCTTGGTGATCACCCCGTGGCACAGCGGCCCGGGGAGGTCGGGGCGGCCCTCCCGGCAGATCTCCACCGTCTGCCGCGACCCCTCGGTGGCCGTGTGGTGGATCATCACCCCGTGGACCGGGCCCCAGGCCCCGGCGCCGTTCCGGTTGTGCTCCTTCCAGTCGCCGACCTCCTCGACGTCCAGACCCTCGTCCTCCAGGATCTTCAGGAACGTCCTCGCCGACATGGGCTTCGCCACGACCGCCCTCCTTCGCTCACGGTGACCGCGTGTTCACGCAGGGTTCCTACCGTCGGCAGGCCGCGCGGAATCCACCGGCACGGGTGTTCCGGGAGCGTGCGGGCGTGTTCGGGGCGCATCCGGACCCGAAGGTCCAACCCTGCCCCGTCGAACGCGCGATCAGTCCCGCTCTTTCGGGTAATGGCGCGGGCACGCTCCGTCGCCGAGAGTGGACGGCGTCAGCAGGGCCCGACGCGCCGCACGGCGGCGCGGGGCACGACAGGGAGGGCAATTCTTTATGTCGGTAGGCGAAGAGGTCCGCACCGAGCAGGACCGGCCGCAGCAGAGCCTCGGCACGGCGGCCGCGCGGAACCTGGCCACCACCACCAAGACCGCTCCGCAGATGCAGGAGATCAGCTCCCGCTGGCTGCTGCGCACCCTGCCCTGGGTGAACGTGCAGGGCGGCACCTACCGGGTGAACCGCAGGCTCACCTACGCCGTGGGGGACGGCCGGATCACCTTCGTGAAGACGGGTGACCGGGTCGAGGTGATCCCGGCGGAGCTCGGTGAACTGCCCGCACTGCGCGACTTCGAGGACCTAGAGGTGCTGGGCGAACTGGCCCGGCGGTGCCGGCAGCGGGAGTTCGCGCCCGGCCAGATCATCGCCTCCTTCGGCAGCCAGGTCGACGAGGTCCACCTGCTCGCCCACGGCAAGGTCGAGAAGGTCGGCTCCGGCCCCTACGACGACGACGCCGTGCTCGGCGTGCTCGCCGACGGCTCCTACTTCGGCGACCAGTCCATCCTCGACCCCGAGGCCATCTGGGAGTTCACCCTCCGCGCCGTCACCGGCTGCACGGTCCTCACGCTGCCCCGCCGCGACCTCGAGCAGCTCGCCGAGAACTCCGAGCCGCTGCGCGAGCACCTGCGGCGGCAGCGCACCGTCCCGGCCCAGCGCACCAACCGGTACGGCGAGCGCGCCATCGACCTCGCCGCCGGCCACACCGGCGAGGTCGACCTCCCGCGCACCTTCGTCGACTACGAGGCGCGGCCCCGCGAGTACGAGCTCAGCGTCGCGCAGACGGTCCTCAGCATCCACAGCCGGGTCGCCGACCTCTACAACCAGCCGATGAACCAGACCGAGCACCAGCTCCGGCTGACCGTGGAGGCGCTCAAGGAGCGCCAGGAACACGAACTGGTCAACAACCGGGAGTTCGGGCTCCTGCACAACTGCGAGTACGACCAGCGGATCCAGCCGCACGACGGCGTCCCCGGCCCGGACGACATGGACGAACTGCTCAGCCGGCGCCGCGGCACCAAGCTGTTCCTCGCCCACCCCCGCGCCATCGCCGCCTTCGGCCGCGAGCTCAACAAGCGCGGCCTGGTCCCCGAGTCGGTCGACGTCGGCGGCCAGCGGGTGCCGACCTGGCGGGGCGTGCCCATCTACCCGTGCAACAAGATCCCGGTGACCGAGGCCCGCACCACCTCCATCATCGCCATGCGTACCGGCGAGGAGGACCAGGGCGTCGTCGGCCTGCACCAGATCGGGATCCCGGACGAGATCGAGCCGGGGCTGTCGGTGCGCTTCATGGGTATCAACGAGCAGGCGGTCATCAACTACCTGGTGACCACGTACTACTCGGCGGCGGTGCTCGTCCCCGACGCGCTCGGCGTGCTGGAGAACGTGGAGATCGGGCGATGGAGGTGAGCTGACCCGCGCCGGGCGGTGTCCCCGCCCGGCAGGGTGGGGACAGTGCGGGGGAGATCCGCGAGTGGAGTGAAGGGAGTTCCCCGAGGGGGGCCATGAGCCACGTGATGACGACACAGGCGGCGCAGGACACCGGCAGCACGCGGGACGGAAGGGGCGGAGGGGCGACGGGTCCGGAGGGCAGAGGGCGGGACCGACCGGACGAACCCGAGGCCGTGGCCCTCCTCCGCGAGGTCAAGGAGGTGGTGGAACCGGCGCTGTTCCGGGCGGTCGACCGGCTGCCCGGCCAGATCCGCCGGATCGCCCGCTACCACTTCGGCCGCGAGGACGCCCACGGCGCCCCGGCGACCGCCCCGACCGGCAAGGCGATCAGACCCGCCCTGGTCCTCACCGCCGCCGCGGCGATCCGCGGCGGCGGGCCGGGCGGCGAGGGCGTGGCCGGCGAGGCGGCCGGGGCCCTGCTCCCCGCCGCGGTCGCGGTGGAGCTCACCCACAACTTCACCCTGCTCCACGACGACGTCATGGACCGCGACACCACCCGCCGCCACCGCGCCACGGCGTGGACGGTGTTCGGGGAGAGCGCGGCGATCCTCGCCGGGGACGCCCTGCAGGCCCTGGCCACCCGGCTGCTGGCCGAGGACCCGCACCCCGCCGCCCCGGCCGCCGCGGCCCGGCTGGCCGCCTGCGTGATCGACCTCTGCGCGGGCCAGCAGGCCGACACCGCACTCGAGCGGCGCGCCCCGGGGGAGGTCACCGTCGAGGAGGTGCTGGCCATGGCGGAGGCCAAGACGGGCGTGCTGCTCGGCGCCTCCTGCGCCATCGGCGGCCTGTACGCCGGAGCGGACGAGGAACGGGTGCGGGCGCTGGACGCCTTCGGCCGCCAGGCCGGCCTGGCCTTCCAGCTGATCGACGACCTGATCGGCCTGTGGGGGGACCCGGAACGCACCGGGAAACCGGCCGGGGCCGACCTCGCCGCCCGCAAGAAGTCCCTCCCGGTGGCCGCCGCCCTGGCCTCCGGCACCCCCGCGGGCGCCCGGCTCGCGGAACTGTACGCCGCCGAGCACCGGCCGGGGGAGGACGTCGAGGCCATGCTGCGGGCGGTGGAGGAGGCCGGCGGTCGGGACTGGGCGCACGCGCAGGCCGCCGACCGGATGGCGCGGGCGATGCACGAGCTGTCCCGCGCCGTCCCCGACCCCGAGGCGGCGGGAGGCCTGCTCACGCTGGCCGAGTACGTCACCCGCCGCTCCTGCTGACCGGAGCGGACGGAGCGGACGGAGCGGACGGCCCACCCCCGGGTGCGGAGCGCACGTCCGCGCCCCGCGCCCGGCGGCGGAGAACGGCGGCGGGTGCGGGGCCCCGGCCCGGGATCTACCCTGGCCGTATGGACAGTGACCGACATGTCTGTCCCTCCTGCGGGCGGCCGGTGCCCCTCGTGGTCCGGCGCCACAAGATGATGGGCGCCTTCGTGCCCGTGTGGCGCCCCGGACGCTGCGAGACCCGCGGCTGCCCCGCCCAGGGCCTGACCCCCGGCGACGAGCACCTGACGGCCCCCGCCGCCGCGGTGCCGCAGGACCGGACCGCCCACCACCACCGTCGCGGACGCCGCTGATCAGAACCCCCGCGCGGCGTCCCGCGCCACCCCGCCCGGCACCCGCCGCGCGGGGCTCCGGCGCTCCCTGCGTACGGTTCCTCCGGACGTCTCCACCGGTCCGCCACCCCGTCCCCGGTACGCGGTTGACGCGTGTGACGGATGGGTACGTCAACCCGGCACAGAGTGACGACGTGCGGCTACGCACCCCCTGTACACGCTCCGTGAAGAAGTGTTCACTGGGAGTGAGTTCACGGCGAAGGGGTCACGGGGACAGGAACGTCCCGCGCGCGGTAGCGTCACCGCTGAACCATGTATCGCGTTACCTCGGAGGGGCGACCCCCGGGGACCTGAAAACGCTTGTACCACCTTGGAGGTGAGGGTGTCCCAGATCGCAGGCGAGCCCGCGACCCAGGACTTCGTGGAAGTCCGGCTGCCGGCCGCGGGTGCCTACCTGTCGGTGCTGCGGACGGCCACGGCCGGTCTCGCCGCCCGTTTGGACTTCACCCTCGACGAGATCGAGGACCTGCGCATCGCGGTGGACGAGGCCTGCGCGATCCTGCTCCAGCAGGCCGTGCCGGGCTCGGTCCTCAGCTGCGTCTTCCGGCTGGTCGACGACTCTCTCGAGGTCACGGTCTCGGCCCCGACCACGGACGGCAACGCGCCGTCCCGCGACACCTTCGCGTGGACGGTCCTGTCGGCCCTCGCGGGCAAGGTGTCGTCCGCGGTGGACGAGGACCGCACCGTGTCGATCAGCCTCTACAAACAGCGCGGCGCGGGGCCCGGGCCGACGTGAGGAACGGGGAGGGGCCGGTGCGGGACGACGAACGCGGCGCCCTCGGGGCCGCGGCGGGGGCGGCCGGACGGGCGGACGGCGGCGAGGGCATTCCCGGCCAGGCCCGCCCGCATCCGGACGAGGCGACGGAGCCGGGCCGCGGTACCGGCAGGCCCCGCACGACGGGGGACGCCGGTCATCGGGGGGCTCGGGGAAGGGCTACGGACAGGGCGATGAGCGAGCACGACCGGGACGCCGGACAGGGCGCGGAGGCCGGGCCCTTCGCCGAGCGCGGGCACGACACGGCCGACGACGCCGGCCTGCCCGTGGCCGCCGCCGTGGAGACGGCGGGCGGACACGACACGGAGCCGGACCACCACGGGCAGCCCGCCGAGCCGCCCCGCGAGCAGCCCGGCGAGCGGCTCGGGGAGCGACTCGGCGAACGGTCCTACGAGCGGTCCTACGAGCAGGGTCACCGGCTGACCCGTGAGGAACGGGCGGCGCAGGACCGCAGCGAGGCGCGGGCGCTGTTCGTGCGGCTGCGGTCGCTGGAGCCGGGCACGCCGGAGTACGGCCAGCTGCGGGACCGCCTGGTCCGCATGCACCTGCCGCTGGTCGAGCACCTGGCACGCCGCTTCCGCAACCGCGGGGAACCGCTGGACGACCTCACCCAGGTCGCCACCATCGGCCTGATCAAGTCCGTGGACCGGTTCGACCCGGACCGCGGCGTGGAGTTCTCCACCTACGCCACGCCCACCGTGGTGGGCGAGATCAAGCGGCACTTCCGCGACAAGGGCTGGGCGGTACGGGTGCCGCGGCGCCTGCAGGAGCTGCGGCTGTCGCTGACCACGGCCACCGCGGAGCTCTCCCAGACGCACGGCCGCTCGCCGACCGTGCACGAACTCGCCGAGCGGCTGGGGATCTCCGAGGAGGAGGTCCTGGAAGGGCTGGAGTCTGCCAACGCCTACTCGACGCTCTCCCTGGACGTGCCCGACACCGACGACGAGTCGCCGGCCGTCGCCGACACGCTGGGCGCCGAGGACGAGGCGCTGGAGGGCGTCGAGTACCGCGAGTCGCTGAAGCCGCTGCTGGAGGACCTGCCCCCGCGGGAGAAGCGCATCCTGCTCCTGCGGTTCTTCGGGAACATGACGCAGTCGCAGATCGCGCAGGAGGTGGGCATCTCGCAGATGCACGTCTCCCGGCTGCTGGCCCGCACCCTGGCCCAGCTGCGGGAGAAGCTGCTCGTCGAGGAGTGACCGGCCGGAGGCGTCGCCGGGTGCCGGCCCGGATCGCAGGCCTGGATCGCCTGTCCGGAGCGCAGGCCTGGATCGCCGGTCCGGAGCGCCACCGCCACCGCCCCGTCGGTCCGGAGCGCCACCGCCCCGCCGGGCGCCGGCTTCCCTACTCCCGGCCGGGGCCGCGCACGCCGAGCGCCTCGGCCGTCGCCGGGTGGACCAGCAGCACCAGGCCGACCACGGCGGCGACGCCCAGCAGGATGCCGGCCCAGATGGCCACGCTGGAGGCCTGCAGCAGGCTGTAGGCCACCGGCAGCGCCAGCAGCTGGGTGATCACCGCGGGCCCGCGGCTCCAGCTCCGGCGGGCCAGCAGCCCGCGCGCCGCGACCAGCGGCAGCAGTGCCAGCGCCAGCAGCGTGGCGCCTCCGGTCACCGCGGACCGGACGTCGCCCTCGCCCACGCCGGTGACGATCATCAGGGCGCCGCCCACGAGCAGGGCCACCCCCTCCAGCCCGGCGATCACCGCTGCGGCGGTGAGCCGCCCGGGCCGCGGGGTCCGGGGCTCCTCGGGGGCCCGCGGTGCGTCGGGGGACGAGGCGGTGGGTTTCTGCTGAGCGCTCACGTCGGCCAGGGTAGTCGTCCGCCCGCACGGCCCGTTCCGCCGCTCCGCCCTTTCGTATGGGCCGGGTACCGATCAGTAGGTAACCTGCACACCATGCGCGCACTCCTCGTGGTCAACCCGACGGCAACCACCACCAGCGCCCGGACGCGTGACGTCCTGATCCACGCACTGGCCAGCGAGGTGAAGCTGGAGGCCGTGACCACCGAGTACCGGGGGCACGCGCACGACCTGGCCCGCGCCGCCGCGCGGGACGAGGAGACCGACCTGGTGGTCGCCCTCGGCGGCGACGGCACCGTCAACGAGGTCGTCAACGGACTGCTGCACGACGGACCCGATCCAAAGCGCCTGCCCGGGCTCGCGGTGGTCCCCGGCGGCTCCACCAACGTCTTCGCCCGTGCCCTCGGCCTGCCCAACAACGCGGTCGAGGCCACCGGCGCCCTCCTCGACGCCCTGCGCGAAGGACGGGAACGGACCGTCGGACTCGGTTTGGCCGAGCCGGCCCCGGGTACCGGGGACGACGGCGCTCCGGTTCGCTGGTTCACCTTCTGCGCCGGTCTCGGCTTCGACGCCGGGGTCGTCGGGCGGGTGGAGCAGCAGCGGGAGCGCGGCAGGAGGTCGACGCACCCCCTGTACGTACGCCAGGTGCTCCGCCAGTTCCTGGGCGACCCGCATCGCACGCGGGGGACGATCTCCCTCCGGCGGGACGGCGAGGAACCGGTGGAGGGACTGGTGGTGTCCCTGGTTTCGAACACGGCTCCGTGGTCGTACCTCGGCAACAAGCCGCTGTACCCCTCGCCCGGCGCCTCGTTCGACAAGGGGCTGGACGTCCTGGGCCTGACCAGCATGTCCACGGCCTCGGCGATGCGCTACGGCACCCAGCTCGTGGCCTCCACGCCGGACCGGGGACCGCGCGGGAAGCACGCGAAGTCGCTGCACGATCTCGGTGCGTTCACCTTGGTTTCCAAGGTCCCCTTGCCGTTCCAGGTGGACGGTGACCACCTGGGGCTGCGGACGGGCGTGAAGTTCACAGGCGTACGCCGTGCACTGCGTGTGATTGTGTGAGTGGAACCTGCCTTAAACCTTTCACTCGAACGTATTGAGCAGGATCCACCCCATGGAAGTACGGCTGTGACCTAGCAGACACCGAAGAATCAAAAAAAACTTTCCGGAAGGGGTTGTATCCGCCGCTGAGGTTTGCGAGTCTCTACGTGGCGCTCGGGACAGCCCTTCAGACGGCGTCCCACCAGAGCCCCGAATCCCTCTCCGAGCCAAGGATGGCCACCTCCGGGAAACCGGAACACGGCCCTTCACTTGTTGGGGGTTTCGTGAAAGCGTTCACATTCACAAGCACCTGCACGTATACACAGGAGAGGTAGCAGCCATGGACTGGCGTCACCACGCCGTTTGCCGCGAAGAAGACCCCGAGCTCTTCTTCCCCATCGGCAACACCGGTCCTGCGCTGCTGCAGATCGAGGAAGCCAAGGCCGTCTGCCGCCGCTGCCCGGTGATCGAGCAGTGTCTGCAGTGGGCGCTCGAGTCCGGTCAGGACTCCGGCGTCTGGGGTGGTCTCAGCGAGGACGAGCGCCGCGCCATGAAGCGCCGCGCCGCCCGCAACCGGGCCCGTCAGGCCTCCGCCTGACAACCCGCCCCGCGAACAGCCTGAGCTTGGCGGCGCGCACAGCGTGTGCGCAACTCCCGCCCCCGAGCCGCAGCGCGCAGTAACCCGGTTCTGACCCTGGGCCCCGGACCTTCACGGTCCGGGGCCCAGGGCGTTGTCCGGGGGCGGCGGGCCCGAAGGGGCGTCACCCGCCCGTCACTTGTGCGACCTCACGGGGATGTCGAGCAGCACCCGGGTGCCGCCCTCCGGGGCGACGCGGACCATGTCGAAGGTGCCGCCGAGTTCGCCCTCCACCAGGGTCCGCACGATCTGCAGACCGAGGTTGCCGGAGCTGTGCGGGTCGAAGTCCGCGGGCAGGCCCACGCCGTCGTCGAGGACGGTCACCAGCAGCCGCTCCTCGCGGGGGGTTCCGCCGCGCACCGCGGAGACCTCCACGGTGCCGGTGTCGCCCGGGCGGAAGCCGTGCTCCAGGGCGTTCTGCAGCACCTCGGTGAGGACCATGGACAGCGGGGTGGCCACCTCGGCGTCCAGGATCCCGAAGCGCCCGCTGCGCCGGCCGGTGACGGTGCCCGGGGAGATCTCCGCGACCATGGCGAGCACCCGGTCGGCGATCTCGTCGAACTCCACGCGCTCGTCGAGGGTCTGGGAGAGCGTCTCGTGGACGATGGCGATCGAGCCGACCCGCCGCACGGCCTCCTGGAGCGCCTCGCGGCCCTGGTCGGAGTCCATCCGCCGGGCCTGGAGCCGCAGCAGCGCGGCGACCGTCTGGAGGTTGTTCTTCACCCGGTGGTGGATCTCCCGGATGGTGGCGTCCTTGGTGATCAACTCGCGCTCGCGCCGCCGCAGTTCGGTGACGTCCCGGAGCAGCACCAGGGAACCGATGCGGGTTCCCTTGGGCTTGAGCGGAATGGCCCGGAACTGGATGACGCCGTCGCTGGCCTCGATCTCGAACTCGCGCGGCGCCCAGCCGCTCGCCACCTTCGCCAGCGCCTCGTCCACCGGGCCCCGGGACGGGGCCAGTTCGGCCGTGGTCCGGCCGAGGTGGCAGCCCACCAGGTCGGCGGCCAGGCCCATCCGGTGGTACGCGGACAGGGCGTTGGGGGAGGCGTAGGTGACGATGCCGTCGGCGTCCAGGCGGATCAGGCCGTCGCCGACCCGCGGCGCGGCGTCCATGTCGACCTGCTGGTCCGGGAACGGGAACGAGCCCGCGGCGATCATCTGCGCCAGGTCGGACGCGGACTGCAGGTAGGTGAGCTCCAGCCGGCTCGGCGTGCGCACGGTGAGCAGGTTGGTGTTCCGGGCGATCACGCCCAGCACCCTGCCCTCGCGGCGGACCGGGATGGACTCCACCCGGACCGGCACCTCCTCGCGCCACTCCGGGTCGCCCTCGCGCACGATCCGTCCCTCGTCCACCGCCGCGTCCAGCAGCGGACGGCGGCCACGGGGCACGAGGTGGCCGACCATGTCGTTCTGGTACGAGGTCGGACCCGTGTTGGGGCGCATCTGGGCGACCGAGACGTACTTCGCGCCGTCCCGGGTCGGCAGCCACAGGACCAGGTCGGCGAAGGACAGGTCGGAGAGCAGCTGCCACTCCGAGACCAGCAGGTGGAGCCACTCGAGGTCGGACGCGTCGAGGTCGGTGTGCTGGCGTACCAGTTCGTTCATGGAGGGCACGACTGCGAGCGTACCCGTGCGGCCGGCGGCCGCCGCACCCACGGGCCGCGGCGCAGGAAGGGACCCTCAACCCTCCCGGCACCGCAGCCCGGAGCAGCAATCGGTCACGGGTGTGCGGCCCGGAACCGACCGGTGAGGACCGGGCGCAGTCAGGGCAGAGAGGCCCGGTTCCTCGGTCCGCCCTCCTGTGCGGGGAGGGCGGCGTCTGTGCGTCCCTGCCTCGGCACCCGCAATTGTGGACCGGCCGTTCGGCCGTGTCCATGGGTGGAGGCGTGGGCTCCCGCACTGAGCAGCCTAGCCCGCCCGGGCCGTTTGCGGGACCGGTCCGCCGTGCGACCGGAGAGCGCTCCCGCGCGCGGGCCCGGACGGTTCCGCGGGACGGCCGTTCTTGCTAGATTGGTCTACACCATAGGTCTACACCACAGGACGGTGGCCCCAGCGTGGAAGTCATCATCGTTCCCGACGCCCGGGCGGGCGGCGAGCTGATCGCCGGCACCATGGCGTCGCTGCTCCGCCGCAAGCCGGACGCGGTCATCGGCGTGGCCACCGGCTCCACCCCGCTGCCGGTGTACCAGGCGCTCGCCGCGCTGGTGCGCTCCGGCGGGGCGGACGTCTCGCGGGCGCGGATAGCGCAGCTCGACGAGTACGTGGGACTGCCGGCCGGACACCCCGAGTCGTACCGCTCGGTGGTGCGGCGCGAGGTGCTGGAGCCGCTGGGCATCGCGGAGGACGCCTTCCTCGGCCCGGACGGCACGGCGGCGGACGTCACGGCCGCCTGCGCGGACTACGAGCGGGCGCTGGCCGCGGCCGGCGGCGTGGACCTCCAGCTCCTCGGCATCGGCACGGACGGGCACATCGGCTTCAACGAGCCCTGCAGCTCGCTGGCGTCCCGGACCCGGATCAAGACGCTCACCGAGCAGACCCGCGCCGACAACGCCCGGTTCTTCGACGGCGACGTCGAACAGGTGCCGCAGCACGTGATCACCCAGGGCATCGGCACCATCCTGGACGCGCGGCACCTGGTGCTGCTGGCCACCGGCGCGGGCAAGGCGGAGGCGGTCGCGGCGGCCGTGGAGGGCCCGCTGGCGGCCGTCTGCCCGGCCTCCGCGCTCCAGCTCCACCCGCACGCCACGGTGGTCGTGGACGAGGCCGCCGCCTCCGGGCTGAAGCTGGCCGACTACTTCCGCCACACCTGGGCCCACAAGCCCTCCTGGCAGGGCCTGTAGCCCGCGGCCTTGGTCCCGCCCGGGAGGGCGACGGGAAGGGGCCCGGCTCGCGACGAGCCGGGCCCCTTCCTCGCGTCGGGCGAGCGCGAAGGTCAGGCCTTCTTGGTCTCCCAGAAGATCTTGTCGATCTCCGCGATCAGGTCCAGCGCCTTCTGGCCGGTCGCCGGGTCCTTCGACGCCTTGGCGGCCGACAGGGCCTTCAGGGCGTCGTTGACCAGCTGGTGGAGCTGCGGGTACTTCTCGAAGTGAGGCGCCTTGAAGTAGTCGCTCCACAGGACCGAGACGTGGTGCTTGGCCAGCTCGGCGCGCTGCTCCTTGATGATGGTGGCGCGCGTCTGGAAGTGCGGGTCGTCGTTGGCCTGCATCTTCTCCTGCGTGGCCTTCACCGACTCGGCCTCGATGCGGGCCTGGGCCGGGTCGTACACACCGCAGGGCAGGTCGCAGTGGGCGCTGACCTTGACGCTGCGGGCAAACAGGCGGGAAAGCATGAAGCAATCCTTCCTCGTGATCGTCTTCTCAGGTGGGACATTACTCCGTAGGCCCCGGGAAATCGCGGGTGCCCCCAGGGGCGTACGGCAAAAGTACGGGGTGGGACTGGGACTCTTGGAGGAGCCGAGCGAGGAGGTGCGGGCATGACGGAGCCGTCGCCGCATGAGGGCGGGCAGGGGAGCGGGCCGGAACGGGCCCTGCTGCCCTTCGGGCTCGCCGAGGTCACCGGGCCCTCGATGGTGCCCACGCTGCACCACGGGGACCGTCTGGTGGTGCGCTACGGGGCGCGGGTGCGGCCCGGCGACGTGGTCGTGCTGCGCCACCCGTTCCAGCAGGACCTGCTGGTGGTCAAGCGCGCGGCGCAGCGCCGGGACGGCGGCTGGTGGGTGCTGGGCGACAACGCCTTCGCGGGCGGCGACAGCACCGACTACGGGGTGGTCCCGGCGGAGCTGGTGCTGGCCCGGGTGCTGCTGCGGATGCGCCCGCGCCGCCCGGGTCAGCGTTCGCTGCCCGCGCTGCTCGGCTGGGCGTTCTCGGCGGTCCGGCCGGTGCTCGCCGACCGGTCGGCCTCCAGCCGCTTGCGGGCCCGGTAGGCGGCCACGTTGGCCCGGGTGGCGCACCGGTCGGAGCAGTAGCGGCGGGAGCGGTTGGTGGAGGTGTCCAGGTAGGCGTTGCGGCAGGGGGCGGCCTCGCACAGGCCCAGCCGGTTCACCCCGTACTCGGTGAGGTGGAAGGCCAGGCCCATGGCGGCGATCGCCGCGTAGCCGGCCGTCGCGTTGGACGGGTGGTCGGCCAGGTGCAGGTGCCACAGCGGGCGGCCGTCCTCGTCGCGGTGGTCGTGGCCGGAGATCTGCGGGCTGACCGGGAACTCCAGCAGCAGCGAGTTCAGCAGGTCGACCGCCAGCGTCTCGTCCCCGGCGTCCGCCGCCTCGAAGACCGCCCGGAGCCGTCCGCGCACCGACCGCAGCCGGGTCACGTCGGCGTCGGTCGCCCGCCGGGCCGCGGAACGGCTGCCGCCGAACAGGTCCCGGACGGCGTCCACGGACGTCAGCTCGTCCTTCCCCCGGGCCGGCTCCTCGCTGTTGACCAGGCGGACGGCGTAGTCCGAGTAGTAGGCCAGTTCCACGTGCAGTCCTAACGCAGGGCTATGAGGTCGCTGAGTCGCGTGACGGTCGGACGGTAACCGCCGGGCATGCCTACAAGGTATTACCCGGCGAGGGGTGAAGACGAAGGGGCGGCACGGGAAGTTCCCGTGCCGCCCCTCGGTCCCGCCCCGCCCCACGTGCCGGGCGGGGTCACCGTGTCCGCGCGGTCACAGCACCTTCGAGAGGAAGGACTGCGTCCGCTCGTGCTGCGGGTCGGTCAGCACCTGGCGCGGGTCGCCGGACTCCACGACCACGCCGCCGTCCATGAAGACCAGGTTGTCGCCCACCTCGCGGGCGAAGCCCATCTCGTGGGTGACGACCACCATCGTCATGCCGGACTCGGCCAGGTCCCGCATGACGTCCAGGACGTCGCCGACCAGCTCCGGGTCGAGCGCGGAGGTCGGCTCGTCGAAGAGCATCAGCTTGGGGTCCATGGCCAGCGCGCGGGCGATCGCCACCCGCTGCTGCTGGCCGCCGGAGAGCTGCGAGGGGTAGTTCCCGGCCTTGTCGCCGAGGCCCACGCGCTCCAGCAGGTGGTGCGCCCGCTCCTTGGCGGCCGCCTTGCTGACGCCCTTGACCTGGATCGGCGCCTCCATCACGTTCTCCGCCGCGGTCATGTGCGGGAAGAGGTTGAAGCGCTGGAAGACCATGCCGATGTCCCGGCGCTGGAGGGCGACCTCGCTGTCCTTCAGCTCGTAGAGCTTGTCGCCCTTCTGGCGGTAGCCGACGAGCTCGCCGTCGACGTACAGCCGGCCGGCGTTGATCTTCTCGAGGTGGTTGATGCACCGCAGGAAGGTCGACTTGCCGGATCCGGAGGGGCCGATCAGGCAGAAGACCTCGCCCTTCCTGACCTCCAGGTCGATGCCCTTGAGGACCTCGACGTGGCCGTACGACTTGTGGACGCCCTCGGCCTTGACCATGGGGTGCTCGGAGGCCCCCGTCGTGCTCCTGCCGGTCATGCGGCCGCTCCCTTCCGGCTCGACACGGAGAGGACCGTGCGCCTGAACATCTGCCACGGGGTCGGCGGAAGCTGGCGGATGGAGCCCTGCGCGTAGTGCCGTTCGATGTAGTACTGGCCGACGCTCAGGATCGAGGTCATCACCAGGTACCAGGCCGCGGCGAGGAAGTACATCTCGACCGGGGCGCCGGATATCTGTCCGATGTCCTGCGTGATGCGCCACAGCTCCGCGTACTGCACCACCGAGACCAGCGACGTGGTCTTCAGCATGTTGATGACCTCGTTGCCGGTGGGCGGCACGATCACCCGCATCGCCTGCGGGATCACGATCCGGCGGAGGGTTTTGCCGTGGCTCATGCCCAGCGCGTGCGCGGCCTCGGTCTGGCCCTCGTCCACCGAGAGCAGACCGGCCCGGCAGATCTCGGCCATGTAGGCGGCCTCGTTGAGGCCCAGGCCGAGCAGCACGGTCAGGAGCGGGGTCATGAAGTCCGACCACTCGTCCTTGTACATCGGTCCGAGGACGATGTACTCGAAGACCAGGCCGAGGTTGAACCACACCACCAGCTGCACGAGGACCGGGGTTCCGCGGAAGAACCAGATGTAGAACCAGGACACCGCCCTGGTCACCGGGTTCTTCGACAGCCGCATCACGGCGAGCAGCACACCACCGACGATGCCGATGAGCATCGAGAGCACGGTCAGCAGAAGGGTCTTGCCGACGCCCTCGAGCACCCGCTCGTCGAAGAAGTACTCCGGGATGGCCCCCCAGTTGATCCTGCCCTGGGAGAAGGCGTACACGATCGAGCCGAGGAGCCCGATCGCCACGACGGCGGAGACGTACCGTCCGTAGTGTCGGACCGGGACGGCCCTGATGGCCTCCGGGCCGGCCGGGGGAACGCCGGCCGGACCTGCCGTCTTGTCGATGTCAACAGTCACGCGACTTGCCTTTCGGGTGGCCTGTGGCCGGTGGAGCGGTCACTTGCCGCCGTTGATCACGGCCTCCGTGACAGCACCCTCGGAGGCACCCCACTTCTCCAGGATCTTCTGGTACTCGCCGTTCTCGACGATCGCGTCGAGGGCGGCCTTGAGGGCGTCGCGCAGCTTGGTGTCGTCCTTGGCGACGGCGATGCCGTACGGAGCGGCGTCGACCTGCTCGCCCACCAGCTGGAAGTCGTTGCCGCCGCCGGAGGTCTTCACCGCGTAGGCGGCGACCGGGAAGTCGGACGAGCCCGCGTCGGCGCCGCCGGCGCGCAGACGGGTCTGGGCCTGCTGGTCGTTGTCGAAGGCCTCGATGGTGATCTTCTCGCCCTTGTCGCACTTCTTCGACTCGGCCTTGGCGAGGTCCTCGGAGACGGTGCCGCGCTGGACGACGAGCTTCTTGCCGCACAGGTCGGACCAGGTCTTGATGCCCTTGTCGTCGCCCTTCTTGGTGTAGATCGACACACCGGCGGTGAAGTAGTCGACGAAGTCGACGCCCTCGCCGACCTTCTTGCCGGTGTCGGAGTCCACGCCCTCCTGGCGGTCCTTGGTGTCCGTCATCGCGGACATCGCGATGTCGTAGCGGCCGGAGCGCAGACCGGTGAGCAGGGTGTCGAAGGTGCCGTTCTCGAACTCGAACTTCACGCCGAGCTGCTTGCCCAGGGCGTCGGCGATGTCGGGGTCGATGCCGACGGTCTTGCCGGACTCGTCCTTGAACTCGACCGGCGCGTAGGCGATGTCCGAACCGACCTTCACGACGCCCTTGGACTTGACGTCCTCGGGCAGCAGGTCGGCGAGCGGCGCGGCCGCCGCCGAGGTGCCGGCGCCCTTGGACTCCTTGGCCTCGGCCTCGTTGGTCTGGTCGCCGCAGCCGGTGAGCAGCAGGGCGCCGGCGACCGCGATCGCGCCGATCGCAACGGGCCTGCGCGGCGCGACGGACGGACGACGGGTGGAGCGTGCGGTCATGGTGGGATCCTCCGGCGGATGGGTGGAGCAGACTGCGAGGACTGCCGCAGCGGCACACGGCCTTGGGTGTCGCGCGTGGGCAATGCCCGCATCTTGCCATTCGGACTCACCCGTTCGAGTGATCGTCCAGGTCAAAATCGCATAACGGACACCCCGTAAACCCCAAGAACCCCTCCCGGTGCGGCGGCACTTCTCCGGTCATTTCCGATACGGGCCGAAAATTCTGTGGCCCGTCTCGGATTGTGGACAGCGGGTACGGGTGGGTCCGGGTGGCCGGGACCGGAGTGCGTCGACTTGTCCACCTTTCCGGGCATGAGTCATGTCACTGGCGTGTGAGCTTCCCGGTATGGACTCGTCCTGGCGATCGTCGTCCGGTAAGAAAGTTCTTTACACCCCACATCGGGGGCTCAGGGCGCGTGTGCGGCGCGCCCGTCGCGCACGGCCGGTCATGGCATCCCTCCATGGCCGTGTGCGGTGCCCGCCCGCTCCTCACCCGGAGCGGTCACCCTCAACCAAAAAGCCTTAAGGGGTACGACACGTGTCAGCGGAGATCGTCAATCCTCCCAGCTACCAGACCACCGACGGCCCGGACGGCCTGGACTCCATCGACCCGGCGTTCGCCCTGCACCGCGGCGGCAAGATGGCCGTGCAGGCCACCGTGCCGGTGCGGGACAAGGACGACCTGTCCCTCGCCTACACCCCGGGCGTGGCCCGGGTGTGCAGCGCCATCGCCGAGCAGCCCGAGCTGGTCAACGACTACACCTGGAAGTCCTCCGTCGTCGCCGTGGTGACCGACGGCACCGCCGTCCTGGGCCTCGGCGACATCGGCCCGGAGGCATCCCTCCCCGTGATGGAGGGCAAGGCCATCCTGTTCAAGCAGTTCGGCGGCGTGGACGCGGTCCCGATCGCGCTGGACTGCACCGGCGTCGACGAGATCGTCGAGACCGTCGCCCGGCTCGCGCCGTCCTTCGGCGGCATCAACCTCGAGGACATCTCGGCGCCCCGCTGCTTCGAGATCGAGGACCGGCTCCGCGAGCGCCTCGACATCCCGGTCTTCCACGACGACCAGCACGGCACGGCCATCGTCACCCTGGCCGCCCTGCGCAACGCGGCCCGGCTCACCGGCCGGACCCTCGGCCAGCTGCGCGCGGTGATCTCCGGCGCGGGCGCGGCGGGCATCGCCATCGCGAAGATGCTGCTGGAGGCCGGGATCGGCGACGTGGCGGTCGCCGACCGCAAGGGCGTCGTCTCCAGCGACCGGTCCGACCTCACCCCGGTCAAGGCGGCCATCGCGGCGATGACCAACAAGTCGCAGATCAGCGGCTCGCTGGAGGAGGCGCTGGCGGGCGCCGACGTCTTCATCGGCGTCTCGGGCGGCACCGTTCCGGAGTCGGCCGTGGCGTCCATGGCCGACAACGCCTTCGTCTTCGCGATGGCCAACCCGGACCCTGAGGTCCACCCCGAGATCGCGCACCGGCACGCGGCCGTGGTGGCGACGGGGCGGTCCGACTTCCCGAACCAGATCAACAACGTGCTGGCCTTCCCCGGCATCTTCGCCGGGGCGCTCCAGGTGCGGGCCTCGCGGATCACCGAGGGCATGAAGCTGGCCGCCGCCGAGGCGCTGGCGGCCGTGGTCGGCGACGACCTCGCGCCCGACTACGTGATCCCCTCGCCGTTCGACGAGCGGGTCGCCCCGGCGGTCACCGCGGCCGTGGCGGCGGCCGCGCGGGCGGAGGGCGTGGCGCGCATCTGACGCCCGCGTCTCCTGACGCGCGTCCCCGGCGCCTGCTCGGGCCTGTCCGGGCCTGTCCGCGGCCCCCGGCGACCTGCATGGCGCCGGGGGCCGCGGCGTGCCCGCCGGGGGCCGTGGGACGCCTCACGCGCGACGTGACGGCCACGTCACAGCGCCGGACGGTTCCCCGGGGCCCCTCGGCGACCTAGGGTCAAGGTCATGTTCGCTGCCTATGCCGCACGTATCGATCGTGATCAGCCGCTGAACGGACTCGAGTTGGGGGAGCGCCCGGCGCCCGAGGCGCGCCCCGGCTGGACCACCGTCAACGTGAAGGCCGCCTCGCTCAACCACCACGACCTGTGGTCCCTCAAGGGCGTCGGCCTCGCGGAGGACAAGCTGCCGATGATCCTCGGCTGCGACGCCGCGGGCGTCGACGAGGACGGCAACGAGGTCGTCCTGCACTCCGTCATCGGGCAGACCGGCCACGGGGTCGGCCCCCGCGAGCCCCGCTCCATCCTCACCGAGCGGTACCAGGGCACCTTCGCCGAGCAGGTCTCCGTGCCCACCTGGAACGTGCTGCCCAAGCCGAAGGAGCTCTCCTTCGAGGAGGCCGCCTGCCTCCCCACCGCCTGGCTCACCGCCTACCGCATGCTCTTCACCAACGCGGGCGTCCGCCCCGGCGACTCGGTGCTCGTCCAGGGGGCCGGCGGCGGCGTGGCCACCGCCGCGATCGTCCTCGGCAAGGCCGCCGGGCTCCGGGTGTTCGCCACCAGCCGGGACGAGGCCAAGCGCAAGCGGGCCCTGGAGCTCGGCGCGGTGGAGGCCGTGGAAAGCGGCGCCCGGCTGCCGCAGCGGGTCGACGCCGTCATCGAGACCGTCGGCGCGGCCACCTGGTCCCACTCGGTGAAGTCGCTGCGGCCCGGCGGCACCCTGGTCATCTCGGGCGCCACCAGCGGTGACGCGCCGTCCAAGGCGGAGCTGACCCGGATCTTCTTCCTGGAGCTGAAGGTCGTCGGCTCCACCATGGGCACCAAGGACGAGCTGGAGGACCTGCTCTCCTTCTGCGCCGCCACCGGCGTACGGCCCGTCATCGACGGGACGCTGCCGCTGGACCGGGCCCGTGAGGGCTTCGAGCGGATGGCCTCCGGAGACCTCTTCGGGAAGATCGTCCTCAGCCACTCCTGACGCGCGAGCGTCCGCAGACCTCCGGCACCTGTCCGCAACGGGCGGGTGCCGGAGGTTTTTCGTGCGCCGGGCAGGCCGGGCAGGCCGGGCAGGCCGGGCAGGCTGGGCGGTCCGGTGCCACCCCGCCGCCGCACCCTTGCGCGTCAACCGTGGTTGACATCCGCTGGTGGTGTCAACCATAGTTGACGGCATGACGGAAGCAACGGACCTCGCCGAGCGGGCCGGGGACCGCGATCCCCGCGTGGGACTGCGTGCGGTCACCGCGCTGCGGAAGCTGCTGGAGCAACTGGAGGCCGTCCAGGTGCGCAACGCGCGCAACCAGGGCTGGTCGTGGCAGGAGATCGCCGCCGAGCTCGGCGTGAGCAGGCAGGCCGTGCACAAGAAGTACGGGAGGCAGTGATGTTCGAGCGGTTCACGAAGGCAGCGCGGGACGTGGTCACCGGCGCCGTCGAGCACGCGGAGCGGGCCGGGGCGGAACGGGTGGACGAGGGGCACCTGCTGCTCGCCGTCCTCGACCGCACCGGCAGTCGGGGCTCCTTCGCCCTGGCGGCGCTGGGCCTCGCCGGGAAGCGGGAGGCCGTCGCCGAGTCGCTGGCCGCCGCCCGTCGGCGGGGCGGACTCACCGGAGCCGACGCCGAGGCCCTGTCGGGGCTCGGCATCGACCTCGACGAGATCGTCTCCCGCGTGGAGGCCACCCACGGCGCCGGAGCGCTCGCCGGCCGCCGCAGGGGCGCCCGGGGCCGCTTCGGTCACCGGCCCTTCACCCGAGGCGCCAAGGGCGTCCTGGAGGACTCCCTGCGGGCCGCCCTGGCCCACCGGGAGCGGCGCATCGGCGACGAGCACCTGCTGCTGGCTCTCGCGACGCGCCCGGGCATCGCCTCCGGCGTCCTCGCGGAGCACACGGTGACCCCCGAAGCCCTGGAGCGCGTGCTGTGGGGCGGGGGAGAGGCCGCCGCGAGCTGAAGACCGGGCGACGGCCACGGTGGCCGGGTGGCTCCCACCTGAGGGGTGAGGCGGGAGCCACCCCGGTCGCGCGCCGGGCCGGGCTCGCGCCGGGCTCGCTCAGGCTCGCGGGGAGGCGAGTATGGAGGCGATGCGGGCCGCCGCGGTGGCCAGGTGGTCGCGGGCCTCCGCGAGCTGGTCCGGGGTGACCCCGTGGTCGCGGGCGGCGTCCCGGACGTCGTCGCGGAAGCGGTCCAGCAGGCGCTCCAGGTCGCGGAGCGGCTCGCCCGTGCCGGCGTCGTGGGCCCACTCCGGCCGGTAGCCGACCTCCAGGCCTTCGGCCACCGGAGTGAAGACCGGGTCACCCGCGCCGACCCGGCTCCACGGGGTGTCCGAGTGGTCCGTCTTCCCGGGGGCGGGCTGTGTGTCCGTCGCCCGGTCTTCCCGGCCTTCCCGGCCTTCCCGGCCTTCCTTGCCGTTCGCGGGCGTGCTCTCCTCCGCCGTGTCGGTCCGGTCGGCGGGCTTGCCGAAGGGGCCGAACGTGCGGAAGGCGGAGAACTGGCCGAACTCCTTGGTGAGCTCGGAGAGTCCCTCGCGGAGGCCGGTGGGCCAGTCGCCGCGGGCGAAGTGGTCCTGGACCTGCTCCTGCACCCGGCGGGCGATCCGCTCCACCTGCTGCTGGGCCTCGGCGGCCTGGCGGCGGGCCCGCTCGGCCTCCTCCCGGGCCCGGCGGCTCTCGTCCTTGGCCCGGCGGGCCTGCTCCTTCCACTCGTGGCGGGCGCGGCGCATCTCCTCCTTGGCCGCCTGCCAGGCGTCCTTGTCGCCGAACGGGCCCTCGCCCAGGGGGCCGAACGCGCGGCTCTTGTCGCCGTCGGCGGTCTTGCCTCCTGCGCTCCTGCCGTTGGCGCCCTGACCGGTCCGGCCGGCGGCGGCGCGCATCTCGCGGCGCAGGTCCCCGGCGGCGGTGCGCACCTCGGTACGGATCTCGGAGGCCAGCTCCGCGACCGACTCGAGGATCTCGACCTCCAGGTCGGCCAGCTCGGCGCTGCGGTCCGCCAGTTCCTGACGGCCGGCGTCGGTGATCGAGTAGACCTTGCGGCCGCCCTCGGTGCTGTGGGTGACCAGGCCCTCGGCCTCCAGCTTGGCCAGGCGCGGGTAGACCGTGCCGGCGGAGGGGGCGTAGAGGCCCTGGAAGCGCTCCTCCAGCAGGCGGATCACCTCGTACCCGTGGCGGGGCGCCTCGTCCAGGAGCTTCAGCAGGTAGAGACGGAGGCGGCCGTGTGCGAAGACGGGAGGCATGTCAGAGCACCTTCTCGGTCGGGGTGTCGCTCTTCTCGGTGCCGGGGGTCCCGGAGTCGGGCGCCTCGGTGTCGGGGCTGGCGGGCCGGCGCAGCAGCGCGATGGAGCCGGAGACCGTGGTCGCGCGGATCCGGCCGCTGCCGGCGCCGAGCCGGCCGGTGATCCTGCGGGTGCCGGGCAGGCCGCCCACCCTCAGCTCGTCGAAGGCGTTCGCCAGGGAACCGGCGGCCGTGTCCGCGTGGACCTCGGCGTCGGCGGGCTCGGGGAGCCGGACGGCGATCTCGCCCGAGACGTTGGAGAGCTCCAGGTCGGCCGGGCCGGTGCGGCCCAGGTCGATCATCACCGAACCGGTCACCGATTCGGCGTGGACCGAGCGGCTCGAGCCCTCGACGACCGTGAGGTCGCCCCCGACCGAGCTGAAGCGCAGGTCGCCGGAGAGGGCCTGGGCCTCCACGGAGCCGGTGACCGTCGACGCCGAGACCGGGCCGGTCAGGCCGACCAGGGTGGTGTCGCCGTTCACCCCCTGCACCTCGGTGCGGCCCTTGACGCCGGAGACCGTGGTGGCGGCGTCGACCGAACCGATCCGGACGGTCGTCCCCGCCGGGACGGCCAGCGACACCACGGCGCTGCTGCGCCAGGAGTCCCGCTTCAGCAGCTTGCGGACGTTGTGCCAGGGCAGGTCGCGGTAGGCCACCGTCAGCACGCCGTCCTCGAGGGTCACCTCCAGGGGCTCGCCCTCGACCGAGGTCACCTCCAGGCGGGAGGCGGACTCGTCGGTGCCGACCACGTTGACCGCGCCGCGGACGAGGCGGACCCGCAGGGAGTGGACGGGGTCGTCGAGCGTGAGCTTGAGCGGCTTGGTCACGGACCACTCGGGCATGCGGACCTCCTGGCAGCGGGACGCGGTGTATCGCGTCTTCTGGCTAACACGATATATCGCGGTTGCGTGGAGTGGCAATGCACACGTTCGAGTGAGGTTGGGGTGGGGGAACAAAGGGGGAGGAATCGTCCGGGCCGGTCTAGCGTGGCGATCATGGCGACTGAGCGACCAGAGGGACCAGAAGAGCCGGATAGGCGGGAGGGGCCGGAACGACAACCGAGGTGGGCGAGTGGGGGTGGGGACCGAGTGGAGGGCGCGGAGGGGGCGGGCGGCACGGACCGTGCGGACGGCGTGGGCGGTGCGGCAGGCGCGCTGTTGGTCTGTCGGGCGGAACCGGGGGTGGTGGCGCCCGCGGCGCTGTTGCTGAGGGAGCCGATGCTGCTGAGCGGGGCGGGGGCGGGGTGGAGCGTGCTGGTGCCGGAGCGGGAGCCGTGGGCCCGGACGGAGGAGCCGGCCTCCGTGGGAAGGGTCGTCGGCGGGTGGGCGACGGCGCTTGCGGTGGGAGCGCCGTGGCCGGTGCTGGGGCTCTGGTGGGACGCGGCGGGCGGCGGTCTCCTGCTGGCCTCCGGGTTCCGCCGGACGGTCGGGTTCGGCTGGCGGGCCGACGGGACGCCGGTCGGGGTGGCCGGGGCGGGTGGCGGGGTCCCGCACGGGGAGGCGGTGGAGGGGGAGCCGCTGGTGCTGGCGCTGGTGGGGAGGCTGGGCCTGGACCCGGTGCTGGACGGAGAACTGCTGGAGGCCCTGCGGGCGCCGGACCCGGAGGCGGATGCGGGAGCGCGGCTGCGGGGGCTGCTGGCGGTGCTCACCCGGGTGGGGGTGGCCCTGCCGGCGGGGCTGGAGCCGGGGTTCTCCGCCGGGGCGCTGCGGGAGGCGCTCCTGGGGAGGCCGGGGACCCGGAGGGTGGAGTGGTCCGGGTGGCGGGAGGCGGTGCAGGCCGAACTCGACGTCGCGGGGGGCGGGCGGTTCGCGGAGTGGATGCCGTGGAGCGGCGGGCCGCGGGCGGTGGGGCTGGCGGCGGCACAGATCGCGGTGGGGGCGCCGGTTCTCGCGCGTGGGGTGCGGGCGCGGGCGGGGAGGGGACGGGGCGCGGCGGTCGCGGTGGGGGCGTTGCTGGTGGCGCACGGGGTGGTGGGGGTCGGGTACGGCGTGATGCGGCGGGGGCGGGGCGGCTGAGCCGCACGGGGCGTGACGTGTCACCCCGCCCCGGGGCGAGGGCGCGCGTGCGTGCGGGTGCGCTGCCGCCACGGCGGGTGGTGTGCGGGGCCGTGCCTGCGGGGGCGCGGTGTCAGGGGCCGGGCGGTGCCACGGCGGGGGCGCGCGTGCGGGCGGTGCCCTCGGCTTGGATCTCGTGGTGCGAGCTGCTCGTTGCGGAGGAGCCGTCCTGCGCCCGTGGATACCGCGTCCCTCCTGCCAGGGGTGGCGCGAGCCGCTCGGCCGCGGAGGGCGCCGCCCTGCGCCCGCCCTCTCCCCAGCTCACGGCTCTGCTCAAGCAGGGGGACAGTCGACAGCACCGTGCATGGGCGTGGGCATGGGCATGGGCATGGGCCCCCGCGGCAGGACAGGGCCCGAGTACAGGCCTGACCCCCTCGCCCGCTGGGCGGCCCAGCCGCCGCAGGGCGACGCGGCAGCCAGGTCGGCCCGCGCTGCTGACCCCGCGAAGGGCGGTGGAGTGAGAAGCCCCGCGCGGCGAGACGTTCAGGCCGGGCGCCCGTCCGGGGCAGGGGCGGCACGGACCACCCGCGGGGCGAACCGGCATGCCCGCCGCACGCCGAGGCCGGTGCCGCCTGCGGCGCGAACCGCGAACGGTGGGGCGGCGGGGAGGGCGCCGTCGCCGGCGGTGGCGAGGGTCAGTCGTCGTCCTCGTCGTCGAGGCGGGCGAGCCAGGTGGCGAGACGCTCGACCGGGACCTCGAAGTCGGGGTTGAGGTCGACGAACGTGCGCAGCTGCTCGGCGAGCCACTCGAAGGTGACCTCCTCCTCGCCGCGCCGCTTCTCCAGCTCCTCGATGCCGCGGTCGGTGAAGTACATGGGGGTGGTGTCTCTCCTGCGGTGGACCGGACGGTCGGGACGGTCGGGACGGTGGACGGTACGGGGAAAGGGTAAGGGCCCGGCCGGGGAAACCCGGACCGGGCCCTCACCAGGAGGACTGCGGGGCCTTACGCCTCGAAGACCTCACGGACCAGCTGCTCCTGCTCCGCCTGGTGCCGCTTCGCGGAACCGACCGCCGGCGACGAGCCGTGCGGACGCGAGATGCGGCGCAGGCGCTCGGCGGCGGGGACGTCCGCGCCGACCTTCAGGTCGAGGTGGTCGATCAGGTTCAGCGCGATGAACGGCCAGGCACCCTGGTTCGCCGGCTCCTCCTGCACCCAGAGGTACTTCTGGGCGTTGGGGTACTTGGCGAGCTCGGCCTGGATCTCCTCGCCCGGCAGCGGGTACAGCCGCTCCAGGCGGATGATCGCCGTCTCCGTGTCGCCGCGCTTCTTCCGCTCGGCGTCGAGGTCGTAGTAGACCTTGCCGGCGCAGAAGACGACCTTGCGGACCGAGGCCGGGTCCACCGAGGCGTCGCCGATGACGGGGCGGAAGCCGCCCGTCGTGAACTCCTCCGCCTTCGACGCGGCGGCCTTGAGGCGCAGCATCGACTTCGGGGTGAAGACCACCAGCGGCTTGTGGTGCGGGTTGTGCACCTGCCACCGCAGGAGGTGGAAGTAGTTCGACGGCAGGGTCGGCATGGCGACCGTCATGTTGTTCTGCGCGCACAGCTGCAGGAAGCGCTCCGGGCGGGCGGACGAGTGGTCCGGGCCCTGGCCCTCGTAGCCGTGCGGCAGGAGCAGGGTGACGCCGGAGGTCTGGTTCCACTTCTGCTCGGCGGAGGAGATGAACTCGTCCACCACCGTCTGCGCGCCGTTGACGAAGTCGCCGAACTGCGCCTCCCACATGACCAGGGCCTCGGGGCGGGCCAGCGAGTAGCCGTACTCGAAGCCCATCGCCGCGTACTCGGACAGCAGGGAGTTGTAGACGTTCAGGCGGGCCTGGTCGTCCGACAGGTACAGCAGCGGCGTGAACTCCTCGCCGGTCTCGCGGTCGATGATGACCGCGTGACGCTGGCCGAAGGTGCCGCGCTGCGAGTCCTGGCCCGCGAGGCGGACCGGAACGCCCTCGAGGAGCAGCGAGCCGATGGCGAGGGTCTCGCCCATGCCCCAGTCGATGGTGCCGTCCTCGACCATCGCGGCGCGGCGCTGCAGCTGCGGCAGCAGGCGCGGGTGCGCGGTGATGTGGTCGGGGATGTTGACCTGGGACTCGGCGATCCGCTTGACGACCTCGGAGGAGATCGCGGTGGTCACCGGGACCGGGAAGCCGGCCTGCGGGTCGTAGGCCTCGGAGGGGACGGGCTGCGCGGTGGCCTCGCGGACCTCCGTGAAGACCTTCTCCAGCTGGCCCTGGTAGTCCTGCAGCGCCTGCTCGGCCTCTTCCAGGGTGATGTCGCCGCGACCGATGAGGGACTCGGTGTAGAGCTTGCGCACCGAGCGCTTCTTGTCGATCAGGTCGTACATCAGCGGCTGGGTGAAGGCCGGGTTGTCCGACTCGTTGTGACCGCGGCGGCGGTAGCAGATGAGGTCGATGACCACGTCCTTGTTGAACGCCTGGCGGAACTCGAAGGCGAGTCGGGCGACCCGGACGACGGCCTCGGGGTCGTCGCCGTTGACGTGGAAGATCGGGGCCTCGATCATGCGGGCCACGTCCGTCGCGTACATGGAGGAACGCGAGGACTCGGGGGCCGCGGTGAAGCCGACCTGGTTGTTGATGACGATGTGGACCGTGCCGCCGGTGCGGTAGCCGCGCAGCTGCGACATGTTCAGGGTCTCGGCCACCACGCCCTGGCCCGCGAAGGCCGCGTCGCCGTGGATGGCGATCGGCAGGACGGTGAAGTCCGTGCCGCCCTTGTTGATGATGTCCTGCTTGGCGCGGGCGACGCCCTCCAGGACCGGGTCCACCGCCTCCAGGTGCGAGGGGTTGGCCACCAGCGAGACGGCGATCTGCTCGCCGTCCAGGCCGGTGAAGGTGCCCTCGGCGCCCAGGTGGTACTTCACGTCGCCGGAGCCGTGCATCGACTTCGGGTCGAGGTTGCCCTCGAACTCGCGGAAGATCTGCGCGTAGGACTTGCCGACGATGTTGGCGAGGACGTTCAGGCGGCCGCGGTGGGCCATGCCGATGACGACCTCGTCCAGGCGGGACTCGGCGGCCGAGTCGATCACCGCGTCGAGCAGCGGGATGACGGACTCGCCGCCCTCCAGCGAGAAGCGCTTCTGGCCGACGTACTTGGTCTGCAGGAACGTCTCGAAGGCCTCGGCGGCGTTCAGGCGGCGCAGGATCCGCAGCTGCTCCTCGCGCTCCGGCTTGGAGTGCGGGCGCTCGACGCGGTCCTGGATCCACTTGCGCTGCTTCGGGTCCTGGATGTGCATGTACTCGATGCCGGTGGTGCGGCAGTACGAGTCGCGGAGCACGCCGAGGATGTCGCGCAGCTTCATCATCGACTTGCCGGCGAAGCCGCCGACGGCGAACTCGCGCTCCAGGTCCCACAGGGTGAGCCCGTGCTCGGTGATGTCCAGGTCGGGGTGCTTGCGCTGCTGGTACTCGAGCGGGTCGGTGTCGGCCATGACGTGGCCGCGGACCCGGTAGGAGTGGATCAGCTCGAAGACGCGGGCGGCCTTGGTGACGTCGTCGTCGTGCGAGGCGTCGATGTCCTTGAGCCAGCGGACCGGCTCGTAGGGGATGCGCAGCGCCTCGAAGATCTCGTCGTAGAAGCCGTTCTCGCCGAGCAGCAGGTTCGACACGATCCGCAGGAACTCGCCGGAGGCGGCGCCCTGGATGACCCGGTGGTCGTAGGTCGAGGTGAGAGTCATCACCTTGGAGATGCCCAGCTTGTTCAGGGTGTCCTGGGAGGTGCCCTGGAACTCGGCGGGGTACTCCATGGCGCCGACGCCCATGATCACCGACTGGCCGGGCATCAGGCGCGGCACGGAGTGCACGGTGCCGATGCCGCCGGGGTTGGTGAGGGAGACCGTCACGCCGGTGAAGTCGTCCATCGTCAGCTTGTTGTCACGGGCGCGACGGACGATGTCCTCGTAGGCCTGCCAGAACTCGAAGAAGTTCAGCGTCTCGGCCTTCTTGATGGCCGCGACGACGAGCTGGCGGTCGCCGTTGGGCTTCACCAGGTCGATGGCCAGACCGAGGTTGACGTGCTCCGGCTTGACCAGCGTCGGCTTGCCGTCCTTCTCCGCGAAGGAGTAGTTCATCGACGGCATGGCCTTGACGGCCTGCACCATCGCGTACCCGATGAGGTGCGTGAAGGAGATCTTCCCGCCCCGGGCGCGCTTGAGGTGGTTGTTGATGACGATGCGGTTGTCGAACAGCAGCTTCACCGGGACGGCGCGGACCGAGGTGGCGGTCGGCAGCTCCAGCGAGGCGTTCATGTTCTTGGCGACGGCGGCGCCGGGGCCACGCAGGGTGACGTACTCGGGCCCGCCCTTCGCCTCGGTCGCCGGCTCGGCCTTCGCCTTGGCGGGGGCCTTCGCCGGGGCCGCGGCCGGAGCCTTGGCGGCGGCGGGCTTCGCCGGGGCGGGAGCGGCCTGGGCCGCGGGCTTCGCGGGGGCCGCCGGAGCGGCGGCCTGCTGCGGGGCGGCGGGAGCGGCGGCCTGCGCCGGAGCCGCGGCCGGAGCCGGGGCGGCGGGCTGGGCCGGGGCGGCCGGGGCCGGCGCGGCGGACTGCTGGGCGGAGGAGCCCGGCTTGTAGTCGGCGAAGAAGTCCCACCAGGCGCGGTCTACCGAATTCGGGTCCTGGAGGTACTGCTGATAGATCTCGTCGACGAGCCACTCATTGGCGCCGAACGCGGCCGCGGGGTTCTTACCCGCCGAACCTGCGTCGGTCGAGACACTCGAGTTACTGGGGGACTGTGGCGACACGGCGGCAACCGCCCTCTTCCGCTTCACAAGGTTATGGACAGCGGGAACAAAGGCTACGCCTCCCCGGCAGGGATGGTCAGGCCGGGCCCGGTCATCGTCGCGCACATCACATCCGCGAGCGTGTTTCGGCGGCGGAAATGGCGGGAAACAACCGGGGTTCCCCTATGAAACAGGTGTGTACGGGTGCGACGACGGAAGCCGCGCACGGCCTCCGTACGAGCCTGTTCCCCCCTTCCACGTGCTGACACGTGGTCCACCGGCGCGGACGTCGGTCGATCTTGAAGAGGTCTTGGTCCGAACTTTACGTCAACCCTCTTCCGGGATGCTTCCCGGAAGGGTGACGAGCATGCGACAACCTCGTTCGGATTCGGCCACGCGGATGCGTCCGCCGTGCAGTTCCACGGCCCAGCGGGCGATCGCGAGCCCCAGTCCGGTGCCGCCGTCGCTGCCCGGGCCGTGCGAGGGCGCGGAGCCGCGGTTGAAGCGCTCGAAGACGCGGTGCCACTCGGCGCGCGGGATGCCGGGGCCCTCGTCCTGGACCTCCAGCGTCAGCGAGCCCGGGTACGGTCCGCCGCGGGCGCGCACGGTGACCCGGCCGCGGGACGGGCTGTGCTTCATCGCGTTGTCGATGAGGTTGGCGAGCACCTGGTGCAGCCGCTCCGGGTCCGCGTGCGCGGTCAGGCCGGTGGGCTGGACGTCCAGGTGCAGGTGGACGTCGCTGCGGGTGTGCGTGCCGGAGCCGGAGGCCAGGCCCGGGCGGGCCGCCGCGACCATGCCGGCCTCCTTGATGATCCCCGAGAGGTACGGCCAGACCTCGAAGGTGCGGGCCTTCAGCGGCACCACGCCGTTGTCCAGGCGGGACAGGTCCAGCAGGGTGTCCACCAGCCGGCCCAGGCGCTCGGTCTGCCGCAGGGCGGTCCGCATGGTCTCCGGGTCCGCCTCGCAGACGCCGTCCACCACGTTCTCCAGGACGGCGCGCAGGCCCGCGATGGGGGTGCGCAGCTCGTGCGAGACGTTCGCCACCAGCTCCTTGCGCTGGCGGTCCTGCGCGTCCAGCTCGTCGGCCATCCGGTTGATCGCCCGGGAGAGGTCGCCGAGTTCGTCGCGCCGGTTCTCGCTGACCCGGCGGCCGTAGTCGCCGTGCGCTATGGACCGGGCCACGCCGGTCATGGCGTCCAGCGGGGCGGTGAGCGACTGCGCGACGAACTGGGTGATCAGCAGTGTCGCGATCATGGAGAAGACCATGACGAACCGCAGCTCGGTGTCCGTGCGCAGGGCTATGAGCAGGAACCCCGTGGTGATCAGCACCGAGATCACGACCAACGCGCACAGCTTGGTCTTGATCGAGAACGGACGCATCCCGCGCCGGGGGCACGACGGCCCGTACGGTCTGCGCCCGTTCACCGGGCGCCCGGCCACCGGGTCGCTGGTCATGGCGTCGGCGTCTCCAGGGCGTAGCCCACGCCGTGCACCGTGCGGATGCGCTCCGCGCCGATCTTCCGGCGCAGCGCCTTGATGTGGCTGTCGACGGTCCGCGTGCCGGAGGCGTCGGCCCAGTCCCACACCTCGGCCAGCAGCTGCTCACGGGAGAGCACCGCGCGCGGGGTGTTGGCCAGGCACACCAGGAGGTCGAACTCGGTGGGCGTCAGGTGGACGTCCTCGGAGCGGACCCGCACCCGGCGCTGGGCGTGGTCGATCTCCAGCTCGCCCAGGCGCAGCACGCCCGAGCGCGGCGTGGCGGCGGCCAGTGCGGCGCGCTCCATGCGGCGCAGCAGCACGTGGACCCGGGCCGCCAGCTCCCGCATGGAGAACGGCTTGGTCATGTAGTCGTCGGCGCCCACGCCGAGGCCGACCAGCATGTCGGTCTCGTCGTCGCGCGCGGTGAGCATCAGCACCGGGACCGGGCGCTGGGCCTGGACGCGGCGGCAGACCTCCAGGCCGTCGAAGCCGGGCAGCATCACGTCGAGGATCAGCAGGTCGGGCTGCCAGGCCTCCGCGGTGTCCACGGCGGCCGGTCCGTCACCCGCCGTTTGCACCAGGAACCCCTCGGCGCGCAGGCGGGCCGCGATGGCGTCGACGATCGTCGGGTCGTCCTCGACCACCAGGACTCTGCGCTGAGCGCCCTGCGTCGCCGTGCTTCCGCTGTGCGAGGTGTGTGTCTGCTCCATCGCCCGCCCCTGGTGTGCTTTCCGGAATCCGTGGGGTGATTCCCATGCCTGCGGTCACGGCGCCGATGATCGGCGCCAGGGGCAGCGTACGGGGAGTCACCCGTCAAGAGCCATCCCGGGCCGCAGGGCGAGGTGGACCGCGTCGGGGACTCCTCGGGCAACGGGGACCTCATCGGTACGGACCTGTCGGAACCCGGCATTCCGCAAGGTACCTTCGAATTCCGCGGACGGTCGCGCGGACCAGACCGCCAGCACCCCGTCGGGGCGCAAAACCCTTGCGCAGCACGCCAGTCCGGCCGGTGTGTAGAGGCTGTCGTTGCCTTCGTCGACCGTCCACCCGGGGCCGTTGTCGATGTCCAGGCACAGGGCGTCCCAGGTGTGGGAAGTCACATTCAGGTAACGCGTCAGATCGGCCTCGACGATCTCCGTGCGCGGGTCGGCGAGGGCCTCGGCGGTGAGGTGGGCCAAGGGACCCGAGCGGTGCCAGTCGATCACCGCGGGCTCCCGCTCGACCACCGTGATCCGCTCCCAGCGGGGGTCGGCGACGGCGTGTGCGAGCGAAAACCCGACGCCCAGGCCGCCGATCAGCAGGCGCGGCGCCGGGCGGCCGCCGGTCTCGTCGAGCCGGCGGGCTGCGGCGTCGACCAGGAGGCGTTCGGAGCGGCCGTCCGAGGTGTCCATCAGGAAGCAGCCGTTCGCGATGATCTGCAGCAACGTTCCGTGGCGGCGCAGGACGATCTCGCCGTGGGGGCCGGTGCGGCGGTCCACGACGACGGGGGGTTCGGCGTCCCCCGCCTGCACGGGGGTGTACGTGGCGGACATGACCGCCATCCTGCCAAGCCCGGTGGCCGGATATCGGCGAACGGGGGAACCGGCGCGGTCCCGCGGGGGACAGGCGCTCTTTCCGGGGGAGCTCTACGGGCGTAGCTTCGGTGCCTGGCACCACTGACATGTTCGCGGCAAACAGCTCCCCGAGCTCCCCACCGGAGGTTCCGCATGTCCGTGCTCAGACCCTCGCGCGCCGTCCTCGCCGGCGTGCTCCTCGCGGCTCTCGCCGCCCTCACCGTCACCCCCGCCCAGGCCGCCGAGGGCGCCGCGGCCGGCGAGCCGCCCGCCCGGGGCTCCGCCCACCTCGGCATGGGCGTCCCGGCCCACGACGGCCGGCACGGCGAACCGCCGACCGGCAGGGCCGCCGCCGTGACGCAGACCGAGGGCGTCGACGTCAGCAGCCACCAGGGCAACGTGAACTGGTCGGGGCTGTGGACCAGCGGCGTGCGGTGGGCCTACGCGAAGGCCACCGAGGGCACGTACTACAAGAACCCGTACTTCGCGCAGCAGTACAACGGGTCGTACAACGTCGGGATGATCCGCGGCGCGTACCACTTCGCCACCCCGGACACCACGACCGGCGCCGCCCAGGCCCACTACTTCGTCGACAACGGGGGCGGCTGGTCCCGCGACGGCAAGACCCTCCCGGGCGTGCTGGACATCGAGTGGAACCCGTACGGGGCGTCCTGCTACGGCAAGACCCAGGCCCAGATGGTGTCCTGGATCCGCGACTTCCTGACCACCTACAAGGCCAGGACCGGGCGGGACGCGGTGATCTACACCGCGACCAGCTGGTGGACCGAGTGCACCGGCAACTACAGCGGGTTCGGCGCGAGCAACCCGCTCTGGATCGCCCGCTACGCCTCGACCGTGGGCACGCTGCCGGCCGGGTGGCCGTACTACACGATGTGGCAGTACACCTCGACCGGACCGATCGTCGGGGACCACAACCGGTTCAACGGGGCGTACGACCGGGTGCAGGCGCTGGCGCTCGGCTGACGCGGGGCAGGGCACGGCGCGGCACAGCACGGCACGGCACGGCGCGGCGCGGTGCCGTCCGGGCGGCTCCGGGACCCGGTCCCGCGGCCCCCGGACGGCGGCGGGCCGGGCTCCTCAGCGGTCGACCCCCGCGTGCCCCGGACGCAGGCCCCCGCCGGTCGTCGCGGGAACGGGGGCGGGGGCGGAGGTGGCGGCCGCCGGGGCGGGCGCGGGGGCGGTCAGGGACGCCAGGTCGTGCGTGTAGGTGCCGACGGCGTCCGCGATGACGTCGATGTTGGCCTCGAAGGCGGGCCGCGCGATGTTGTCCAGGTCGTCGCAGGCCTGGTGGTAGCAGGGGTCGTAGGGCTTCCCCGCCTCGCCGCCGAAGAGGGCCGCCGCCTGCTCGCTCTTGGCCTCCTCCGCGCCGGTGAAGGTGCCGCCGGAGGGGATGCCCGCCTCGACGAACGGGCCGTAGTCCGAGCGGCCGGTGAAATCGGTCCCCAGGTGGGGCAGGCCGCGGCGGTCCAGGAACGCGGTGATGCGGTGCTCCAGCTGGGCCGAGCCCGCCGGGCCGGGGCCCGCGCCGAGGCCGTCGGAGTCGTCGCCGTCGTAGACGAACAGCGCGTGGTTCGGCGAGGCGATCATGTCGAAGTTCAGGTAGAGCCGGATCCGCTCGCGCTCCTCGGCGGACAGGCCGCCGACGTACTCCGTGGAGCCGAGGAGGCCGAACTCCTCGGCGCCCCACCAGGCGAAACGCACCCGGTGGGCGGGGCGCTGCTCGGCCCGGGCCAGCTCCAGGGCGACCTCCAGGAGGCCGGCCGAGCCGGAGGCGTTGTCGTTGATGCCGGGGCCCTCGGTCACGGAGTCCAGGTGGGCGCCGAACATCACCGTGCGGGCGGGGTCGCCGCCGCGGGTCTCGGCGATCACGTTGTGGGCGGTGCGGCGTTCGCGGCGCTCGCGGAGGTCGAGGGTGACCGTGGCCCCCGCGGTGTCACCCGCCTTCCCGGCCCGTTCCGCGGCGGCGGACAGGGCCTCGCCGTCCTCGCGGGTGACCCCGCCGGCCGGGATCACGGCTGCGGAGGGGTCGCCGAGCGTGCCGTGCAGCGGGCCGTCCTCGGTGTTGGCGATCAGGACCGCGGCGGCGCCGGCCCCGGCGGCGGCACGCTGCTTCTCGGCGAACGAGCAGGCGCCGCGGGGGACCAGCGCGACCTTGCCCTTCACCGCGTGGGCGGCGTAGTCGGACGGCTCGCAGCCGGGGGTGTCGTCGCCCCGCGCGGGCAGGGCGGCGAGCGGGGCGGTAAGGCCGCCCTCGGGGGTGGAGACGGTGTAGGTCATCAGCTTCACGCCGACGTCGCGCGGGGCGGCGTCCGGAGCGGTGAGGCGGAGCTTCTCGGCGAGGGTCTCGGCGTAGGTGAACGCGAAGGGGACCGAGGTGACCCGGTAGCCGGCCCGGCGGAGGGAGTCGCGCACGTAGGCGGTGGACGCGTCGGCGCCGGGGGTGCCGGCGGCGCGGTTGCCTCCGTTGGCGTCGGCGATGCGCTGGAACGCGACGAGGTGGCGGTGGGCGTCCCGCGCGTCGGCGCGGGCCACGAGGCGGGCGGCGAGGGCCTGGGCCGCGGCCGCGGGGTCCTCGGCGGGCGGGGCGGGGGCGGGGGCGGTGGCCGCGAGGAGGAACGGGGCGGTGAGGGCGGCGGTCACGGCTCTGCGTCTGCGCACGCGGGGTTCCTTCCGGCGGCGGGGCAACCTCCCGCCATGCTCACCCCCCTCCCGCACCCCCGCAACGCGGGACTTTCCGCCCTCTCCGCCACGCCGCGCCACGGGCCGCGTCCGCCGCGCCGTGCCACGGGCCGCGCCGCGGCGGGGGCCGCGTGCGGACGGCACGGTCGGCCTACGTGTGGTGCCGGTCGCTTGCCGCCGAGGAGGCGCCGTCCTCCCCCAAGCCCTCGGCCTCGCCCGGGCAGGGGCCCCATCGCCCCCCCGGGCGGCCCACGCCCGGGGGACGGTGGGCGTGCCCCCGCACGCGGGGCGAAGCGTGTGCCGGGGGAGCGGCGAGGCGACGCCGGCGCGGCGAACTGCACGCGCCCGCGGGTTCGCCGGGGAGGCCTCGCGGCGGGTTGCCCGCAGGGGCCGTGGGGGCCGGTTCGGCGAGCCGTGCGCGGGACGGGAGCGGCGTGACGGGGCGACGTGCGGCGAGGGGGCACGGGAACGGCGGCCCGCTGGGGTCAGAGGCGGAGGTGCGCGACGGTGGCGTCGTCGTGGGTCTTGGCGGGGCCGAGGTGGGCGCGGGCGGTGGCGTCCGCCGACTCGAGGGCGCGGACCTCCGCGATGAGGGCCTCCGCCCCCCGGTCGCGGACGACGGCGAGCGCGTCGCCCCACCCCCCGCGGCCGAAGACCTCCACCCACCGCGTCGCGCCGTCGGTGAGCGCGGTGAGGGAGCGCACCCCGTCACGCGGCACCGATCCGACGACGGCCCGCGCGGCGACGCCCGGATCGGCCGCGGCGGTCCAGAAGCCCCCCTCACGGTTCCGCAGGTTCGCGTCCACGAACGCGGCCGACCGCAGCCGCTCCCGCGGGATCCGCGCGAGCCGGTCGTCCGTGCGCGCGTCCACCTCCCCGTCGGCCCGTTCCACCAGCAGCACGGAGTCCGCGAGCACCAGGTGTTCCACCGTCTCCGCGTCCCACCGCGCGACCACCACCGTGGCCTGCGGCGTCCGCGGGTGAGAAAGGTCACAGCCGTCCGCGTGCGCCTCGGCCGTGCGCCGGATCGCGGCGGCCAGCACCTCCCTCAGGGGAAGATCCCGCCGGGATAGGGACAGTTCGGTCAGCGCCCCGCCGAGCCGGGCGGTGAACCAGGGAACGGAGTGCACACACCCGGTCTCGCCGCGTGGAGGAGTGACCCCGTCGAGCACCACCACCGCGCCGCCGAGGCCGGAGGCCGGTAGTCCGACGGAGACGAAGTCCTCGTTGGGAAAGCCGAGTTCGGAGGGCTCGGAGGCCAGTTCGGTACGCATCCGGCCAGTCTGCACGCGGCGTCACGGGTTCCGCGGGAACGCCGGCGGCGGGGCGTGGGAGGCGGCGGAACTCCCGTGCCGTGCCCGCTTGGTGGGGAATCCGGCGTGATTGTGAAGGCGTGGCGGCGAATCCTGCCAAAGTCCGTGTCGGCCGTCCACCCGGGGGTCCGGGGGCCCGCTCGGACGACCGCGCGGGTGGGGGGTCGTGACTTGCCCCTCAACTACCCTCCGATGTTCACTCCTTCGGGTGGCGGGACGGTTGATGACCGGTCACCGCCCACCGGCACTGGGAGGGTCGGACACCGAAAACCGGAACCGTACCGGGTGAGTGTCGCCCCAGTTGACGGCAGGTCACCCGGGCCTTGGGTACACGAGTCAGGAATGCGAGCACCGGTGCAGAAGACGCGGCCTCGGCGTACGGGCAAGAAGAAGGCCTCCCGCGAGGGCACGGAGAACTCGCCCACCACCACCGGCACCCCGGGCGCGTCCGCGCCGGCCGGCGGCGAGGTGGGCCGGGGCCGGCCCACGCACGTACGCAACCGGCTCATCGTCGCGGTGGCCGTGGTGGCCGCCGCCGTCGCGGCAGCCGGCACCCCCTCCGTCCTCTCCGCCGCGGGGCGGCTGGACGAGAGCAGGGACCTGGTGACGCTCACCGAGCGGACCCAGGACGCCCTCACCCTCGCCCACGCCCTCGCCGACGAACGGGACGAGGTCACCCCCTACATCGCGGCGGGCCGGCCCGAGTCCCTGGCCCCCTCCGAGCAGCGCGGCGCGCGCGTGGACCGGGAGATAGAGGATCTGCGCGGCGCCCCGGACGTCCCGGCGGCCCTGCGGTCGGACCTGGACGAGATCGCGACCGTGCGGCGAGCGGCGCTCTCCGGCAAGAGCACCGCTCTCGAAGCGCACGAGGCGTACTCCCAGGTCATCGCCGAGCTGCACCGGCTCGCCGGCGCCTTGGCCGACGACACCCCGCCGCGCGCCGGAGCGGGCGCCCACGCGCTGGCCGAGCTGGACTCCGCCGTCCAGCAGGCAGCCGCCGCCCGCGGCCTGCTGCTGGCCGCGCTGGCCGTGCCCAGCACCAGCACCCCGGTCTACGACCCGGTCACCGGCACCACCACGGTCACCCGGGTGGCCACCGAGGCGGACGCGAAGCGGCGTGACGAGCTCTCCGCCGCCGCCCAGCAGGCCCAGGTCCGCTCGGACGCCTCGCTGGCCGAGTTCCGCGAGACGGCGCCGGACCGCACCGCGGCCGCCTTCGAGTCGACCGTCACCGGCCCGGAGTCGGAGGCCGCCCGCGACTACCTGGAGCGCCTCACCGACCAGCCGCAGCTGGACGACAAGGACCTCGGCACCGACCCGAAGAAGCTGGCCGCCGCGCTGTCCGCCCGGCTCGACCTGATGCGGGGCGCCGAGTCCTCGCTCTACGAGAGCCGGGTGAAGAACCTGGTCGAGCTCCGTGACAACGACGTCACCGAGCTGGAGATCCGCATCGCCGCGCTGATCGCGCTGCTGCTGGTCGCGATCGGCATCGCCACCGCGCTGGCCCGCTCGCTGACCCGGCCGCTGGCGGTGCTGCGGCTCGGCTCGGCGCGGCTCGCGGAGAACCCGGAGGGCCAGGAGCCGATCCGGTTCACCGGCCGCAAGGACGAGTTCTCCCAGGTGGTCCGCTCGGTCAACACCCTGCACGCGCACGCGCTGGCGCTCCAGGAGCGGATCGGCACCCTGGAGGCCGACCGCAAGCACCTGATCGGCGAGCGGCAGCGGATGGCCGACGCCCGGGAGGAACTGCGCGCCGAGCTCGACGCGGCCCGGGAGGAGCTCGAGCGGTCGGAGGACTCCGTCGAGGGCGCCTACGTCAGCCTGGCGCTGCGGATCCTCGGACTGGTGGAGCGCCAGCTCACCGTCATCGAGGGCCTGGAGGCCCGCGAGGAGGACCCGGAGGGCCTCTCCACGCTCTTCAAGGTCGACCACTTCGCCACCGTGATGCGCCGTCACAGCGAGAACCTGCTGGTGCTGGCGGGCGTCGAGCACGGGCAGCAGCACGCCGGACCGGTGCCGCTGGTGGACGTGGTGCGCGCCGCGGTCAGCGAGATCGAGCGGTACGAGCGGGTGCGGATCGGTGCGCTGCCGCCGGCCGCGCACCTCGCCGGGTTCGCCGCGGACGACCTCAGCCACCTGCTGGCCGAGCTGCTGGAGAACGCCACCGCCTTCTCGCCGCCGGAGCTGCCGGTGGAGGTCTCCGGCTGGCTGCTGGAGAGCGGCGAGGTGATGCTCTCCGTCCAGGACGAGGGCATCGGCGTCACCGGGGACCGGCTGGAGCGCCTGAACAACCGGCTGGCCCACTTCGACCCGGAGCAGCCGCACCGGCCGGACGAGGACGACGGCCTGGGGCTCGGCCTGTACGTCGTGGCCCGTCTCGCGCACCGGCACGGGGTGCGGGTACGGCTGCGCGAGCAGACGCAGGGCGGCGTCACGGCCGTCGCGGTGCTGCCCACCTCGCTGCTGGCCGCCGCGCCGGCCGCCGCCCCCGTCACCACCGCGCCGCTCAAGCAGCACGGGGCCCCGACCGCCCTGCCGGGCGCGGACGCGGAGGCCAACTCCAACGTGCTGCCCGGCCGGACGCAGGCCCGGCGGAGCGCGGCGGAGCCGGCCGCCGCGGCCGGGAAGAGCCAGGAGGCCGTGGCGGACGGGGCCGACAGCGCCGAGGGGACGGGACCCGTGCCGGTGCCCGCGCCCGCGCCCGTGTCCGCGCCGCGGGAGGAGACGGTCTCCGGCGACGGCGCCGCGCCGGGCGTGACCGCTCCCGAGGAGCCGGTCGACATCGTCATCGCGGCGGCCGAGCAGGCCATCGCGGCCCAGGCCGCCCGTGCCGAGGCCGAGGCCCGTGCCGAGGGACCGGCCACCGCGACCGAGGGCACGGCCGCCCCGGCCGCCGCCGACCGCACGACGGCCCCGACCGTGAGCACCGACGGGGACTCCGCCTTCACGGTCGCCGCACCCGACACCGCCACGGAGGCCGCGCCGGACGCCACGCGCGCGGAGACCACCTCCGCGGCCGATGCCGACACCGCGGCCGACGCCGCCCGCACCGGTGGGGACCGGTACGAGGCGGCGGCCGAGGAGACCACCGCCGTGCGGCTCCCGGAGCAGATGACCGGCGAGCAGGCGGAGCACCTGGCCGCAGGCCGGGACGGGACCGCCGGCCGGGACGGGACCGCCGACCCGTACGCCATCGGGCCCGACCGCCACGAGCGCGCGGCGGACGAGGCCGAGGTCGAGCCGGTGACCGACAAGGGCCTGCCCAAGCGCACGCCCAAGATCGTGGACGCCCCGGCTCCGCGGGTGCGCACCAAGGCGGTGGACGCCGAGGCGCTGCGCCGCAGGCTCGGCGGCTTCCACAAGGGGTCGCAGGCCGGCCGCCGTGACGTGGAGGCGGAGCTGGCGTCGACGACTGGCGGGCCGGGCGAGGGGAAGCCGGGTCCGCAGGGGGAACGGGGTGAGGGGGCCGACGTGCCGCACCCGCGTCAGGGGATCGCATCCGAGCAGGCCACGGGGGGAACCGTCGAGGAGGCAAGCAGTTGACCGCGCCCAGCACCGTCGGACTGAGCAGTGAGGCTCGCAACCTGCACTGGCTGTTGACCAACCTCGTGGAGGAGGTGCCCGGACTCCAGTCGGTGGCGGTCGTCTCCTCGGACGGCCTGCTGCTGCTCTCGTCCGACCCGGCGGACCACGCGCCCAAGGAGAAGGAACAGGACAGGAAGACGCCGGCCGGCCCGCGCGGCTCGGCCGCCGACCTGGCCACGGTGGTGTCCGGCATCGGCAGCCTCACCGTCGGCGCCGCCAAGCTGCTGGAGTTCGGCGGCGTCCGCCAGACGATGGTCGCCATGGAGGAGGGGAGCCTCTTCGTCATGGCGATCAGCGACGGCTCGCTCCTGGGCGCGCACGCCGCGCCCGACTGCGACATGAGCGTGATCGCGTACCACATGGCGCTCTTCGTCGGCCGGGCCGGCCACGTGCTGACGCCCGAACTCCGGGACGAGCTGCGCGACTCCATGGAACGCAAGGACGCCACCGTGAGGAGCGGACGATGAGCGCGCCCAGGCTCCCGGTCCGCGGCGGGGACCGTAAACCCGCCCGGGTCCGCCCCTACTCGCTCACCGGCGGCCGGACCCGCTTCGGCCACGTGCTGCTGGTGGAGACCTTCGTGGCGGCGCTGGACGCGCCCCCGGAGCGCAAGGAGCTGCCGAACGGCACGCTGGTGACCCGGGTGATGCCGGAGATGCGCGCCATCGTCGAGCTCTGCCGCCGCATGCGCACCGTGGCGGAGATCGCCGCGCTGCTCAAGATGCCGCTGGGTGTCGTCCGCGTCCTGCTGAGCGACCTCGCGGACCAGGGAAAGATCCGCGTGTACGGGACCGGCCACACCTCCGGCCGTCCCGACCGCGCACTGCTCGAAAGGGTGCTCCATGGCCTTCGCCGTCTCTGATGCCGTGAACGAAGCGGTGACCGACGCGGAGGAGGAGGTCCTCAAGCCCTGGCAGACCGACCGCAACCGTGCCCCCGTGGCCACCAAGATCCTGGTGGCCGGCGGGTTCGGCGTCGGCAAGACCACGCTGGTCGGGACGGTCTCGGAGATCAAGCCGCTGGAGACCGAGGCCTTGATGACCGAGGCCAGCGCCGGCACCGACGACATCACCGCCACGCCCGGCAAGACCACCACCACCGTGGCCATGGACTTCGGCCGCATCACCCTGGACGACGACCTCGTCCTGTACCTCTTCGGCACGCCGGGCCAGCAGCGGTTCTGGTTCATGTGGGACGACCTGGCGCGCGGCGCGGTCGGCGCCGTGGTCATGGCCGACACCCGCCGGCTCAAGGACTGCTGGCCCGCGCTGGACTACTTCGAGAGCTGCGGCCTGCCGTACGTCGTGGCCGTCAACCACTTCGAGGGCAGCGAGCGGTTCGAACCGGAGGACGTCCGGGAGGCGCTGTCCATACCTCCGGCGGTACCTGTCATGATCATGGATGCGCGCAGCCGAATCGCGGTGGTCGACACCCTGCTGGCCCTCGTCGGCCACGCGCTCGACGCCCTCCCCGAGTAGGCCCGCGCGGCCTGCCCGACAGGCCCGGGCACCCAGACGCCCCGCCCCCAGCGTCCCGAGTAGGAGACATCCCGCATGCGGAAGATACTCGTCGTCGGAGCCGGTCAGTCCGGCCTCCAGCTCGCCCTCGGACTCCAGCAGCACGGGTACGAGGTCACCCTGATGTCCAACCGGACCGCGGACGAGATCCGCTCCGGCCGCGTCATGTCGACGCAGTGCATGTTCCACACCGCCCTGCAGCACGAGCGTGACCTCCAGCTCAACTTCTGGGAGTCCCAGGCGCCGAAGATCGAGGGCCTGGGCGTCTCGGTCGCCGGACCGGAGTCGCAGCGGGTCGTCGACTGGGTGGGCAAGCTGGACGGCCACGCCCAGTCCGTCGACCAGCGGGTGAAGATGGCCGGCTGGATGGAGACCTTCGCCCAGCGCGGCGGCCAGCTCGTCATCCACGGCGCCGCCGTCTCCGACCTCGACTACTTCTCCCGCACGTACGACCTGGTGCTGGTCTCGGCGGGCAAGGGCGAGCTGGTCTCCATGTTCGAGCGGGACGCCTCCCGTTCGCCCTACGCCGAGCCGCAGCGCGCGCTGGCCGTGGCGTACGTCCACGGCCTGGGCCCGCGTCCCGAGCACCCCGAGTTCGACGCGGTCCGCTGCAACCTGGTGCCGGGCGTCGGCGAGCTGTTCATCATGCCGACGTACACGCTCTCCGGGCGGGCCGACATCCTCTTCTGGGAGGGCGTCCCGGGCGGTCCGCTGGACGTCTTCCAGGGCGTCAAGGACCCGTCGGAGCACCTGGCGCTCACCCTGGAGCTGATGGAGCGCTTCACCCCCTGGGAGTACGCCAGGGCCACCCGGGTGGAGCTCACCGACGCGGGCGGCACGCTCGCCGGCCGGTACGCCCCGACCGTGCGCAACCCGATCGGCCGGCTGCCCGGCGGCGGCTCGGTGCTCGGCGTCGCCGACGTGGTCGTGGCCAACGACCCGATCACCGGACAGGGCTCCAACTCGGCCTCCAAGTGCGCCGCCGCCTACCTGGACGCCATCCTCGAGCACGGCGAGAAGCCCTTCGACGAGGACTGGATGCGGTCCGCCTTCGACCGCTACTGGGCGACCGCGCAGCACGTCACCAAGTGGACCAACGCCATGCTGGCGCCGCCGCCGGAGCACGTGCTCAACCTGATCGGTGCCGCGGGCCAGCTCCAGCCGGTCGCCGACCGGTTCGCCAACGGGTTCAACGACCCCGCGGACTTCGAGAACTTCTTCTTCGAGCCCGACAAGGCCAACGCCTACCTGGCCTCCGTCAGCGGCTGACGACTCCGTCACCCCCCGTGCGTTCCCGCCGCCCCGCCTCCCGGCCGGGCGGCGGGCCCGTTCCAGGCGGGCCCGCGGCCGGCCGCCGTGCCGCCGGCGGCGGCGTTCCCGTCGGCGTCCGGGGCCACGGCCGGAGCGGTCGTCCTCCTCCCGGTGCGCCGCTCGTAGGCGGCCAGCGCCTCCAGCTGCCCCGGCGACAGCGAGGCGAGCAGCTCCTCGATGCGGTGGAGCCGGGAGCGGACCTTGGCGTCCGCCTTCCTCTTCCGCTCCGCCAGCACCAGTTGGCCGTCGAGCGCGGCGCGGGCGCGTCGGGCCAGGTCGCGGACCCGGTGCTCGCCGCCGGTCAGGCGTTCCACCGACCGCGCGTGCTCGCGCGACGCGCGGGCGAGCAGCCGGCCCTCCTCCACGGCCGTCTGCGGATCGCGGGCGAACAGCACCCGCAGGTACGGCGACACCGCCCCGGCGGCGTCCCGGTACTGGGCCCGCGCGAACCGTCCGGCCGCCGCGCGGCTGTCGTCCAGGGAGAGCCGGGTGGTGGCCAGCCGCGTGTCCAGCAGGGCCACCCGCCGCCGCTGCTCCGCGAGTTGTCCGTCCACGGCGTCGTACTCCTCGGCGGCCCGGTCGGCCTGCCGGTGCAGGGTGCGCAGATCCGCGAGGAGGACGGCGACCGGACGCTGCCGGGCCCCGGAGGGGGGCGCCGAATCGTCGGCGAGGGCGGCCGGCGCGGGGGAGAGGGCGCCCGCCCCGACCACGGCGGCGCACAGCAGGCGGGCAACGGAACCGCGCGACAGGCGTCCTGACATGACGTCACCTCCGGCGCGGGGCGGTCCTTCCGCTCCGCACCGGCAGGATGGGCGGGCCCGCGCCGGACCGCGCGCCGAGGGTCGGCGAGTGGCGCAACCCCATCACCCGTCGGTGGCCCCCGGGGTGCGCGAGGGGCGGGACCAGGGCCAGCGGGGACGGCCCTCGTCGCCGGTGGCGCCGGGCACGAAGACGTACTTCCAGCCGACCGGCAGCCCCAGCCGGCGGCCGTGGCCGCGGGGCTCGCGGCGGTACACCAGCACCGTGGGCGGTGCGCCGTCCGGGTCGGGCACCGGCACCTTGTAGTACTTCGGCGGCTGCCCGGTCGTCCCCAGCAGCACGGGCAGCGTCCGGCCGTCCAGGGGGCCGCCCTCGAAGGGGGTCTCTTCGCTTCTCACCCCTCCAGTGTGGCGGCCCCGGACGGCGGCGGGCGTCAGGCCAGCAGGCCGGAGGACTGCCAGAGCTTGCGGCCCGGGCCGCGGAGCACGCCGATGTCGTCGAGGAAGTCGGTCAGCTTCCTGGCGCCGGTCTGCATGACGTCACGTCGGTGGGCGCTGTTCCTGACCTGCTCCATCGCCTGCCGCTTGTCGAGACCGACGTTGGTGTACACCTCGGGGTTGATGAAGGCGACCGAGAAGACCCGGGCGAACTCCCCGGAGGTGAGCCGGGTGAACTCACGCGACCAGCGGGGCGCCGTCACCATCTGGCGGCGCAGTTCCTCGCGGGCGTACCGGACGTGGCGGGCCTCCTCCACGACGTGGATACGGGTCACGCCGCGGGTGAGGGTCTGGACCCGCTCGTCCGGGAAGGTCAGCCGCTGCATCCAGTCGAGGATCTCCTCGCCGAGCAGGGTCGCGGTGAACGAACCGGGGGTGGTGGAGATGGTCTTGAAGAGCCGCCCCAGGTTCTGGTGCACGGTGCTGACGGGGTACTCCGGGCAGCCGGAACGCTGGATGAAGCGGGCGAACATCTTGGAGTGCCGGCACTCGTCCTCGATCTCGGTGAGGGCGTACCGGACGTGGTTGCTGGTCGGGTTCTTGTCGTAGATGTGCCGGCAGAGCAGCTGCATCAGGATGATCTCGAACCAGATGCCCAGGGAGCAGAGCGCGGCGGCCTCGTGCTTGGAGAGCTCGATGCGCTGCTCCTCGCCCATCCGCTTCCACATCGGGGTGCCGTAGAGCGACACCAGCTCCGGGGGCCAGAACCACTTGCCCTCCTCGAAGGGGGCCTCCCAGTCCAGCTCCTTGTCCGGGTCGAAGGAGTGCTTGGCGGACGAGTCGAGCAGCCGCTTGGCGACCTGCTCGCGGTCCTTCAGCAGGCCCAGTGCGTCACGCAGTCCGGCGAGCGTGTCGGTCTCCGTCACGGTCGTCATGGCTCTCCACCTCGTCGTGCGGTCGGTCGTGCGGTGCGGGACGTGTTACCGGCGGTACTGCTCTTATGAGACTGCGTGTCAGCAAGAGCGTCAATGCTCCGGACGACACCGGTGTGCGCGATGTCCACCGCCCGCGCGCACCGGCCGGGAGCCCGCGCGCACGGGAACGGCAGGCTCCACCCGTGGCGGAGCGCAAGGGGTCAGGAGCTGAGGACCGCCCGCATGACCGCCCGGGCGACGGGGGCGGCGACGTCACCGCCCGTGATGTCGCCGCGGTCCGCCGCCGCGTCCTCCACGACCACCGCCACCGCCACCCGCGGCTCCAGCTCCCCCTCGCCCCGCGCCCAGGACACGAACCACGCGTACGGCGTCCCCGCGTTCCCCACCCCGTGCTGCGCCGTGCCGGTCTTGCCGCCCACCACCGCGCCGTCGATCGCCGCCTGGCCGCCCGTGCCGTCCGTGACGACCCCCGTCATCAGCTCCCGCAGCAGCCGCGCGGTCGCCGGCCGCAGCACCTGCCGCAGCCCCCGCGGTCCGGCCCGCCCGATGGTCGTGCCGCGGGCCGTCGTCGTGCGCTCCACGAGGTACGGCGTCCGCGTCGTCCCGCCGCCCGCCACCACCGCCGCCACCCGCGCCATCTGCAGCGGCGTCGCCCGGGTGTTGAACTGCCCGATCGAGGCCAGCGCGAGCTGCGCCCGGTCGACGTCCGGGTCGAAGGTCGACCGGGCCACCCCGAACGGCACCCGCAGCCCGTCGTCGTTGAAGCCGAACGCCGCCGCCGTGCGGGCCATCCGCTCGGCGCCCACCCGGACGCCGAGGCGGGCGAAGACGGTGTTGCAGGACCACTCGAAGGCCTGCCGCAGCGTCGCCCGCCCGCACTCCGCGCGCTCGTCGGTCAGCTCGGTGCCGGTGCCCGGCAGCCGGTACGGGCCGGGCTCGCCGACCCGCCGGTCCAGGTCGCGGACCAGCCGCGCCTCCAGCGCGGCGGCGGCGGTGACCACCTTGAACGTGGAGCCCGGCGGGTAGGTCTGCCGCACGGCGCGGTTGAGCAGCGGCTGGTCCGGGTCGCCCAGCAGGCGCCGCCAGGCCCGCGCCGCCGCGGGGCCGTTGCCGGACAGGGCGGCCGGATCGTAGGAGGGGGTGGACACCAGCGCCAGGATCCGCCCGGTGGCCGGCTCGAGCGCCACCACCGCGCCCTTCCGGCCGTCCAGCCCCTCGAACCCGGCCCGCTGCGCCGCCGGCACGACGGTGGTCTCCACGTCGCCGCCGCGGTCCGCGGGGCCGCCCAGCAGCGGGAGGGCGGCGAGCAGCGGGTGGCGGCCGGAGAGGACGTCGTCCTCGACGGCCTCCAGCAGCGTGGTGCCGTACGCCTGCGAGGCGAAGCCGGTGACCGGCGCGTACAGCGGCCCGTCCGTGTACGTGCGTTCGTGCCGCAGCCGGTCCCCGGTGTCCACCGAGCCGGTCACCGGACGTCCGGCGACCAGGATGTCGCCGCGGGGCCGGTGGTAGCGGTCGATGTCGGCCCGCCGGTTCGCCGGGTTGCGCTCATGGGCGCCGGCCTCCAGCACCTGCACCCGCGCCGCGTTCACCAGCAGCGCGGCGAGCAGCAGCAGGCAGAGCAGCCCGGCGTGGCGCACGGTGCTGGTCATGGCCGTCCCTCCCCGTCCAGCGGTTCGCCCTCGTCCGGGTCGCGGTGGGCGGCGTCACCGAGCCGGATCAGCAGCGCGACGATCACCCAGTTGGTGACCACGGAGGACCCGCCCTGCGCGAGGAAGGGCATCGCCATCCCGGTCAGCGGGATCAGTCCGGTCACCCCGCCGGCGATCACGAAGACCTGCACGGCGATCAGCGAGGACAGCCCCACCGCGAGCAGCCGTCCGAACGGGTCCGGTGTCAACTGGGCCGCGCGGTAGCCGCGTTCGACCAGCAGCGCGTAGAGCACGATGATCGCGCCGAGCCCCGCCAGGCCCAGCTCCTCGCCGGCGGTCGCCAGGATGAAGTCCGACTTGGCGGCAAAGCCGATCAGGCTCGACTGGCCCTGGCCCAGCCCCTCCCCGAACAGCCCGCCCGCCGCGAAGGCGAACAGCGACTGGGCGAGCTGCCCCGCCCCCCGGCCCGCCTCCACGGAGGCGAACGGGTCCAGCCAGTCCGCGACCCGCCCCCGCACGTGCGGCTCGATCCGGGCCACGGCCACCGCCGCGGCCGACAGCCCCGCCAGGCCCAGCGCGATCCAGCCGAGGCGGCCGGTGGCGACGTACAGGAGGATCACGAACAGCGCGAAGAAGAGCAGCGAGGTGCCGAGGTCCCGCTCCAGCACCAGGACCCCCACGCTCAGCAGCCAGATCGCCACCACCGGGCCCGGCGCCCGGCGGCCGGCCCCGGTGAGCGCCTCGCGGTGGGCGGCCAGGTGGCCGGCGAAGAACACCACCAGCAGCACCTTGGCGAACTCGGCCGGCTGGAGGGAGAACCCGGCCAGGCGGATCCAGATCCTGGCCCCGTTCACCGGGGGGAACAGGACGGGCAGCACCAGCAGCACCAGGGCGGCGATGCCGCAGGCGCGGGTGACCCGCCGCAGCGTCCGGTGGTCGTCCAGGAGATGGACGACCAGGAGGAACAGGCCCACCCCGAGCGTCGACCAGACCAGCTGTGCGGGCGCCGCCCGGTCGCCGGGGGTCTCCAGGTCGAGGCGGTGGATCAGCACCAGGCCCAGGCCGTTCAGCAGCACGGCGATCGGCAGCGGCAGCGGGTCCGCGCGGGGCGCGCGCCACCGGACGACGACGTGCGCGACCAGGGCCAACGCCCCGAGCCCGGCGCCGTGACGGACGGCGTCGGGCGGGACGTGACCGGTGCGGGCCAGGCCGACGGCGCAGTAGCCGCACACGGACAGGAACACGGCGAGGACGAGCAGGGCGAGCTCCGCGCCCCGGCGGCTGACGGGTGCCGCCGTGGGGGGTGGGGGGCCCGCTGCCTTCCGGTCCCGCCCGACCCGGGTGGCCTCGGTGGTCATGGGTCGGAACGTAGCAAGCGGATGCCGGGATGTCCCGTTATGTCAGCACCAGCGCGGGGCCTTGCCGATGTTGTCGATGTACCGGGCCGGGCCCCAGGCCCAGGTGCCGTCGGCGAGCAGGTACCAGAGCGGGTTGCCGTCGACGGTGTCGCCCGGCGCCTTGCAGAAGATGTCGACCACGGAGCCCCTGGGGGCGAAGCCGATCACCTCGCTGCCCGTCGAGGGGGAGGTGTGCAGGCGCAGTCCGCCCGGGGCGGTCACGCGCCCCTGGTAGAACGTCTCGCCGGGCGGGCTCGGCGGAGTGGGGTGGCTCTCCCCTGCGACGGCGGGGGCGGCCGCGGCGGCGAGCAGAGCGGTGGCGGCGGCGCCCATGGCGACGCGGGACAGGGAACGGCGCAGGGCCATGCGAACCTCCGGTGTGTCGGGACCCGTTCGTCCTGCCACGCTGGCACGCGCCGCGCCGCCCCGCCCGCCGTGGAGCGCCGTCCGGGTGGGACCGGTCGCGGGCGGGGGAGCCGGGGGCCGGTCCGGTGGCGGGGGGTCAGTCCGGCAGGGGGGTGGCGCGGCCGGGGTCGAGGAGGGGGGACATCAGGTCGCCGTCGCGTTCCAGGCGGGCCAGGACGTCGGGGGCGCGCAGCGTGAGCCGTCCGGGCGAGGCGGAGGCGACCTCCTCCCAGGAGACGGGGGCCGAGACCGCCGCCGTCGGCCGGGCCCGGACCGTGTACGGCGTGGCCGTGGTCTTCCGGCCCGCGTTCTGGCTCCAGTCCACGAAGACCTTCCCCGGCCGCAGGCTCCGCGTCATCCGGTGCACCACCAGCCGCGGCATCGCCGCCTCCGCCTCGACCGCCAGCGCCTTGGCGTAGGCGCTGGTCCGCCCGGGCGACCCGCCCCGCACCGCCGCCAGCAGGTGCAGCCCCTTGGAGCCCGAGGTCTTCGGGTACGCCTCGATCCCGTCCCCGGCGAGCCGGTCCCGCAGCCAGAGCGCCACCTCGCAGCACTCGGCGAGCCCGGCCGGCGGCCCCGGGTCCAGGTCGAACACCAGCCGGTCCGCCTCCTCGGGGTCCTGGGCGAGCCACTGGTGGGTGTGGAACTCGGTCACCAGGTTGGCCGCCCACATCAGCGAGGGCAGGTCCTGCACCATCACCATCCGGGACGGCCCCTCCGACCGGGGGACCTCCGCCGTGGTGACCCAGTCGGGCGTACCGGGAGGCACGTTCTTGGAGAAGAAGACCTGGCCGTGGGGCCCGTCCGGATACCGCAGGAAGGACACCGGACGGTCCCGCAGGTGCGGCAGCATCGCCCCGGCGGCCATGGCGTAGTAGTGCAGCAGCTCCCCCTTGGTGAAGCCGTCCTCCGGATGGATCACCTTCTCCAGGTTGGAGAGCGGGATCCTCCGCCCCTCCACCTCTGTGATCGGCGTCATACGATAAGAATCCCACGCATCATGGCCATAGCGGTGGAAGTCCGGCGAAAGGGTGCTGAACGTGCGATCGATCTGGAACGGCGCCATCTCCTTCGGCCTGGTCAGCATCCCGATCAAGCTGGTGAACGCGACCGAGAACCACAACGTCTCCTTCCGGCAGATCCACACCGAGGACGGCGGCCGGATCCGCTACCGCAAGGTCTGCGAACTGGAGGGCAAGGAGGTCAGCCAGTCGGAGATCGGCAAGGCGTACGAGGAGTCGGACGGCTCGATGATCCCGATCACCGAGGAGGACCTCCAGCAGCTGCCGATCCCCACGGCCAAGACCATCGAGATCGTCGCCTTCGTGCCGAACGAGCGGATCGACCCCCTGCAGATGGAGTCCGCCTACTACCTCGCCGCCGGCGGCGCGCAGGCCGCGAAGCCGTACACGCTGCTGCGGGAGGCGCTCAAGCGCAGCAACAAGGTCGCCATCGCCAAGTTCGCCCTGCGGGGGCGGGAGCGGCTGGGGATGCTGCGAGTCGTGGACGAGGCGATCGTCATGCACGGCCTGCTCTGGCCGGACGAGATCCGCCGGCCGGAGGGCGTCGCGCCGGAGGGCGACGTCAGGATCCGGGACCAGGAGCTGGACCTGGCGGACGCGCTGATGGACACGCTGGGCGAGGTCGACCTCGACGACCTGCACGACGAGTACCGGGAGGCCGTCGAGGAGATGGTCGCGGCCAAGGCGGCGGGCCAGGAGGCGCCGGCGATGCCGGAGGCGCCGGCCGGGGGCGGGAAGGTGCTGGACCTGATGGCGGCGCTGGAGAACAGCGTGCGGGCGGCGCAGCAGTCGCGAGGAGAGGGGGAGGGGGCGGGGGAGGGGGACGAGGGCGAGGGGTCCGGCGAGGTCCGTCCCATGGGCCGCTCCCGCACGAACCCGAAGGACACCTCCGGCAAGAAGTCCACCTCCACGGCGAAGAAGACCGCCGGGAAGAAGACGGCGTCCTCCGGCGGCGGCTCGGGCTCCCGCGGAGGCTCCGGATCGGGGTCCGGCTCGGGCTCCGGTTCCGGCTCGGGCTCCGCGAAGAAGTCCACGACGGCGAAGAAGACCGCCGCGAAGAAGTCCCCCGCCAAGAAGACCACCTCGCGCAAACGCTCCGCCTGAGGCGCCTTCCGCCGGGCGTCGTGCGCCGGCCGCCGGGTCAGAGCTCCTGGGCGGGCCAGTTGAGGAGCCGGGCCCCGATGGCGGCGGTCTGGAGCATGTACCGCTGCGCGGGGTCGGCCGGGTCCGCGCCGGTCAGCTTCCGTATCCGCTCCAGCCGGTACGTCAGCGCCCGCACGCTCAGCGAGAGCCGCCGCGCCGCCTCGGCCGCCACGCACCCGGAGTCGAAGTACGCCGTCAGCGTGTCCAGCAGCGGCCGGGCCCCGCCCCGCGCGCCCCGCAGCGGCCCCAGCGCGCTCACCACCAGGTCCGCCAGCGCCTGCCGGTCGCGTGCCAGCACCGGGTAGACCAGCAGGTCCGCCGCCTTCAGCACCGGCCCGGCGAAGCCCAGCCGCTCCGCCATCTCCAGCGTGCTCAGCGCCTCCTCGTAGGACTGGACGACGCCGCCCGGACCCGGATGGGCCCGCCCCACCGCGACCCGCCCGCCGTCCGTCGCCGCGTACGCCTGCTTGGCGAACCAGGTGAGGACCTCCTCCTGGTCCCCGGGCGCGACGCACAGCAGGCGTCCGTCCTTGGTGGTGACCAGGATCCGCCGGCTGTCGAACCGCGCGGTCACCGCCCGCGCCACCTGCCGCGGCACCGGTTCGCCCTCGTCGTAGGCGACGGGCCCCTCGGCCACCGCCACCTGGTGCGCCCGGGCCAGTCGCAGCCCGAACCGTCCGGCGCGCTCGGCCAGCCGGCCCAGGTCGCTGCGGCCCAGCAGCAGGTCGTCGATGAACTCCCGCCGCGCCGCCTCCTCCTGGCGGATGGCCTGACGCTGCGCCCGCTCGTACCCCTCGGCGAACGCGTCGACCGCCTGCTGCACCGCCGAAAGCGCGCAGTCCGCCGAACTCCTGCCGCGAGCACCGGCGTTGGGGCCGGCGGGCCAGGCGTCGCGGGCCGCGGCGAGGTGCGCGCTGATCATCCGGCGCAGCCCCAGCCCGGCCTCCGCCGCCCGCTCGCCCAGATCACGGCGGGACTCCAACTCCTGGCGCGTCAGGCGGCGTCCGGTGGCGGCCACCTCGGTGAGGATGCCGTCGAAGCCGTCCAGGAAACCCGCGGGCTCCGCGCTCGCTGACGACATCTGCGACCCCCGCATCTTGACGTGTTCTTGACGCCGCTCCGGCAGGCAGACCCTAACCAACACTGCCGGAAACCGGCAATGCGCCGCCAAGGGCGGGGAGTTCATGATGGGGCCGGAGGGAGCCCGGCGGACGGCTCCGGTTCCGGACACCGGCAGTGCGTCCCGCGTCCGGGCCGGAGCCCACGGGCGCCGCCCCGGAGCCGCCGGACTGTCGGAGGCGCGTGCCAGGCTGCACCCCGAGCGTCTCCGCCCCGCGTGGTGAGCCGCGGGACACACCTGTCGTCCGCGGGTCCCGCACCCCGCCCGCGTACGACCGCGACCGAAAGGAGCACCGGATGGCCCCCTACCTGATCCCCGTCGCCCCCGCCCTGCTGCTGATCGCCGTCTCCACGGCCTACCAGGTCCGCCGGGACCGCCGGGTCCTCGAGGCGTTCCTGCCGTGCGAGGAGAGCGAACCGACGGGCTGACGGGCGCGCCCGGCCCGGTGGCGGGGGCGCACCGGGGGTTCCCGCGGTGGCGGTCCCCCGGTCAGTAGTCCGGGAACTGGATCAGCCGGTCCCTCGCCCCGGCGATGTCCGGCCGGTACACCTCCGCGTCCCACTCCTCCCGTTCCACCGGCTCCAGCCCGATGGACACGGCCCCCTCCCGCACCCCGAACGCCTCCCGCACGGCCTCCGAGACCCGGGCCGCGAGCCGCGCCCGGGCCTCCTCGTCGAGGTCCTTGGGGAAGTGCTTGATGATCACGTGCGGCATCGGCCGGCCCTCCGTCCACGTCGGCCGGGCACGCGACCCCCGCGCGCCCACCCCCCGATGGTGTCAGCGGCGCCCCACCCGGACGACGGCGGCCCCACCCGGGCGGCGCCGGCCCGGCCCGGGTGGGGGCGGCCCCACCGCGGCGGCCGTCGGCCCGCCCGGGCGCCGTCAGTCGTCCAGGTAGTCCTCGTCGATGTCCTCCTCGTCCAGGTCGTGGGCGGTCATGACCTTCGCGGCTTCCTCGGCGGCGCCCCGGGAGCGCAGGAGGAGGACCAGGGCCACGGCCACCTCCCAGTCGTCCTCGGAGCCGAGGGAGAGCGACGTGCGGGCGGCCTCCTCCGCGGCCGCGCGCTCGCCGAGCCGGTACCGCGCCTTGGCGAGGAGTGCCAGGGCGCGGGCGTGGCGGACCCGGTCCTCCGGGTCGGCGTCGGCGTACGCCTCGGGCACCGCCTCGGCGTACGCCGCGGCCTGCTCGTACCTCCCGGTGCGGTAGAGGACGTGGGCGATCCGGAGGCGCGCGACGGCGGCCCGCGCGGCGTCGACGCCGGGCTCGGCGAGGGCCGTCGTGACCTCCGCGGTCAGGGCGGCCAGCGCCTCCGGGCCGTCGGCGGCGTGCGCGGCCATGACCAGGGTCCGGAGCCGCTGGTCGGTGTCGCCCTCGGCGGCGTACCGGCGGGAGGCGGACAGGAACCAGCGGTGGCGCGCGGCGGGGGTCGTCTCCTCGCGGGCCAGCTCCTCCTCCAGCCGGGGCCGGGGCGGCAGGCCGGGGAACCCGCCGTCGGTGCCCTCCAGCAGGCCGCGCAGGGCGGCGGCCGCGCGGGCGGGGTCGCCGTCCGCCCGGTGGGCGCGGAACAGCAGCCAGGCGGCGCGCGGGGCGTGGCCGGCCAGACCGAGCCGGCCGACCTCGCGGGCCGCCTCCTCGGCGGCCTCCGCCGCCTCGGTGTACCGGTCGGCCTCCAGCAGCTCCTCGGTGGCCTCCAGGCGGGCCACGGCCGCGGCCGGGCCGTCGCCGGCGGCGGTCAGCGCGGCGACGTCCTCCACCAGCTTCCTGATCCGCCGTGCCCGCGGATCGGTGGCCCGGTGCGTGGCGGTGTGGAACACGTCGAGCGGCAGCGGCTCGCCGAGCGGCCCCGCCGCCATCCGCTCCCGGAGGCGTTCGCCCTGGTAGCCGTTGCCGTTGCGGGCGTCGAAGCGGTCGGCCAGCCGCAGCACCCGCTCCCGCAGCCCGGCGGCGAGCGAGGCCACCGTGACCGGCCCATGGCCCTGGCCTCGGCCCTGGTCCTGGCCCTGCGCCCAGGCGGTGCGCGAGCGCACCGGACGGTCGCCCTCGCCGCGCTCCTCCAGCGTGCGCAGCACCGCCACCGAGGCCGCCGCGAAGTCGGCCTCGGCGAGCGGCGTGCGCGGCCGGTCCAGCCAGTGCAGGTGGCGTTCGACCAGGTCGAAGCCGCGCTCGGGGTTCCCGGTGTGCACGCAGAACATCAGGTGCAGCCCCAGCTCGGCCAGGTGGTACGGCTTCTCCCGCAGCAGCCGGTAGGCGGTGCGGTGCGCCTCCAGCGCCTTGTGGGGCTGCCCGGTCCGCAGGTACGGCAGCAGCAGCTCGGAGTTGATCCACTGCGGCTGGTCGGTGCACCAGGAGGTACGGGCCGGCTCCCCGACCGCGATGGCCTCCTCGTCGCGGCCCAGCGCCACCAGGGTGCGGGTCTGGCTGCTCGGCACGCAGCCCGAGCAGTCGGAGAGGTGGTCGCGCGGGGTCCGGGCCATCCGCTCGTAGTGCGCCCGGGCCGCCTCCAGTTCGCCCACGCTCTCGGCGATCAGCCCCCGGTGCTGGAGGACGGCGTGCAGGCTGTGCCCGCCGAGCCGGTAGCGGCGCTCCATGTCCTCCAGCAGGTCGTGGGCCCGCTCCAGGGGGATCTCCGGGAACTGGTGGACGTTGTAGATCATCCACTTCATGTTCCAGAGGAGGCTCCGCTCGTGCCCGCCGCCGAAGCGCTGTGGCTCGCGGTCGTAGGCCGCCCGGCACCAGGAGAAGGCCACCAGTGCCTTCTGCGCCGCCCCGTTGTTGTGGAACACGGAGGTCGAGTGCATCCGGACGTCGAAGGCGAACTCGACCAGCCCCAGGGCGTCTGCGTGCCGCGCCACCTGCTCCAGCGCCGCGAACTTCGCGGGACCGGCGGGCATCCGGTGCGTGTCGGCGTAGAGCTGCCGGACCTCCTGCTCGGTACGGCTCATCGGTCCTCCCCGGAAGACGTGGCGGACGCGGACACGGCACGGCCGATCAGACCGAGGAAGGACTGGTTGAGCACGGCGGTGTCGGCCGGCCGCAGCGGGTGGTGGCCGAGCAGCAGGGCCTGCACGTACAGCCCCTCCAGGCAGGTGGCCCGCAGTTCGGGGTCGACGAGGGTGAGCACCTGCCGGGCCAGCGGGTTGCGGTGGTTGAGCACCAGCCGCGGCCGGGGCTCGGCGGCGTCCTCCAGGCTGCCCAGGATCGACGCCCACACGTCGTCGACCTGGCTCTTCGTCTCCCGCAGGTCCATCTGGAACGCGGTGTCGTCGTCCAGGAGGTAGAGGGCGGGCAGGCCGGCGGGCTGGAACGACCGGACCAGCAGGTCGCAGCCGAGCTTCGCCAGGACCTGTTCGGACGCCGCCAGCGCGGGCGCCAGCGCCTTCTCCTCCGCGGCCTCCAGCCGCTCCAGGTGCGTGGTGAGGTCGCCGGCCCGCAGCACCTCGGTCTCCAGCGCGGGCTCCAGGGCGGCGAGCCGCTCGAGGATCTGCGCGTCGTACACGTAGCCCGCGTTGACGACGGCCAGCCCCTGGGCCGCGGCGACCGGGGCGAGCTGGCGGAACTCGTCCACCAGCGGCGTCCAGCGGACCAGTCCGTACCGCTCGCGGAACTCGGTGAGGGTGTGCGGGCCGACGTTGGTCTCCATCGGCCAGAAGTCGGCGACCAGGCGCAGCATGTCGTCGTCGTGCAGCGCCAGTGCCTTCACCCCGAGGTGGTGCACCCGCAGGAACTCCCGCAGCCGCGCCGGGTCCTGGCGGCCGAGCCGCACCAGCCAGGCGCGCAGCACGTCGCCCAGGGCGTCGCGGGTGGACTCCAGCAGGGCGTCCTCGTACAGGGCCTCCCGGCTGGCGGTGGGCCGCAGTTCGGCGGTGTCCACCACGCAGCGCACGAAGAACGCCCACTCCGGCAGCAGCCGTTCCGCGCGCTCGGACAGCAGCATCTGCTTCAGGTACACCCGGTGCGCGGCCGGCACCGAGGGGTTGGCCGGCATCGGCAGCACGAACGCCACGCCGCGCAGGCCGGCCTCCGCGGTCTCCAGGTCCACCACGTCGAACGGGGTGAACCCGAAGACCTCCTGGCAGTACGCCTCCAGCCGGGCCCGGCGCCGCGCGGGCGGCTCGTCGGCGGGGCGGTCCCAGGGCGCGGGGCCGCCGGTGACCTCCTCGCCGTCCACGGTGACCGCGTGCGGCAGCCGCCCGCCGAAGCGGGTCACCAGCTCGGTCACCGAGGCCCGGGTCAGCAGGTGCTCGCTGCCGCGCCGGGGGCGCAGGGTGACCGTGGTGCCGGTCTCCGCGCGCTCCTCGCCGGGGCCGGCGGTGCGGACGGTGTAGCTGCCGTCGGACCTGCCGTGCCAGAGCACGGTCGGCTCGCCCTCGCGGCGGGTGGTGACCTCGATGGCGTCCGACACCATGAAGCAGGACAGCAGCCCGATGCCGAACTGGCCGAGGAACTCGTGGCGGGCGAAACCGAGTTCGTCCCGCTTGGAGCTGCGGCCGATGGTCGCCAGCAGCTCGTGCACCTGCGTCTCGGACAGGCCGACGCCGTTGTCCGTGACGGTCAGCGAACCGTCCCCCGCGCTGTCCGCCGACTCCAGCGCGATCCGGCCGACGCCCCGCTCCCCGGCGTCGGCGCCGTGCGCGGCCGTGATGGCGTCCACGGCGTTCTGCAGCAGCTCCCGCACGTACACCTGCGGGCTGGTGTACAGGTGGTGGCTCAGCAGATCGACGATCCCCCGCAGATCCACGCGGAAACTCTGACTCACCTGGTCTTCCCCCCATCCGCCCTTCCGGGCTCCCGAACTGGGGGAACACTAGACCGAGTCGCCGACAGCCGCGTCCGAATTCCGTCCGCCGGGTCACCAGTACACGGCGTTCTCCATACAGCCGAAGACCTCGTGCCACTCGCTGTGCTCGTCCGTGAAGGGCAGTGGGTCGACGTCCCGGACGCGGGCCCTTCCGGCCTCGACGAGGGAGGTGAGCTGTTCCTCCTCGTCGGGTTGCCCGACGACCGGTTCGCAGGCGCGGGCGGTCTCGACGGCGACGACGATGGTCCGGACGAAGGACGACAGGTCGGCGTGGAGGAGCAGGGGCCGCAGCGGGCCCTCGGTGAACTGGTAGACCTTGCCGGAACGCGGGTCGGCCCACACCGTGTTGACGGAGAAGTGCCCCAACGGCACCCAGTCGTCGACCTCGGGCCCGACCTCCCAGCCGGCCGCCGCCAGTTCTTCGTAGCCGCCGACGAGTTCCGGATCGTAGGCGTCGGGGACCCGGAACTCCAGGCCGTACTCCTCGACCCCGGGCACTCCCACGGTGGCGAGGAACTCCGCGGCCTGACCCCGGAACCCGTACCGCTCGGCCACCCCCGGCGGGCATCCGGTGCACCGTCCCGTCGACCCCGGCCGCCCACTCGACCTCCGCCCGGGTCACGGTGAACAACACGGTGGTTTCGCCTCCGGCGACGACGGTCTCACCAGTAAACGACGTTCTCCATGTTGCCGAAGACCTCGTGCCACTCGCTGTGCTCGTCGGCGAAGGGCAGCGGGTCGACATCGCGGATGCGGGCCTTTCCGGCTTCGACGAGGGCGGTGAGCTGTTCCTCCTCGTCGGGCTGCCCGATGACGGGTTCGCAGGCGCGGGCGGTCTCGACGGCGACCACGATGGTTTTGACGAAGGACGACAGGTCCGCGTGGATCAGCAGAGGCAGTCCCGGATCTTCGGTGAACTGGTACACCTTGCCGGAGCGCGGGTCGACCATCACCGTGTTGATGAAGAAGTTGCCGAGCGAGACCCATCCGTCGATCTCTGGACCGACCTTCCAGCCGAACTCGACCAGTTTCTTGTGGTCGGCCAGCCAGTACGGGTCGTACGTCTCGGGCGGACGGAATTCGAGGCCGTATCTGGCGACCTCCGGAACGCCCACTGAGGAGAGCATCTCGGCGTTCTCGCTGTGGAAGCCGTATCGTTCGGCCACTTCTGAGGGCATCCGGTGTACTGTTCCGTCGATCTCGGTCGCCCGCTCGACCTCTTCGCGGGTCACGGTGAACAGCATGGTGGGGTCATACCTCCGACGGGACGCCTGGTCGTTCGGCTCTTCGGACGTGGATCACCGCCTGGTCATCTGCTGCCCAGGGCCGTGCTCCTTGTGGAAGTTTTCGAGCGCGGTCCGATACTCGCGGTGCTCCTTGTCCTGGTTCTTCTGCTGCTGATCGTAGTCCGCGGTGTGGGTGACCTGGAGGTCGGAAGGGAAGTGCTGGTAGAGCCACTGGTCACATTTCGGCATCTTCTGGCATGGCTCGCGCTCGGTGTACAACTCACTCACCCGCCCCCCTTGCTCGTGTCTCAGTAGGGGGTAGCCCAGTACGCGTTCCGAGTGTCGGCCTTCGCTGTGACCGACAATGATCACCGAGCTCTTGCCGTCCTCGCTGAGGTATCGCGCCGCCGCGTAGTTGCGGCCCTTGTAGTAGGACTGCGCGTGCCGAGCGAGCTGGGTGGCGTGTGCGAGGTCGTTCTTCTCGCCGGGCGCCAGCTTGCGGGACCGCACCCGGCCGGGTTCCGGCCCCGCGTCGGCCACGCGGTACCGCTGGCGCTCCTGCGCGTTCGGGCGCCAGTAGGTGCCGTCCGGCTCCAGGAGATCACCGACGATCGCTTCGTTCCTCGACACCGGCGTCTTCGAGACCGTGCCGTCACGGTAGATCTCCACGACCGTGCCGTCCGAATTGAGGAGGTACATCCTCTCCTCGTCCGGAGTGTCGACGTCGTCCATCTTCTTCTTGGCGTCGAGGTCGCGTTCCTTCTGGTCCTTCTTGGCGCGCTTGATGTCGCTCTGGTGCCGGTCGACCACCTCGATCACGTCGTCGATCTTCTTGTCGACGACGTCCTCGCACTTGTCGATCACCGTGGCCAGCTTGTGGAAGCGGCTGTCCTTCTTGACCGAGGATCGCCGCTTGCCGCCGCTGGTGCGGTGCGTCTTCTTCTTGTCGTCGAAATTCTTGCGGGCCTTGTCCAGGTCGCTCGCCGTCTGCTCGAACTCTTCCTCGACGACGACGAGTTCGTCGTCGGAGTCGGCTCCGGAGCTCGGCCCGGCCCCCGGTTCGAGGCCGTTGACCCGCATGCCGCCGCCGTCCTGGTGGCCGCCTCCGCCGACGTGCTCGGTCAGGATGCGTTCCAGCTCGGCCAGGACCATCGCCTCGATCTTCTCTGTGACGATGTCAGTGATCATGCCGACCGCGTAGCTGATCGCCTCTTTCACGGCCAGCCGGCAGGCCGCAACGGCGGCGGCACTGAGGGCGGTGCTGGCGCCCAGGGTGAAGATGGCGCCGACGATGCCGGCGGTGGCAGTGGCGGCGGTCGCGGTCAGTTCGGCGATGCATATGTACTTGCAGCCTTCGATCAGCCCCGCGCACTCGTCGAGGGCACCGGCCAGCGTGTCCAGGGCGTCCGCGAAGGGGCCCAGATCCTTCTGGGCGAGCTTGGTCCACCGGGCGTCGACCGCAGCGACGGTCTTGCCTTTGCTGCGGCCGCCCACCAGGTGGGAGTGCGCGGTGTTGCCGTCCTTGACGGCGTCCCGCAGCCCTGAGGCGAGAGCGCGGTAGTCGTCGGCGGAGGAGCGGATCTCGTCCTCGTCGATGTCCGGCCAGGCGACACCGATGATGTCCAGGACCTTCACCAGTTCGTCGGGCAGCATGATCCCCACGTGGCGCGCCCTCCCCCGTACGGCGGCGTGTCAACTCTCCCCTTCACGCTGCGCCATCGCGTGAGTGTTCGTCAACTGAATGAGCAGAGCTGACGCGTGTGTGACGAACCTGATGAAGTCCCCGCGCTGTGAACGGTGTTCGCGGTACGGGCCACCACTGCCGCCTCGGTGCCGGGCCGACGGACTATGGTCGTCTGCGAAACACCGCCGACCCGTGTGAGGTTCCTCCATGTCCCGCGCCGAACCGGACCCGGTCATCGCCCACTTCGGACCGGAAGGACTGCGCCGCTACCGGACGACCGGGGCGTACGGGCTGCGGCTTCCGGAACCAGCACGGCAGGCGCTGGAAGAGACCGGGCTGCCGCGCCAGGTGTCCCGTTACTTCACCGCGTCCGGCGAGGAGGACGCACTCCTGCTGGGCGCCTGGCTCGCCCATCACGGCATCCCCCGGCCGGGGGACGACCGTGAGAACTGGCTCCGTCTCGGCGGCGACGGCTTGGGGCATCTCTGTGTCCGTCCCGACGGGGTGGTGCAGGCGGTCTTCCCGGGCGGGGAGCAGGGGGACCTGATGATCGCCTCCGACGTGACGGCATTCGCTGCCGCCCTCACCGCCCTGGACCGGCGCCTCCCGGTGATCGCCGTGTCCGGGAATCTCTCCGTCGCGGCCGCTGCCTTCCGAGAACTCAATGCCGAGCTGCGGAAGATCGACGGCGAGGCGTTCGCCGAAAGGGAGCATTGGTGGCCGCGCGTCCTGGACGACGTGCGCCACACCCTGAACTTCCCGTTCTCGGCGGCCTTCGAGTACGTGGACGCGCAGGGCGCCAAGCAGGTGGTGACCGAGGCCACCGGTCCCGCCAAGGCGCACCCCGAGGAACTGATCTGGCAGCGGTTGTCCGCCGCGGGAGTCGCCCCCGGCAGCGTCCGCCGGGTCTACTGCGAGCTCGAGCCCTGCATGATGCCTGGCCACTACTGCGCCGTCTGGATGCAACAGCTCTTCCCCGAAGCCGAGTTCACGCACAGCTACGACTACGGCGAGGACGCGGAATCCCGGGAGGCCGGCATGAAGGAGATGATCACCGAGGCGGCACGTCGGGCGGGCGGGCGGTGACCGCCGAGGTGAGGTGGCCGCGCCCGGCAGCGGGGCTCGAACCGGCCGCCACCGCACTGCTGAGCTGGCTGACCGACCCTGCCGCGCCCCGCCTCTGCGTGGTGACGGGCGGCCCTGACAGCGGGAAGTCGCTGCTGCTCGCCTGGCTGGCCGCCAACGGTACCCGGCCCGAGGCTCCGCCCGACCGGGCCGTTCACGCTTTCGTCCCGCTCCAGGGACTTGGTACGCACGCCACGGTGTGGACCCTCGCCGAGCAGTTGCACACCGCGGCCCGCACCCCCGCGCAGCTCACTGCCGCCGTCACCGCGGACGGGCGTCGCACGGTTGTGGTCCTTCCCTCCCTCCACGAGGCTCAGGACCCGGCCGAGGTGGCCGCGCTGGTTCTCGCCCTGGCCGAGTCGGACGGCGTCCGGGTCGTGGCCGAGGCTCGCAGCGGGACGCCTCTGCTCGACGCCGTGCGTGAGGTTCCGGCCGCCGTGATGGACCTCGACGACCCTCGGTGGCGCGACGCCGTCCGCAATGCCCGGTGGCGTGAGCACGAGGCGTCCGCCCTCCCGCCCCGGAGGTCTTCGCGCCCCACTGCGCCGTTCCGCAGCGACGACCCCGAAGCCGTCTGCGCCGTCGACCCGTACGAGGTGACCGCCGTCTACGAGGCCGACCCGGACCCGCGTGGCGGCCTCCGCACCGCCTGGCTCCGCGCGGGCCGGGCGCTGCTGCGCGAGCAGAGCCCTGCCGAGCGAGCCCTGGTCCTCCTGTGCGCTTTGGGTGACGATGCCGACCCGCGGCACGCGCCCGCCCTGGAACGCCTGGCCGAGGGAGCTTCCTGGCGTCCGCTCTGGCGCCGGGTGACCGGCGACGCCCTGCCTCCCTGGCCCGGTCCGGCACTCGCCCTGACCGCCGGGAGCGGGCCGCTGGTCGGCCATGCCGTTGTCGGTGACCACGAGGGTGTGCTACGTGTCATTTCGCTCACCGACGGATCGCCCACCGGCCGCTTCGCCCGCCGTATCGCCTCGCAGCCCGCCTCCGTGGTGAGCCTGCGGGACGGCACCGTTTGGGCACTGGACGTCAACGGAGTGCTGCACGCTCAGCGTTGGGAACCCACCCGGCGGCGCGCCACTGGGCTCGCCGCCCTGTTGGAGGCCGACGCGACCCACCCGACCGACGCCGCGGCCGCACGACTGGAACGGCACCTCACCTCCGTGCCGGCCACCACCCTGGCCGCCGTCGGCGCTCTCGCCGGGGTCGGCCATGAGGATGGCACGGTCGGCCTGTCGCTCCTCGAGCCCGACAAGGACGAGGTGGCGCCCGAGCAGGTGGTTCTCCACACCGGACCTGTCACCGCCCTTGCTCTGCTGCCATTGGGCGACGACCGCCCCGCCGGATGCCCGCCTGCCCTGCTCTACAGCGGAGGAGCGGACGGCCAGGTGCGGGCCTGGGCGCCGGGGGCGGAGGTCCTGGCCACGCCGGTGGCCCGCCGCCCGTGCCCGGTCACCGCGTTGACCGTCATCCTTACCCCGTCCGGCCCGGCCCCGGTGATCGCCTGGGGCGACGGCAGGATCGACCTCCTCCACCCATCGTCCGACGGCGACCGCTCACTGCACCTTGGCGCCGAGGTGAACGCCATGGCGAGCACGCCCGACGGAGCCCTCCTGGTCGGTACGGACCAGGCTTTGCTGTGCCTCGTCCCGCGGTGAACGCGCGCGTCCGAAGCCTCCCGCCCGCGGCAGCCGCCGCAACCGCTGCGAGGGAAAGAGACAGGGCAGAGGAAGGACCCGTCACCATGTTGTTCCCGGTCACCCGCGAGGACGTCGAGCAGGCAGCCGACACCCGTGTCCACCGCCTCTCCCCGGACGTGGCGCGCCGCTACGGCTTCTCCGGGGAGACGGCCCGGCTCCTCACCGAGGTCGGCATCCCGGAACTCCACCGCTACGGGCTGCGGTTCGAGCTCCCCGAGGAGTTCGACCCCGAGTGGGTCAACAAGGCGGAGGAACTGCGGGAGGACGGGTGGGAGGTGGGCCCGGAGGCCGACACGTGGGTCTCCGTCGGCTACTTCCCGACCGACCACGTCGTCGTCGACCCCCGTACCGGCGAGGTGTACCAGCTCGCCGAGGCCGAGCCGGTCCCGTTGCGCATCCACGCCGACCTGTCCTCGTTCCTGCGGACCATCGTCGTCGCCGCGGAGACGGGCCGGGCATGCGCGGCGGTCTCCCGCCTGCCCGACGAGGTCGAGCGCTGGAACGCCCTGTCGGACCAGGGCCGGGCCACCGTCGAGGCCGTCGACCCGCTGCCCTTCGCCCACGAGGAGAGCGAATGGGTCCGCCTCTTCGACAGCATGGCCGCGGGCATGTACTGGTAGCGCCGGGGCGACGGCCCTAGCGCTCCACGGACCGCTGGGGCGTGGCCCAGGCCTCCGGCGTGAAGATCTGCGCGTCCTCGTCCCACGCCGTCTCGTCCTCCCCGAAGTCCGGGGCCTGGAACGGCTGGGTCGCCGGGCGGGGCGAGGGCGAGGCGGTGTGGCGCCGGTCCGCCCCGTCCGGGGCGGAGAACAGCGAGGACGGTTCGATGAGGGGACTCCCGTTCGTGGGCGGGCGCGCACGAACGCGGGCCCGGGTGCCGTGGCCGGGCACTGCGGCGGTGCAGAGGACAAGGGTGGCGTCGCCAGGGGCGAGCCGAAAGCTCTCAGGGCTTCAGGGGCTCCAGGAGCTCCAGGGCTTCAGAGCTTGCTCATCTTGAAGTAGGGGCTCAGGATCCGCTCCTGCGTGGGACCGAAGTCCACGAGCGCGGCGATCCCGTCCTCGATCCCGACGACCCGGCCCAGACCGTACAGGTCATGGGTGACGCGGTCGCCGACGGCGAAGTGTTTGAGGGGTGGCGCGGCCGGAGCCTTGAAGGGGCTGGTCGGCAGATGGCGCTTGGGTGCAGCTGACTTTGTCATTGCCGCCAGTATGCGCCTGTCACGGCCCGCCCGGCAGCCCCTGTGGACTGTGAGATGCGAGAAGCCCTCCGGCGTGGTGCCGGAGGGCCTCTCGTTCACGTGCCGCGGGGCGTCCCGCCGCCCGACCGTCCGTGGTCGTTCCGTCGCCGGTCCGCGGTCGTCAGAGCTTGACGCCCTTGGAGGCGAGGAACTTCGCCGGGTCGATGGCCGAGCCGTAGTTGGCGGTGGTGCGGATCTCGAAGTGCAGGTGAGGACCGCTGGAGTTGCCGGTGTTGCCGGACAGCGCGATCTGCTCGCCCGTCTTCACGGTGTCGCCCACGTTCACCTGGACCTTGGACAGGTGGGCGTACTGCGAGTAGGTGCCGTTGCCGTGCTTGATGACGATGGCGTTGCCGTAGGCGGGGCCGTCACCGGCGCCCCAGCCACCCGCCTTGACGACGGTGCCGGCGTGGGCGGCGAAGACCTTGGTGCCGGTCGGGACGGCGAAGTCCTGGCCGGAGTGCTTCGACGCCCACATGCCACCGTTCTGGGCGAAGCTGGCGGACAGCTTGTAGTGCTTGACCGGGTCGACCCAGGTCGGCTTCACGTCCTTCTTGGCCGTGGCCACCGCGTGGGTGCCGGCCGCGGGGGCGGCCGCCTCGGGGGCGCCGGCCGCCGTCGCGACTCCGGCGCCGAGTACGACCGAGGCTCCCAGGCCGGCCGCGACGACCGCGGCGCGGGTGCGGAGGGCGGAGGTACCGGTGGAGCGGAGCGAGACGCGCTGGAACATGCAGAACCCTTTGGCTCGGAGATCGGGACCGCCGCCGGTGGACCAGGACGGTGCCCGGCGACGGGTTCATTGGTAACCGGGGGGCCGGCGGCTTGACAAAGGTGTGATCTACTACGTTCCTTCGTCAATGAGCACCTACGTGCCGGAAAGGGTGCATAAGCAAGCAAAAGAGGAGCAAACGGAAACCCGCAGGTCGGGCCCCGGAAATCGCGGGTGCCCCCGCCCGGCTCCGGCCCGCTCCGGCCAGCCGAGCCGTCCCCTAAGCCGCTTAGTACGTGACGTGGACCCTATGGGCCACCTCACCGGAAACGGCGTTTCCGAGCGGCCCCGAGCGGCTCCGCCGGACCGGTCGGCGCACCCGCCGCCGCCGTTTGCCGCACGTTCCGGAGGGGACCCGCCGGTCCATGACGACCACCCCCCGTCGCCGCAGGCTGCGGCAGAACCGAGTCCTGTGGCTGCTGGACCGCGTGGAGCGCGACCCCAGGGCGGACCGGCTGATCGAGAAGATCCGCAGGAACGTCAAGGCACTCCCGCTGGGCAGCGGCCGGGACGCCCTGCACGGCAGGTGGCTGGGCCACCCGGTGCACCCGCTGATGGTGCAGCTGCCGATCGGCAGCTGGACGTCCGCCGCGGTCCTGGACCTCTTCCCCGGCCGCTCACGCGACGCGCGCCTCCTGATCGGCGTCGGCCTGGCCACGGCCGTCCCCGCCGCCCTCGCCGGCGCCGTCGACTGGGCCGAGCTGCACCGCCAGCAGCAGCGCGTCGGCCTGGTCCACGCCTGGGCCAACAACACGGCCGTCGCCCTGTACGCCGCCTCCTACGCCTGCCGCGCCAAGGACGGCGCCGGGCGGCGGAGCACCGCGGGACGCGTCCTCGGCTTCCTGGGCCTGACCGCCGTCGGGATCGGCGGCATGCTGGGCGGCCACCTCGCCTACCGCCAGGCCTCCGGCGCCAACCACGCGGAAGAGGTCCCGCACCTGATCGGCGCTGGCTGGCACCGCGTCGGCGCGGTGGCGGACCTTCCCGTCGGCCGTGCGGTGCGGCGGATGGTCGACGACGTGCCGGTCCTGGTCGTCCGCGAGACGGGCGGGGAGATCCACGCCCTGTCCGACCGGTGCAGCCACCTCGCCGGCCCCCTCTCCAGCGGCACGATCGCCGACGGCTGCGTGGAGTGCCCCTGGCACGGCAGCGTCTTCCGCCTCTCCGACGGCTGGAACGTCCGCGGCCCGGCCACCGCCCCGCAGCCCGCCTTCGACACCCGCGTCGTCGACGGCCACGTCGAGATCGCCCTGCGGCAGCAGGACGACGCACCGGGAGCCACCGCGGGCGGGATCCCGGCGGGCACCGGGGCCGAGGACTGACGCGGGGCGTCCACCGGCGCCGTCGCCCTCGCCGCCCGCGACGGCCTCGGCCCCGGTCAACGCCACGCCGTGGCGCGCCCGGGCCGGCGCTCCGACGTCGGCCCGGTCCAGCCCGGGCCGACGTGACCAGTCCGGGCGTGGTACGGCCTCAGCTCTCCCGCTCCTCCCGTTCCGCCGGGGTGGAGGTCATGCCCGGGTACCGGTCCCCGGAGACCTGCCCCGCCACCGGCTCCAGCAGCTTCAGCTCCTCCGCGTCCAGCCATACCGAGGCCGCCGCCGTGTTCTCCTCCACCCGCGACGGCCGGCGCGTCCCCGGGATCGGGACGGCGGTCACCCCGTGCGCCTCCGCCTGCGTGTGCACCCAGGCCAGCGCCACCTGCCCGAGGGTGAGCGAGCGGGCCTCCGCGATCTCCCGCAAGGGGGCGAGCAGTGCGGCGTTGCGTGCCGCGTTCTCCGCGGTGAAGCGGGGGAGCGTGCGCCGGAAGTCGTCCGCGGCCAGCTCCCGCGCGGAGGTGAACGCGCCGGTGAGGAAGCCGCGCCCCAGCGGCGAGTACGGCACGAGCGTCACGCCGAGCTCGGCCGCCGCCGGCACCGCGGACCGCTCCACGTCCCGGCTGAACACCGACCACTCCGACTGCAGCGCCGCGATCGGGTGCACCGCGTGCGCCGCCCGCAGCTCCGGCCCGGTGACCTCACTGAGGCCGAGCTGCCTGACCTTGCCCTCCCGCACGAGCTCCGCCATCGCCCCGACCGACTCCTCGATCGGCACGGCCGGGTCCCGCCGGTGCATGTAGTACAGGTCGATCACCTCGACCCCGAGCCTGCGCAGGCTGCCCTCCACCGCCTCGCGGATGTACGGCGGGTCGTTGCGGATCCCGCGCCAGGAGGGCCGTTCCGGGTCGAGCCGGATCGCGAACTTCGTCGCCACGGTGACCTCGTCACGGTGCGCGGCGACGAACGGCGCGATGAACCGCTCGTTCTCCCCCATCCCGTACATGTCCGCGGTGTCGTAGAGCGTCACGCCCAGTTCCAGCGCCCGCTCCAGCGTCGCCCGGGCCTCGCCGACGTCGGTCGGCCCGTACGCGAAGCTCATGCCCATGCACCCCAGCCCCTGGACACCGACCTCCGGGCCGTTGCCGTCCTGGCCGAGGCGCACCTTGTCGAGAGTCACCGTGCCGTACCTCCGTGGCGCTCGTCCGATCGGGACGCCGCGCACCGCGAACGCCCCGTTCCCGTCCTGGCGTCCACGCTAGAGAGAGGGCGCGCCCTCCGGGCGAGAACGCCGGGACCGCCGCGCCGGGACCGCCGCGCCGGGGCGCGTCCTGACGGCGGCTCGGACCTGAAAGCCGTTCGTCCGTCCGGTGAAGGTCCTGAGGTGGCGCCGATTTCGTCCGGATATTCGACAGGACCCCGGGGTACCCGCTTCGCCACGGCGCAGAGCCGAGTCCGGTACGCGGCCACAGCAACGGAGATCCAGATGAAGGACCGCCGCCCAGCAGACCTGCCGCTCGCGCCGGTTCCGGCGGATCCGTGGGCCGACCACGTCCTCTCCCACCGGTACCGGCTGGGCGCGAAGATCGGTGCGGGAGGGATGGCCGACGTCTACGAAGGCGTCGACACCCGCCTGCAGCGGCCCGTCGCCGTCAAGGTCTTCCGGCCCGGCCCGCAGCCGCAGACGGAGGACCGGCTCGCCGAAGAGGCCGTCCTCCTCGCCCAGTTGCACGGCCCCGGTCTGGTCACCCTCTACGACATCGGTCGCCGCGACGACCGCACCTACCTGGTCATGGAGCTGGTCGACGGCCCCACCCTGGGCGGTCTGCTGGCCGGCGGCGCCCTGCCCCGGACACGCGTGGCGGCTCTCGGCGCGGCCCTGGCGCGGGCCCTCGCCCACGTGCACCGGGCCGGCATCGTCCACCGTGACGTCAAGCCGTCCAACGTGCTGCTCGACGCGGACGGCGCCCCGCACCTCGCCGACTTCGGCATCGCCCGCCTGGTGGACACCACCCGGCACACGGCCCCGGACGTGCTCACCGGCACCGCCGCCTACCTGGCGCCCGAGCAGGTCGCGGGGGGACGCATCGGTCCCGCCGCCGACGTGTACGCGCTGGGCCTGGTCCTGCTGGAGTGCCTCAAGGGCACGCCGGAGTACACGGGCACCCCGCTGGAGGCGGCCATCGCCCGCATCCACCGCCCGCCCGCGATCCCCGACGGGCTCCCGGCCGGCCTCGTCGCCCTCCTCCGGGCCATGACCGCCCAGGACCCCGCGGCCCGCCCCACCGCCGACGAGTGCGCCCGCACCCTCACGACCCTGACCGCCGCACCCGAACCGCACCCGGCACGGGCCGCGTCGCCCGCACCGGGCGGGGCGTCCGCACGGGCCGCGTCGCCCGCACGGGCCGGGGCGCCCACGCCGGCCGAGGCGATCACGTCGCCCGAGCCCGAGCCCGAGCCCGTGGCCGCGTCGCTCGCGTCGCCCGCACTCGCCCAGGCGCCCCGAGCCGCCGGCCCGGACGCCGAGCACCCGGTCGCGGTCACCCGGCGCGCCCGCCTCGGGGGCCCCCGCCACAACCGCCGCCTGGCCGTGGGCACCGTCCTCGCCGCGCTCACCGTGGCCCTGGGGACCACCGTCGCCGTCGCCCCCGGCACCAGTGGCACCGGCGCGGACCGCGCCTCGGCCGCCGCCCCGGGACACCGCTCCGCGCCCGGCGCCGACCCCGGGAACAGCCACGTGTCGGCCCCGCCGACCCCCCGGGTGCGCCCCGCCTCGGCCTCCGCACCCGCGGACGAGGCCACCGCCGACACAGCAGACCGGACCGCGCGAACCCACCGTGCCGCCCCCGCCGTGGCACGCGGCCCCGCCGCCCGCGCGGCGACCCCGGCGACCGGTGGCACGACCCCCACGACGCCCGAAGCCCACCGCCCTCCCGCCGCGCAGGACCAGCCCGCCCAGCCCGGCAACGGCGCCGACAACAGCGCAGGCAAGGGCGCAGGCAAGGGCACCGACAACGACAACGACACCGGCAAGGACACCGGCACCGGCAAGGACACCGGCACCGGCAAGGGCCGCGGCTGACCCGACACGAGGCCCAGCCGCCCGGTCGGTTCACAGCAACTGCGGGTAAGGGCACCGCTCCAGCGGCTCGTCCGGACGGTCCGACCACTTCCACCAGACATGCCGACGGGCGCACCCCCACACCGCACGGCACACCCGTCGACCGTCCTCCTTACGCAGACAGAGCGCCATGGCGCCGACCTTGAGCGGCTCACCGCACTCGGGGCAGGGAGGAACGGAACGGTCCGACATGCCGAGCAGGCTACCCGCGAGACCCGGACGGCCCGTACCCCCGATCCGGTGACCGAGCGCCCCCGCAGGCGTTGTGCTGCACAAGGAGGACATGTGGCGACCGAGACGTTCAGCATCGACAAGCGGCCCCTGCGGGACCTGCTCCAGCAGGTCGGAGCGGGGAAGATCCAGCTGCCGGAGTTCCAGAGGGGGTGGGTCTGGCCCTGGCCCAACATCGCGAGTCTGCTGGCGCCGGTCTCCCTCAACTACCCGATCGGGACGGTGATGCTGCTCGAGGGCGGCGGCGACGTCCGGTTCAAGTACCGGCCCATCGAAGGGGCCGACCCCGGTCAGCAGGCGCTGCCCGAGTCACTGGTCCTCGACGGGCAGCAGCGGCTGACCTCCCTCTTCCAGTCCATCGCCATGGACAGTCCCGTGGTGACCCAGGACGAACGCAAGCGCCGGGTGTCCGGCTGGTTCTACGTCGACATGGTCAAGGCGCTCGACGAGAACGAGGACCGTGAGGAGGCGATCCGGTTCGTCCCCGCCTCCCGCCAGGTGGTCAACTTCCGCGGCGAGGTGCTGGAGGACTTCTCCTCCAGGGAGTTGGAGTACCGGCACCGCGTCTTCCCGCTGCGCTGCCTCTTCGACAACTCCTGGGGCGACGGCTTCGCCCGCCACTGGGGCTTCGCGCAGGACGCGATGGAGCTGTGGTACGGCTTCCGCGACGGCTTCATCCGGTCGTTCGACCTCTACCACTTCCCGGTCATCGAGCTCGGCCAGGGAACCCCGCGCCAGGCCGTCTGCCAGGTCTTCGAGAAGGTCAACACCGGCGGAGTCACCCTGACCGTCTTCGAGTTGCTGACCGCGACCTACGCCGCGGACGAGTTCGACCTCCGCCGCCACTGGGAGGAGTGCCGCGCGGCCTGGGACGCTCCCGAGTACGCCATCCTCCGCGAAGTCTCCAACACCGACTTCCTCCAGGCGGTCACCCTGCTGGCCACGGCCGAGCGTCGGCGCCGTGAGCAGGAGGCGGGCACCGACGAGGAACGCCTGCCCCGTATCGGCTGCAAGCGCAAGGACATGCTCGCGCTCGGCCTCGAGGAGTACCGGCGGTACGCGCCGGACGTCGTCGCCGGCTTCAAGTCCGCCGCCAAGTTCCTGCGCCAGCAGTTCATCTTCGACACCCGCTTCCTCCCGTACGGCACCCAGCTCATCCCGCTGGCCGCGATCCTCGCCCTCGCCGGCCAGGACGCCGAGACCGCGGGCGCCCAGGAGAAGCTGGCCCGCTGGTACTGGTGCGGTGTGTTCGGCGAGCTCTACGGCACCACCACCGAGACCCGGTTCAACCTCGACCTGCCCGACGTCGTCGACTGGATCCGCGGCTCGACCACCGAGCCCCGCACGGTCACCCAGGCCCAGTTCGCCGCCAGCCGCCTCCTCACCCTGCGGACCCGGCAGAGCGCCGCCTACAAGGGCATCTACGCGCTTCTGCTCAAGGCGGGCGCCGTGGACTGGCGCACGGGGGAGAAGGCGGAGGTCAGCGTCTACTTCGACGAGGCGATGGACATCCATCACATCTTCCCGCAGGCATGGTGCAGGAAGAACGGCTACGAACGCTCCGTCTACAACTCCGTCGTCAACAAGACCCCGTTGACCGCACGTACCAACCGGATCATCGGCGGCCACGCGCCCTCCGAATACCTCCAGCGCCTCGCCAAGGCGGCGGAGACCAGTCCCGAGGGCGTCGAGCAGCGCATCCGGACCCACCTCGCCGACCCGGAACTGATCCGGTGCGACGACTTCGACGCCTTCTTCGAGGCCCGGCGGAAGGTGCTGCAGGACCACATCGCCGCGGCGATGGGCAAGCCGGTGGTGGACGACCACATCCCCGGTCAGCGCCCGGAGGCGGCGATCGCGGCGGCGGAGGCCGGGGTCGCCGCGGGCGTCTGACGCCCGCCCCGGCCGACGGGGAACCGGCCGGGGCAGTCCGAGTGGGTCCCGCCGGCCCGCAGGTCACCGGGCCCGCGGAACGATCCGCACCGCCCGGTACTCGTACCCGTCCTGCCGGAAACCGGGTGCCTCCCACTGGAGCAGCACCACCTGACCCGGCGACAGCGTGCGGAAGCCCGGCCGCTCGATGTGCGAGTAGTGGCCCCAGCAACCCCCCGGCGTCTCCGGCGAGTCGAGAACGCCCCATCCCTCTTCGTCACGCCACTCGCGGACCGTCGCGGTCACCATCGGTACTCCATGGCCCGATCCTAGGGCGACGGAGACGGAAGCCGGAGCGGCGGCGGCCGCCTCAGTCCGCCTTCCGCCAGACGGTCATGTCCGCCGTGAGGAAGGCGAGGTCCGGCATCGCGGTCGACTTGACCTGGATCACCATCAAGGCAATGTCCCCGTTGGAATTCTTGACGCAGATCTCGGAGCCGTTGGCCATCGCGGCCAGGAGGAGCGTGCGGGCCTTCGCGTGCTCCAGCATCATGCTGCACGTGTCGTAGCTGCCCTGGCCAGGATCGCCCGGCAGCCAGCTGAACACCGCGGAGTCGCTCTTCAGCTCACAGCCGGCGTTCGCGCAGCCGAACCGGATCTCGCCCTTGTCACCCGGCAGTTGCTCCTTCGGGTCCGCGAGGTCGACCGACTTCTTCGCATCCACCCACACCTGGGCGTACGGCGTGGCGACGGGCTTCTCCGGCGTCCTCGGCAAGGAGCCCGAGCCGTCGCCCGCGCCGTCCCCGCCCTTGTCGTCGGCCGCCTTCGAGCCCTCCTCCGCCGCGGAGTCGGCCGCCGAGCCCGCCGAACCGCCCGAACCCGCCGCATCCTCCGGCGACACCGACTCCCGCGCCTCGATACGACCGTCCCCCGAGTCCGCGGCCTCCCCGACGACCAGGCGACCCAGCCCGCCGCTGACGTCCACGACCTTCCACGCCAGGGCGGCCATCAGCAGCGCGCCCGCCGTCACACCGACGCCGGTGAGCAGCGCGGAGCGGCGCCGACGGGGCCGCTGCCACCCCGGCGGGGGCCCGGGCCACGCCACCGTCGGCTGCGGAAGGCCGTCCAGCCGCTGCGTGGCGACCAGCGGCGCCTGCTCGGACGCGGGCGCCGGCACGGTGACCTCGGGGCCGGCGATCTCCCGCCAGGCGAGGGGCGCCCCGGCCCCGGCCGTGCCGGCGCCGTCCGCGCCGACCGCACCGTCGGCCTCCTCGGCGTCCAGCCGTTCCCGGCACCACTCCACGACCTCCGCCGGGGTGGGCCGCTCCGCCGGGTCCATGGCCAGACAGCGTGCCAGCACCGGGCGCAGCGGCTCGGGCACCTGGGACAGGTCGGGTTCCGAGTGCACGATGCGGTACAGCAGGTTGACGGCCGACCCCTCGCCGTACAGCGGTCTGCCCAGCGCCGCGAAGGCCGCCGTCTGCCCCAGCGCGAAGACGTCCGTCGCCGCCGTGACCTCCTCGCCGACCGCCTGCTCCGGAGCCATGAAGGAGGGCGTGCCGATGGCGCCGCCCGTGGCCGTGTACGCGGTGCCGTCGGCGGCCATCGCGATGCCGAAGTCGATCACCCGGGGCCCGTCGGCGGCCAGCAGCACGTTCGACGGCTTCAGGTCGCGGTGCACGATGCCCGCACCGTGGATGGCCTGGAGCGCCTCGGCCACCCCCGCCATCAGCCACAGCACCGCCGTCACCGGCAGCGGCCCGCGCCGGGCGACCGCCTCCGTGAGCGAGGGCCCGGGCACGTACAGGGTGGCCAGCCAGGGCGGCGTGCCGTCGGCGTCCCCGTCGATCAGTTCCGCCGTGTACGCGCCCCGCACGCGGCGGGCCGCCTTGATCTCCCGGCCGAACCGGCGCCGGAAGTCCGGGTCGTCCGCCAGTTCGGGGCGTACGACCTTGATCGCCACCGGCCGCCCGCCCTGCGTGTGGGACAGGTAGACGACGCCCATGCCGCCCGCCCCGAGCCGCGCCGCCAGCCGGAAACCGGCCACCGCCGCCGGGTCCTCCGCCCTCAACGGCTGGAACACCTCCGCCGTCCGGCTCATACGGCCACCCCCAAGTCTGATGATCGTCCCCGCGCAGCAGCTTAGAAGAGGGCCGACGAGGCGCCCGTCGGACCCCTCGAAGGACCGCGGGTCCCGTCCTTGTCAGGACGGGACCCGCGGCCCCTGCGTGCGATCACCCGGCAGACGTCAGCCGCTGACGGTGATGGTGGAGCTGCCGCTGCTCTGGTAACCCTCGGTCGCCATGACCATGTAGTACTTGAACTGGCCGAGGCTCATGCCCGCGCGGGCCCAGGCGTCGAAGTGGTTCCCGGTGGTGATGGTGCCGGAGCCGCTGGTCACCTTCGACTGCCGGACGCTCCAGTACTGCTGGAACGTCTTGGTGCCCTCCACGGACGGGGCGTTGTACCGGGTCGTCTGGTAGATGTCGTACGTGCCGCCGTCGCTGTAGACCGTCCCCTTGTGGGTGCCGGTGGGCCGGTAGCTGCCCCAGTTGTCGACGATGTAGTACTCCACCAGCGGGTTCGAGGTCCAGCCGTAGAGGCAGCCGTAGCCGTTGCCCGACGGGTTGAAGTAGCCGGTGTAGCGGACCGTCCTGCGGCCACCGGTGTTCCAGCCCTTGCCGGCCACGAAGTTGCCGCAGTTGGTCCACCGGGTGCTGTAGCTGCCGCCGCCGTTGAGCGTCATGGAGACGGAGCCGCAGCCGTCGGTCCAGAACGTGTAGTACATGCCGTCGTAGCCGGTCTGGTTGGTGGTGATGGTGGTGGCGGCGTGAGCCGTGCCGGGCAGCAGGAGCCCCGAGGCGGTGGCGAGCGCGGCGGCGCCACCACCGAGGAAGCCCCGTCGGCTCAGGCCGGGGGGAAGGATGCTCTGCCGGCTCTGGTCCTGCTGCTGCGTGCCGTCGTCCTTGCGCATGCTGTCCTCCGGATGAAGGCAGGTGGGGGACCGGACGGCTGTTGCCGCCCGGCGGCCTTGCATGGAACGTGGCGGGGGCCCCCGCCGTCGTGCGGTACCGACCGACAGGCGTCCCGCACGCCCGAAGCGGCGAGCGGGACGACGGACCGCGGTCGTCGGCGGGCCACATTTTTTGTAGAGCCGCATGGACCTGTCAACGCTTTCGACATTCTTTCGGAAACGTATCCAGCGCGGCCGCGGCGCCCTGGATCGACATCACCCCAGCTCAGGCAGAGAATCGATCGCCCCCGCATCCCCGCGGCATGGCATTCCGTGCCACGCAAGGCGAGAATGTGTTCGGACCTTCCGAAAGTTTCGCCAACCTGCAAGCTCCTACTGCCGGACGAGGCCCTTTCCGACCGATCGGCCGGCCCAGCTCGGCGAAGCCGGAGTCATCCACCGCGACCGCAGGGGACTGGGGCGCGGTGGCGTCGGCACGAGACAACGGCGCTGGAAGTGCCGTCCGCGAGCCCGGCCCCGTTCACTGACCGCCGGCCCCCCGCACGGCCCCTTGCCTGGGAGGGGCAAGCGCGTCACCGAGACCTACGCCGTCATCTTCTTGCCACGCAATGCCTTGCGCCCTCATCGACGAAACCGCAGAGTTGGCCGATGAACTCACGGTAATGGCCGGGGGCGCCGTGGCTTTTGCTGGGAGGCCCGTCGATCCAGCCCTGCCAAAGGCCTTCCGGAGTGAGGAACTGGGCCGCCCGACCGGCACCGAGCCTGGCGTCGAGCAGCAGAAGTGCACCGATGGCGGGGAACCCTCCCCCCGCGGCCGGGGGCTTGCTGCCCTTGCCCCTGGCCACAGCTGCGCAAGAACTGAAGGGCATGGTGCACCAGCGTCACCCCTGGGAAGTGTGAGCCCACACTGCGAGGGATCCGCCGGGCTGGGAGAGGAAGCGCCATCCGTCAGGGCCGGTGACCTGCCAGGCCTCGAAGGACGGGTCAGCTACGCAGTAGAGGTGCGCCCCGTCGGCGAACACGATGCTGAGCGCTCCCGCCCGGAAGGCCACCGCGGACTGCACTTTGGAGCCGAACACGAAAACAGCCGCCGCGACCTCCCGACGCTCGGGAAGCAACGACGGAGCGGAGCCGTTGTGGAGGGGACGGCTCGAGAGATGTGCCGGCCCTTCCAGGGGAACCTCCCAGTCAGCCTCGAAGACCAACGCCAGCCGGAAAGCAATCGTGATGTGCGTGACGCTCACGCCTCGCAGGGGAAGGGTCCACGAGTCGTCGTGCGCGAATGGCTTCAGAGCGTTGGGCACCACCGCACCATTCGTGGGCTTGGGCAAGTCAGTCCCGCTGACCCGAACCCCGCACACGCAAAAGCCCCGCCTCAGCGACATCGCTGGTGGCGGGGCTCGGCACACTTACACAGTGTGCCCCCGGCAGGGGACCCCGAACATGGGAACGGGGGACGGGGATGAACGGGCAGCTCGTTTTGCGGGCGTGTGTTCGATTGGAGTAGGAGTACTTACCGCAGATTGGTGTCCCGGGCAGGAGCCGCAATGTAAGGACTGGTTGGGGCGGGCCACGCGGGACCGGGGCAGACGCGTTCACGGTGGCCACGTCGCTGCGCCTGCCGAAGACGCGCGTGGGTTGAACTACAGGTCGCGGGCGTCCGGCTGAGGCGGGCCGCCCGCGGCGCTGGCCAGGCGCAGAGCGGTTCTACGGTCGTCGGGGATCAGTTGCTGCGCGCGCCCTCACCGTCCACCTGTTGGCCACTACAATTATGCAGATTCTGGTGGAGGACACCCAGCGCGTGGACCGGCGCACGGAAGGTCACCGTGGACGGTGTGGTGACCATGGACCTCCATGAGAACCTGCAAGGCATCGAGCGGCAGATTGAACAGGTCCGCCAGGCGCTCGCCCCGGACGAGCCCGGCGACCAGGACGAGGGGGTCGAGGTGTCGCTGGCGGTGACGTGGCTGGTGCCGGGGCGTGGCGCTACTGGTAGCGCCGAACCACATTGGAGTGGACGGAGGTGTACCGCCAGTTCCATCACCTGCTTCCCATGACGAGGCGCAAGAGGGGCCTCGGCGGCATCGGATACGTTGGGGGTCGGCCGCTGTGGGAGTGAAGGAAGGACCAGGACGTGGATGATTTGGGGGAGCGCGCTAAGAACCGTCTGATCATGCTGGATGGTCACTTCACTCACCCCGTGAGGGTTGAGCACGTCGAATCCATCGGGCCGGGCGTGTTCCTAGTGCGAGTCCGTCACGCCGACGGTGCGCCAGACGAGACCCAAGTACTGGAGGAGGAGTTCCGGTCGGCGCTTGCCAACGTAACGCCGCAGCCAGAACTCGTGGACCCTCGAGATCTCTCTCTGTGGGTCGAGTCTCAGCGAATCCGCCACGCCTTTGCCCACGATCCCCTGTTCGCTGTCTCGATGAGCGGGGTAAGAGGCCTGCCGCACCAGATCGAAGCGGTGTATCGCCATATGCTGCCGCAGCCGAGGCTGCGCTTCGTGCTTGCGGATGACCCGGGCGCCGGTAAGACCGTCATGGCTGGTCTCCTGCTTAAAGAACTAAAATTGCGCGGTGCCGTCGAGCGAATCTTGATCCTTTGTCCTGCTCCGCTGACAACTCAGTGGCAGGACGAAATGCTAGACAAGTTTGATGAGCAGTTCGAAGTGGTTTCCAGCGAGCAAGTCCGGAACCAGGTCGGGCAAAACCCGTGGGAACGCTACTCGCTGGTCGTGAGTAGCATCGATTTCGCTAAGCGGGACGACGTTCGAGACGATCTTTTCCGTAGCCAATGGGACTTGGTGATTGTAGACGAGGCTCACAAGGCTTCTGCTTTCACAAAGCGGGGCAAGGATGAGAGGATCGTCAAGACGAAGCGGTATTCTCTCGTGGAAGGTGTCTCACAGCAGGCCGACCGCCTCCTGCTGCTGACCGCGACGCCTCACTCAGGAGACGAGGATAGGTTCACGCGCTTCCTTGGACTGCTGGACCCGGATCAATTTTCAACATCGGAACTTATCAAGAAGCAGATTTCCAACGACAACAATCCCTACTTCCTTCGCCGCCAGAAGGAAGACCTAGTTGATGAGCATGGCGGCGCTCTGTTTGTTGAGCGGCATGTCCGCACGCAGCCGTTCCAGCTCTCGCCGGCGGAATTCTCCCTCTATCTTGATGTCACGCAGTACGTAAACACGTACTTGGGTTCCAGTGGGGGATCCCGGGGTAACGCTGTGGCCCTGGCTCGTACTGTGCTGCAACGCCGACTTGCCTCAAGCCTTGGCGCAATTAGGTCGTCCTTGGCCAAGCGCGCCGATCGCCTGGAAGCACTGATTGAGCAGCTCGTCACGATGACGCCGGCCGAGGCGACCCGGCGACTAGCCACGCTGGGGCGCATTCCGGCTGACGCCGATGTCATGGACGACGTCGAAACCGGCAGCGAGGACATCGATGAGTCCGTCGATGATCTCCTGGCAACGGAAGTAAGTAGTGCCGGTCAAATCTCGCAGCTACGTGCCGAAGTAGTTGAACTACGAAAACTCGTTTCGCGTGCCGACAGGGTCAGATCGCAGGGCGAGGAGCGTAAACTTGCTGCCCTGCGTGACTGCTTGGAGAGGGCGGAGTTCGAAGAGCTGCGTGACGGCCGCGGCAAGCTGCTGATTTTCACGGAGCATCGTGACACTCTCGACTATCTGGAAAGGCACCTTCGCCAGTGGGGATACTCTGTCTGCACCATTCATGGAGGACATCCTCCTGCGGAGCGGAAGCGTATCCAGCACGATTTCAGGCAGGACAAGCAAATCTGCATCGCGACGGAGGCGGCTGGTGAAGGTATCAACCTTCAATTTTGCCATCTGATGATCAATTATGACCTGCCGTGGAATCCGGTCCGCCTTGAGCAAAGGATGGGGCGCGTACACCGCATCGGTCAGAGTGCGGACTGCTGGATCTTCAATTTCTGCGCGACAAACACGGTAGAAGGTGAACTCCTGGAGCGGCTTCACCAGCGGCTCGAAGCGATGCGTCAGGATTTGGACGGACGCGTCTACGATGTAATCGGAGAGATCCTTACAATTAACGGCGTCGACTTCGAGCGCCTCGTTAAGGAGACGCTGGCTAACCCGACACGAGCGAACCGTGATGCAGCAGTTGCCGAAATTAACCGACTCGACTCGGAGAAACTCGCCGAGTATGAAGAGGCCACCGGTATTGCCCTGGCGAAGAAGTACGTGGACATCGACTGGGTCCGTGGGCAGAACTTCCTCTCCGACGAGCGTCGCCTGATGCCCGAGTACGTAGAAGCGTTCTTCCTCCGAGCCGCTCATCGCCAGAGCTTGCGCGTGGAGCGTCGGGCCGACCAGCTGCTGCGTATCGAGCACGTACCCGTTGCGCTTCGCAGCGATGACCTGACCGCTGTCCGCTATCGAGGCCGTCCCGCATCCGAGTACCGCAAGCTCACCTTCCGGAAGGACGAGCGGGACCGCGTCGAGCACGAAGATGCAACGTTGTGCTCGCCAGGCCACCCTCTCTTCGCGGCGCTCGCTGAGTCACTAGAGCGCGATCTGGCAGCAGAAGGTGTCCCTCAAGGCGCGGCCGCCTTTGTGGATCCCGGCGCACGCGCCCCGTACTTCGTGCATCTTTTCGCCTACGAAGTGGTGGGAGAAGACGTACACGGCGCTCCGGAGGTCGCCTTCGCCGAGGTTGTTGCGGTTATAGAGGACGAGGACGGACTGCACCGCGGGCCGGCCGACGTGCTCCACACGCTTACGCCTGCCCCTAATCGCGCAGCGCGGACCCTGACTCCTGACCAGATCAAGGCGGCAACGGACTGGCTTCGCGTCGAGGTGCAGCTTGGCCGCACCACCGCCGAGCGAGCCAATCGACTTGAGCACGCACAGCTACGCTCCGCGTACCTGTCGGAGGCCATGGACGCCCAGAAGAAGCGGTTGCAGGACCGCTGGATGGCGCACGACGCCAAGGTGGCCGCGGGCGACGACTCGTACCGCCTGCTGCGTGATAACGCTGAGCGGCAGCTCAAGGAGCTCGCGCATCGGCGGGCAGCGAAGCTGGAGTCCCTCAACAGGCTCGGAGTGGTCCGCTCTGGGAAGGTCACACACCTCGGATCGGCTTCCGTGGTTCCCCCAGCGATGCCGGAGGACCCAGACATTGAGGTCATGCGGCCGAGCAAGGAGGTCGAGGAGGCGGCTGTTGCGGTGGCCATGGCGTACGAGGAGGAGCACGGCTGGCAGCCCGAGTATGTCGGGCACCTCCAGGACGGCAGCGGCTTCGACATCCGCTCGACACGGACGTTGCCCGATGGGGCCACCCAAGTGCGGCGGATCGAAGTGAAGGGGCGCGGCGCATCCTCCGGCGACGTCGGCCTCTATAGGACTGAGTGGTACGCCGCACAGAGGTGGTCGACCGGCTTCTGGCTTTATGTCGTCTACAGCGCGACGACGAGCCCGGTCCTCATGAGGGTCCAAGACCCCTTCCACACCCTGCCCAACGTGGCTGAAATCCGGCAGGTTACCGGCTACCGTGTGCCGGGCGCTAGCATCCGAACTTACGCGGTCACGGAAACGGACACCGCGCAGCGAGAGGATGACAGTGCAGGACAGCAGTGACAAGCGGCTCATCGAGGACGCGATCCCGATCGACGTCATCAGTCGCACGAGTGCGAGCGAGAAGGTGGGTGGCCGCGTCGGTCACCCTGCCTCCATGCACCTGTGGTGGGCCCGTCGCCCGTTGGCGGCGTCGCGAGCTGCTGTCTACGCGGCCCTTGCCCCAGCATCTGGCCGGTCGCGCACCTCCCAGGAGGAGTCCGACTTCTTCGAGGCCCTCTGTACCTGGGGCGCTCCAGACCACGCGATTCGTACAGCGCGTGAAGAGGTGCTCTCAGCCAGTGATGGGCCGCCGAAGGTCGTAGATCTGTTTTCCGGTGGAGGCGCGATCCCTCTGGAGGCTCTGCGCCTGGGGTGCGAAGTGACGGCGAATGAGCTGAACCCCGTTGCCCACCTTATTGAGCGGATGATCCTTGAATATCCGCAGAGCTATCCCGGGCTGGCTGACGATATCCGCCGGTGGGGAAAGGTATGGGTGGATTCGGCATGGGATCAGCTTTCTTCCTTCTACCCGACCGTAGAAAGCGGAACCGGCCAGCAGCCTTTTCTGGACGACGACGAGGTTGGCCGCCGTCGGCCCCTTGCCTATCTGTGGACACGCACAGTGCGGTGCCCGAATCCGGCCACGCCTGAGCACGATGCTCACCTGGTACGGCAGACATGGTTGGGCCGCAAGAAGAACCGCTACGTGGCGTTGAAGCCCGTGGCGGACCGTGACAACTGGGTACTCCGCTACGAGGTAGTTGGAGCCACGACGGAAGCTGACCTGGGCTTCGACCCAGCGGAAGGTTCCAGGGGCGGGGAGGTCGCCTGTCGCATCTGTGGTGCCCCGGTAACCGGACGCTACGTGAAGGAAGAGGCCCGCGCCGGCCGTATGGGTACCGCGCCGCTTGCTGCCATCGTTACCAAGCCCGTCGGGCAGGGGCGAGGCCGCGACTACCTCGCAGTCGGCGAGTACGAACTGCCCGACGATGCGGAGTGCGAGAAGCGACTGCAAGAACTGCCCGTGGAGCCTCTGGTGGAGTCGCTGCCTGGAACCATGCGGATCACTGGCGGCACCTGCATGGTTTATGGGTTCGCTCAGTATCGTGACTTGTTCACGCCACGCCAGCTGCTGGCCCTGAGTACCCTGGCTGCAGGCGTAAAGCAAGTTCACGATGATGCGCGCGCTCAAGGCATGGAGCTGGGGCGTGCGGCCGCGCTCTCCACTGCTTTGGCCATGGCCCTCAACCGGGTTGCCGACCGACTGTCCAGTCTGTGCCGCCTCGACACGAAGAACGAGGGTGGCACCAACACCTTCGCGCGACAGGCGCTTCCCATGGTGTGGGACTTCTACGAGGCGAACCCGTTCGCAGGCGCATCCGGTGACGTGCGCAAGTACCTCAAGGAGACAGCCGACCTGGTCGAACGGCTCGCTACCTTGCCCCGTCCTGCCAAGTGCGTACGTGGATCAGCGGCGTCTTTGCCGCTTCCGAGTGATTCGCAGGACGCGGTCATCACTGATCCGCCGTACTACGACAACATTTCCTACGCGGACCTCTCGGACTTCTTCTACGTCTGGTTGAAGCGTTCGGTCGGGTTCCTGTATCCCACGGATCTCGGTGGCGAGCTGACCCCCAAGAGGAACGAGGCAGTCGTCGCTTCCTACCGGCACTCGGGGAGTAAGGACGCTGCGCGCGAGCACTACGAGACGCTGATGGAGCGCGCGTTCAGCGAAGCTCACAGGGTGCTTAAGCCGGGTGCTCCCCTCGTCTGCGTGTATGCGCACAAGACCACTTCGGGGTGGTCGAGCCTCGTTGAGGCCCTTCGGAGCGCCGGCTTCACCATCACGGAGGCATGGCCACTCGATACAGAGATGCCGGAACGCGCAGTCGGACGAGGCACAGCAAGCCTCGCTTCTTCCATCTTCCTCGTTGCGCGCAAGCGCGCGAGCGACGTCGGTGTGGGCAGCGAAGCCGAGGTTATGACTGAACTGAACGACATCATCAAGGAACGACGGGAGCGGCTTGAACAACTGGGCATCACTGGCTCCGACCTGGTGATCGCTACCGTAGGCGCCGGTCTCCGTGCTCTCACGCGGTTCGAGCGGGTGGAGCAGGACAACGGCGAAATCTTGCCGGCCGAGACCTTCTTGGAGATGGTCCAGACACGGGTGCTTGACGCGATCTTCGGCTCGCTGGCCAGCACGGACCCGGTCACGCGCTACTACGTCGCTGCCCAATACTCCTACGGCTACGCGGCTGTGCCTTTCGATGAGGCCAACAACCTCGCCCGCATGACAGGAGCCAACTTGGACGGCGCCGGCGGACTGACGACTGGCCCGAACCCGCTCGTCTCAAAGGTCAAGTCCACTGTAGTACTCAGGGACTTCGAGGACCGCGGCGATGACGTCCGCCTGGGGCAACCGGAGACTGAAGGCAACGGCACCATCGCCCTCATTGACATGGAGCCGGCCGTCACGCCGCCGTTGATCGACGTGGCGCATGCTGTTCTGTGGCGCTTCGAGCATCGGCAGGCCGACATCCGGCCATACCTGATGTCCGTCAGTGTCGACATGGTGCGGTTGCGTGACCTGATCCAGACGCTGGCCGGGCGAGCTCTCCGGGCCAGCACGAGCGAGTCAAAACCCAGAGAAGCCAGCGCAGCGGAGCGACTGCTGGTCTCATGGAAGTCGATCATCGGTGAGCAAGGGCTGGTCTGAGGTGTCGACGGTGTGCAACGTTGAAGCACAGGGGGTTGGGACACTGTGAGTTTGAGTTATCGGCTTTTGCCCTGGACGCAGGTCGCGAGCCCGCACGATGATGTGCGGGAGGGCGTCCTGGACATGGGCACCTATGCCGCCAACCTCGCGGGCGTCTTCCGAGGACGGCCAGGGATCTCGCCCGTGTACACGGACGCTGGCAGGTTCTACCGCGCGACGTACCTCACCGTGAAGATGAGGGAGTTGCTCGAGGACGTTATGCACGTTCTCGCGGGTGGATCCGGTTCGCACGTCCTGCAGCTGCGTACTCCGTTCGGTGGAGGCAAGACTCACAGCCTTGTTGCGCTCCTCCATCTGGCGCGAGACCGAGCCGCGTCGGTCACTGCATGCCCTGACCTCAAGGACCTGGCTGATCCCGGCGACGTACAGATCGCTGTTCTGTCCGGCGAAGAACTCGACCCCTTGTCCCCGATGCGCGCCACGGGCATCGAAACCCACACTCTCTGGGGTGAGCTGGCGGCACAGTTGGGCCGCTTCGAGCTGGTCGCGGAGCACGATCGAACTGGCTCCGCACCCGGCGGTGATGTACTGCGGCAGGTTCTTGGAGACAAGCCGACCCTCATCCTCCTAGACGAGGTACTGGTCTTCGTCGAAAAGGCCCTGGCCGTCCAGCGGGGCGAATCCACCGCTGGTCGGCAGGCAATGCTGTTCGTACAGGCGCTTACGGAAGCAATCAGCGCACAGCCGCGGGCCGCGATGGTGTACAGCCTCCAGGCAAGCGTCGGAGAGGCTGTAGGCGCCGAAGGTCTGCTCAGCGACCTCGACAAGCTCGTTACCCGAGTCGACGCGAAGCGCGAACCCGTCGCGGACGACGAAGTACTGCGAGTTGTCCAACGCCGCTTGTTCGCCGAGTTGGGCGATGAGGCCGTCCACCAGGAGGTAGCGCGCGCGTACTCGCAGCTTCTGCGGAAGCAGCTACTGGCCGCAGCGGAGACCAGCGACGCCCGCAGGGAAGCGGACGTTGCGGCAGACACGCTTGAGCAGCGGATACTTGCTGCCTACCCGTTCCATCCCGATCTCCTCGATCTGATGTACCACCGCTGGGGGTCTCTCCCGTCCTACCAACGGACCCGAGGTGCGCTTCAGTTTCTGGCGGCAGTGGTCCACGCTCTGTGGCGCTCGGGCGCTAGCAGCCCCCTTATTGGCCCAGGAGACATCGACTTCACGGACGAGGCGTCGAGAGGAGCGTTCTTCTCCCAGGTCGGAGAACGAGAGCGATTCACTTCTGTTCTCTCCAGCGACATCACGTCAGCCGGTGCCGGCTCTGCGGCCGTGGATAGGCACCTAGGCGCGAACAGCCCGATGATCGAACAGCTGAGAGTCGGTACACGGGTTGCGACGGCCATCATGCTGTACAGCTTCGGCGCACGCGATGGCGAGGATCGCGGCGTCCTGGAGACTGACCTCGTACGCAGCGTTCTTGTGCCCGGCCTTGACCGCAACGTAGTCATCGCGGCCCTGCACGACCTGCGTGAGGAAGAGCTGTACCTGCACTACACCGGTCGTCGGTACCGCTTTGAGCCGACCCCCAACCTCACCAAGCTGGTTCGAGACGAAGCCAACAAGCTTGAGTCGAACGAGGTGCTGACCGAGGTGCGCTCCGCGTTGGAGCTACAGCTTCGGGGGAGCAAGGGGGTGGCATTGTGGCCGAGCGATCCGGGTGGGATCAGCGACGAGCAGCCATTGTTCACCGCCGTTTACCTGCACCCAGACTGGTCAGCCGACCGTGAGCCGCTGGCTACGTTCATCGAGAACTCAGGAAAGGGCGGTCCGCGGAGATACCGCAACGGGCTCGCCTTGGTGCTCCCCGATAAGGCGCAGTTCGACCAGGCCCGCCACGCCGTGAGGATGCGCCTGGCGGCCGACTCCCTTCTCAGCCAGGCTGGCAAGTACAACTTCAGCCCGGAACAGAGTGAGGAGCTTCGGGAGAAGTCAGGTAACGCACGACGCGATGCGGCCGCGGCTTTGGGTGGGGCGTACAGCGCAGTCGCCCTCCCCACGCGTTCTCGTGACGGTGAGATGCCGTACGTGCTTGAGACGTTCGACCTTCGCACCCTGCTTTCAGCGGGACGCGCGCTGCACGAGCGCGTCGTGGAGGCCTTGAGTCAGCGCGTCTTCAGCTCCGTCACTCCGGCGAAACTGATCGCCCTGTCAGGCCTTGGCTCGGACAAGAAGATCATCAACTGTGCCGAACTGGTCGACTGGTTCTATAGCTACTACGAGTTCACCAAGCTCTGGAACAAACAAGCCATCGCATCAACCATCGCGAAGGCCGTGGAGTCGTCCGAGTTGGGCTACGCGGTCGGCCTCGTGCGCGGTGATGGCTCCCTTTCCCCCCGCGATCCCCAACAAGTTCGATTCGGGGAGAGGCTCCTCGGAGAAGAGATCGACCTTTCCGAGGATGCCGCGATCCTCTGGCACGACTACGCGCGGGAATGCCTGCAATCCGTCACCGAGGCCGAGCCCGAGCCGGAGAACCAGCCGAAACCGCAGCCAGTACCCGGAAGCGGGCAGCAGCCGCCCTCGTCGCCATCGCCGACTCCTCCTTCACAAGGCCCCGCTCCGGCCAGTCCAACGTCGGCGCCTGGCACTGGGCCGGACGACAGCGTGCGAATCGCGGACATCGAAGCTGTGATCGGGAAGGCCGGTCTGTTCGACCTCGGCCGCGCACTCTCCTGGTTCCGTGACCAGCAGGGATCCGTACGAGTCGAAATTCGGATCCACGCGGAAGGCGAATTTGACCGAGTGTCGTTCCGGAACGGCTGTATCGAGCCACTCGAAGAGGCCGCCGCACAGGACCTCGACGTGCGCACTGAGTGAGGCCGAGCCGCAGCATAGCTGGGTGTAAACCGGCGGCCTGGATCTTGCTCTGGTGCGGATTGCGTTGCATTCAGGGCGGAGAGCGATACCCACCCGTGTCATAGGCGGAGCCCCGCGGAAGAAGGAGGCCGCGGGGCTCGATCCAAGGAGAGATGAGCCCAGTCCGCGTGCTCATGCGTATGGCTTGGGCCCGATGACTCCTTCGCAGTATGACAGCGGCCTGCCATGTCGGATCGGGAACGGCTGCAGGCTTGTGCCTGGGCATAGTTACTCTGGCGCTTCAATTCGGCGCCGGAGAGTCGCGCTGGGCGCAGCACAACATAAGGCGCACAGGGGGAGGGGCAGCGAATGCGATTCACCATGGTGGAGCAGGGCGCTCGGGAGCCGAAGGGGCTTCGTTCTCACGCGATCCTCAAGAGGGACGGGTGGGAGGATTCCGGCTTCGTCACCATGTTCCACCTCGTGGTTTATGACGACCGTGGTCTCCGGCACGAGATCGGTGAGGTGAAAATCGGCGAGTACGGCATGCCCTCCAACTCGTCTGTCCAAGTGCCGGAGAGCTTCGAGTTCCTTGATGAGACCTTCTTCTCACTCGGGCAGGACGACAGCTATTACGTACGTCTCCGCAGCCTGGGGGAACGGTTCCGCGAGGTGGTGCTCTCGTCACTGCGGGACTTGGCGTTCGACGAGCAGATCTTCCAACGTGCTCAGTACGAGCGAGTGACGCGCGAGTCACTCATGCGCTTCGTGAAACATGCTGCGGTCGAGGACCAATTCCGTCGTATCGCTCAGGGCGGCGAGCGTGTGGCCGGCTTCCAGGTGGCCTACGAGTCACCGGTCCCGGCTGGGGGAGGGGGAAGATCGGTGGTGCTGCCGTTCGAGGTGTCGCCGCAGTCGCTACCGCCGACGAATATCCACGTGCTGATCGGCAGCAACAGCGTCGGCAAGTCCTTCCTTCTCAATGGACTGACACGTTGCATCGCCGACGACGAGGCGGACGAAGGGAAGGTGGGCCGCATCATCGAGTACAACCGCGGTGACCGTCACACCTTCACAAACCTCGTAAGCGTCACCTTCAGCGCCTTTGATGAGTTCCCTCTCATTCACGCCAACGATGTGGCTATCGACCGCTACGCGTACGTGGGACTGAAGATCCCAACGCTCGGGGGCCGAGCCCCGCGCATCAAGACGCCTAATCAGCTCAAGCGAGACTTCGCCGAAAGCGTTGAGGCCTGTCTGACTGGAGAACGCGCCCAGCGATGGGCGACAGCCTTGAGAACCCTGCAGTTCGCTGGCAGCGGCTTCATCGAAGACACCTGGCTTGAGGAGTTCCAGGGCACCCAGAGTTCGAACAGCCGGCGCCGCAAGGCACGCCAGCTGTTCGCAGGTCTTAGCTCGGGTCACAAGGCCGTTCTCCTGTCCATGACGCGCCTCGTCGAGCATGTCACCGAGCGCACGCTCGTCGTCATCGACGAGCCCGAGTCCCATCTGCACCCACCGCTGCTGGCCGCCTTCGTCCGTGCCTTGTCTGACCTGCTCAGCGATCGCAACGGACTCGCGGTCATTGCTACCCACTCACCCGTCGTAGTCCAGGAAGTCCCTGCTTCCTGCGTGTGGAAGCTGCGGCGCTACGGAAACCAGTTGGTCGCTGAGCGTCCCACGATTGAGACCTTCGGCGAGAACGTTGGCGTGCTCACACACGAGGTCTTCGGCCTTGAAGTCACCGACTCCGGTTTCCATCGCGATCTCAAGGCCCTGGTGCGTCAGGGCTATGCCTACGAGCAAGTCCTCGCGCAATTCGATGGACAGCTCGGCGGCGAAGCAAAAGCGATCGTTCGGGCTCTCATCGCTGTTCGTGATACAGGCGGTCTGGACAGTGGTACGGAGGAACGCTACTGATGTGGCCCTTGCCAGCTCCCGACGTTCCTGCCCGGTCGCTCTACCTGACCTGCATCAGCAAGGCACGTCCGCAAGCAAAGGCGAGGCTGGAGGCCCTGGTAGAGGCAGTGGCTGACGCTGCTGACCGGTATGAAGCCGCAGCTGCCCAGGCGGCACTTCATACACTTGGGGACCTCGGGGACGAGCCGGGGGATGAGACGGCACGAGCGGAGCTCACTAAGACCTACACCGGGCGAATGGCGCGCCGGAATGCCCCGGGGCGGGAGGTCTACGACAAGATCAAAGCTGCAGTCCGATTTGGCCGCTGCCCATTGTGCGGTCAGCGGATTGTGGCAACAGTGGACCACCATTTGCCCAAGGCGGGCTTCCCGCTGTTGGCGGTAGTTCCGACCAATCTTGTCCCCGCCTGCCGCAGCTGCAACGTACTCAAAGGGGAAGCCGCGCCCGAAAGTGCTGAAGAGCAGACAATCCATCCCTACTTTGATGATCTCGGACAGCGGCAGTGGCTGTTCGCTCGTGTTATTGAAGTCGCCCCCGCCGCTGTCGAGTTCTTTGTGCAGCCGCCGAGTGAATGGGAGAGTGTTCTCGCGGCCCGGGTGCGTCGGCACTTCCGCACCTTTGGCCTGGCGGCTTTGTATGGCCCCCACGCTGCCCAGGAGATGAGTTCATTGCGGTACTTCCTGAGGGGCATGGATGGGGAGGCTATAGCCCTGCACCTCGGCAGAATGGCTGACAGCATCTTGATAGACGATCCAAACCAGTGGCGCGGGGTCATGTACCAAGCGTTGGCTGGCAGCCCTTGGTACATCAATGGCGGATTCGCCGAGGTGTAGGCCGTGAGCCATTTTGCCTATCGCTGCCATCTACGCTGCGTGACGCGCAGGATCTACCGTGTTTTAGCCGTTGGCTCCTCACGAGCACAGGTGTACACGCGCTCCCGTTCCAGGCCGTCGGGTGCGCGCTTCCCCCCGCGTCGACTTTGGAGTGCCCTGACGGTCTAGAGGGTGTCCCGTAACTGCTGGTCAGAGGTGAGATGATCTTGCCGTGGCTGGTGTGATCACGGCGTCGGAGCCCTCGTGGATAGGTGCGTTCACCGGGCTGAGCCCGCGGCAATCCAACAAGCTGATCACCGCGTTGCGGCGCGAGGGAGCCGATTCGGTCCGCAGGGGCCGGCCGTGGTCGCTGCCGCTGCAGGGCCGGGTGCTGCTGGTGGCCGCGTACTGGCGCACCAATCTCACCCTGCGCCAGCTCGCCCCGCTGTTCGGCGTCTCGAAGTCGGCGGCCGACCGGATCGTCGACCATCTTGGACCGGCTCTCGCGCTCCAGCCCAGACGGCGCTTCCGCAAGGACATCGTGCTCATCGTGGACGGCACGCTCGTTCCCACCCGGGACCGGACTGTGGCCGCCTCCAGCAAGAACTACCGCTACTCCAGCAACCACCAAGTCGTCATCGACGCTGACACCCGACTGGTTTTCGCCGTCGGCAAGCCGCTGCCCGGCAACCGCCAAGACTGCCGGGCCTGGGAGGAATCCGGGGCGGAGGCCGCCGTCGGCACCACCCCAGCGGTGATCGCCGACGGCGGCCACCGAGGCACCGGCCTGACCATCCCGCACTACCGCCGGCACAAGGGCGACGAACTGCCGACCTGGAAGGAGCAACACAACGCCTCCCACCGCAAGGGCCGCGCCCGCGTTGAGCACACCTTCGCCCGCATGAAGAGCTGGAAGATCCTCCGCGGCTGCCGCCTCAAAGGCGACGGCGTCCACCACGCCATGTTCGGCATCGCCCGCCTACACAACCTCACCCTCACCGGATGACGAGCAAGCCGCAGTTGGTCAGTCAGGTAGGGACGGTCTCACGTCCGTGCGGTCCGGGAGCGTGCCAGGAACCGGGCGGGCGGTGTGTTCGGGCCTCGCCCTCTCACGCCACAGCCTGCCAACCCCACGGCCGCGGCCCTCGTCGGCCCCGGACGCAATCGAGGCGGTGGTGCGCCTGCTCCGCAGTGCCCGGGTCGTGGCTGGCGGTCTGGAGGGCGAAGGTGACGAGGCGCAGTTCGCGGATGGCGCGGAGGGTGGGGTAGCCGGTCCAAGTGGTGACGTCGTGGCCGTAGTGGTCGCAGTAGGTCTGGTACTCGGCGCGGCTGAGTTTGCCGAAGGTCTCGTAGGCGACGGCGGTGGAGGTGAGGTCCCATTCGGGCGGACCCAGGGAGGTGCGCTCGAAGTCCAGGAGGAGGGCCTGGCGGTCGGGGGTATGGGTGACGACACAGTTGCCCTTCCAGGCGTCACCGTGGATGACGGCTTCGGGGCGGCCGTCGGCGGGGAGGTTCTGCCACTCGTCGCGGAGGTGTTCGAGGCGGTCGAGGAGCCAGGTGCGGTCCTCGTCGGAGACGACGGTTGCGGCGCGGAGGCGTTCTTCGAGGCGGACGAACGGGTCCAGGCGGCCGAGCTCGAAGTCGGGTGTGGGGAGGTCGTGCATCCGGCGGAGGAGTGTGGCGAGGTCGGCCTCGGTGCCCGGGTGGTGGGGCGGGAGGAGTTCCCAGAAGGTGGCGGCCCGGTCGTCGACGACGACGGGCTGGGGCATCGGCAGGGGGCGGACGGCGGGGACGCCGTGGTCGCCGAGCCATCGGGCCACGGCTACTTCGCGGCGGGCAGCTGCTGTCTGGCCGGGGCGGCTTATGCGTACGACGGTGTCGTCGGTGAGCCGCCAGAGGTCGTTCTCGGCGAGGCGTATCGGCTGGGCGTCGGCCGCGGGGAGGTCCGCGGCGGCGGTGATCTTCTGGAGGACGGCGAACGCCTCGGTGGCGCGGTGGTCGGTGGTCACGCGGCCACCGCCAGGGCGACGCGATCCTGAAGGGCCGCGACATCGGGGTCGCGGGAGTAGGGCCGGGCGGCGCGGGAGAGTGCCTTGAGGTCGTCGATGGCGCGGCGGGAGCGGAGGCGGCCGACGCCGTCGAGGGCGCGGTGGGCCATGTCGACGGCGTGGGCCGGGTCGCCGGTGGCCATGATCAGGGTGGCGAGCTTGGTGCTGGAGATGGCGCGGGAGCGGCGGTAGGCGTCGGTGTGCTGGTCGACGGCGGTCTGCAGCCGTTGCCGGGCTAGGTTGGACGACTGGCCGGGCAGGAGGGCGATGTCGAAGGCGGCGTGGCCGGTGTCGCCGTGGTGCTGGGCGTTGTCGTAATACGCCATCCACGGGACGTCTTCACCGGGGCGGGCCTCGCTGAAGATGGCGTCGGACTGGCCGATGGTGCGGAGGGTCTCCTTGGGCTTGCTCATCTTGGCGAGGGCTCGGGCACGGGCGTTGTGGAGCATGGCCTGTTCGCGGTGGGTGAGGCGGTCGGCGCGGACGAGGCCGTTCTCGGCGTGGGTGAGGCCGTCGTCGGGGCGGCCGCACCAGATGGCCTGGCGGGCGAGCCAGTTCAGGGCCGTGGCGCGCAGGTGCCAGTTGCCGGCGTGCTCGGCGCACTGCTGGCCGAAGTGGAGCAGCCGGACGGCGTCCTGGTGCTCGTAGGCGTCGAAGGCGCTGGCACCCATGACGACGGCCAGGCGGCCGACGGCGGTGAACAGGTCGTGCTCAAGGGCGGATGGGCAGTCGGCCTGCAGGAGTCCGCGTGCCCAGGAGAGCTGTCCGAGGAGGGAGCTTCGGACGAGTCCTCCGCCGCCGTAGACGTTGTCCCAGCCGGAGAGAGTGGTGGCAGCGGTGAGGACCTGCTCGATGTCCTCGGGCCGCACCTCCGCCGGAGCGGGGGCGTGGTTCGGCTGTGGCAGGAGGTCCAGGAGCGAGGTCGGCCGCAGTGCGGCAGCACCGCCCACGGCGAGAAGGGCGCGTCGGTCCACGGGGAGGTCGTTCCGTTCGGGGCGGGCGTCGTCTACGTGGTGGGAGGTCGGCGGGACGGTGTCCGGGGCGGGCTGTCGCTTGTCCGCATCGGCTTCGACGAGCCGCCACAGGCGGACCAGCGCTCCGCCGGCCTCCAGAGCCTTGTCCAGGCGGGCCGCCAGGGCGGTGTCGCAGGGGCGCTCGTTCTTCTCGATGCGCTCGATGGTGGTGCCGCTGACGTGCACCTTGTCCCCGAGTAAACGCGTCGACAGGCCGCGGACCTGCCGCCAATTGCGGAGCTCCTTGCCCCACCAGTCGCGCACCGACCGCGTCTCGTCGAGCGTCTTCGGCTTCTGCGGCATGCTGCTCCCTCTCACCTGTGATGCGGACAGTTGCGGACCGCAGCCGCTGTCCGCGTCACTGCTCCCGGGCGATCGACTTCAATCTCGTGGAACGGGCGAAAGCTGTCTGGCTGGTGTCCGCCGACGTCAGCTTCGGTCGGCGTGACCGGGGTCGAGCCGGCCCGTGTCGAGGGCCGTGATGAAGGAGCCCCACGCGGTTCCCGTGAAGCGGAGCGGCGAGGCGTTGGGAGCCTTCGAATCCCGCACGAACAGGGCATCCGGCACGACGGCGCACTCGACGCACTCGTTGTTGGGTGATCCGCTGTAGGAGCTCTTGAACCAGTGCAGGGGCTGCTGGGGCACGGGATGTTCCTCGCTACTTCCGATTGTTCACGTAGGACTGTCGCGCCTCGTCGATAAGTTCCGCCGAGGCGCCGGGGTCCAGGGCCTGCCGGCACAGGTGGGCGAAGCCCTGGGAGTACTCCGCGAGCACGGGGGCCTCTTCGAGGAAGAGGGAGCCCACCGGATGCTCGAGAAAGACCACGTCGAGGGCCGGGTCCGGGCCTCCGAAGCCGCCGAAGACGATGAAGCTGCTCAGCGCGACGCTGTAGGCGCCGGAGGAGAACGGCAGAACCTGCACCGTCACGTGAGGCTGCTCGGCCCGCTTGAGCAGGTGATGGAGTTGTGCCGCCATGACGGCCGCACCTCCGACCGGGCGGTGGATCACGGACTCGTCAAGGACGACGTGGTAGCTGGGCGGTGCGGGGCGGTCGAGGATCTGCTGGCGCTGCATGCGCGTCGACAGGTAGATGTCGAGTTCGGCCGGTGGCAGCGCTGCCTCGGGCGCGACCTTGATGGCCTGGGCGTAGTCGCGAGTCTGGAGGAGCCCGGGGATCACGCCGATGGTGTGCTGGCTGATGCTGGACGCCTCGTTCTCCAGAGCGAGCAGCATCCGTAGCTGACCCGGCAGTTTGCCGGCGAGTGGGAGCCACCAGGCCTCGGTGGCTTTGCTGTTCTTGGCCAGCTCGACGAGCTCCTGGCGTTCCGCGTCGCTCACGCCGTACGCGCGGCAGAGCTGGTCCACCTGGTTCCAGCGGACATTGCCCTTGGCGCGCTCGTAGCGGCTGACGGTCGCCTTGGACATCCCCGCTCGCTCGCCCGCCTCCTCGGCCGATAGACCGGCAGCCTCGCGCAAAGCCAAGAGGCGAAGGCCGAGTTGGCGACGGCGAGTGGTGGGCCCGCCCTCACCGGTCAGGCTGGTCCCGACGGTCTCCGAGACCGTCCCGTTCGTCATCTCGCCCTCCCTCGAACGCGTGCCGTGGTGGGCACCTTCGGGATTCGCCCTGGCAGTCAGGAAGTTACAGGGTCGGTCGACCCATGCGTTCCTCCCGGCATATGCCTGTATCGCCCATGCGGACACTTTCGGCGTGAGCGTTACACGGCGGGCGATCCAGCGGCAATAGTCCACAACCACGAAGGCCAGATCGGACGCGTTCCGGTGATGCGCCTTCCTGCTCAGCCCGGACCAAGACCAGAACTGGTGGCTCCCGTGACGTTTCCTGATCAGCACGCCTACCCGGACCGAAGTGAGCCTCGTCGTGCCGTGGAAGGCGCCGGCGGATTCCGGCACCTGGCCCCCGACTCGCCGTTCGGCCCGAGTCGTGCGCTCCAAGACCGCGCCTGGGCCGGGTGGCAGCGGTTCCTCCAGGGAATGACGGACGTCCGGACGGAGCCCGCTCTCGTGAGCCTGGCAGCCGTCGAACGCAGGGAGAGCGCGCGGGAGGACCACCCGCTCCTGCACCGGATGGTCCGTGACGTGGCCAGCGGGCCGAGGGCGAGCTGATCTCCGTCGTCCAGGAGAGGCACGGTGACCGGGTCGTCGGGGTCGCCCACATCCGCCCCGCGAACGGCACCCCCTGGTCCACGGCGGCCGACAACATCTCTCCCGCCTGATCCGGCCCGGGGATTGACCACAGCTCTCGGAGCCTGCCCCCGAAACGTGACCCGCACGGACTCCGACGTGCGCCCAAGACTTCTCCCCGCCCGGGGAGGGCCGCCCCTTGCGGGGCGGAGACCGTGCCCGGCAGTGAGCCTGGCACAGCAGCCATCCATCAGGAGGTAACCAGCAATGCTGAACACCCTCGTCAGCCCGCGGCCGGAGACCATGCCGGCGGACCCGTTCGAGACGGACATCGAGGTCTCGACTGAGACCGGCGCCGACCTGCTGCCGCAGGCGTGCGGCACCGGCGACGGCTGCGGCAGCACCTGCTCCTCGTCCTGCACCAGCGCTGTCTGAGGAGCACCCGGGACATGAGGAACGCTGTCGCCACCATCGAACCCAAGACGGACGCCGACCCGTTCGCGACCGCCGTCGAGGTCTTCACCGAGACCGGTGCCGGTCTGCTGCCGCGGCCCTGCGGCAGTGACGGAGGGTGCGGCTCGACCAGTAGCTCGTCCTGTACCAGCAACAGCTGATCAGCCCGTTCCCCAAGGGCCGGGGAGGCCGTCACCTCCCCGGCCCGGCCGCCTCTGGAGGTACATGATGAGCATCTACCGGAATGTCGGCACTGCCCTCCTCCGCGCAGCCACCAAGCCGCTGACCGAAGTTCCCGCGTGGTGGCCCGACTTGGGTGACGCCGACTCGTGCTCTGCTTGGCTGCGCGTGGTGTGGAGCGACGGGCAGTTCGCGGCCGGCGTTCGGCAGGCGAGCCCAGCTCTCGCTCAGACGCTGGACGCCGTGTGCGCGGGAGAGCAGGTGCGTTCCCGGGCGGTGAGGCGGGCAGCAGCCTCCGCCGTCCGCTACCTGCTGAGGGCTGTGGGACGACCGACCCCCTTCGGGCTGTTCGCCGGCGTGGCTCCGGCCGTCGTCGGCCACACCCTGAAGGTGCGTTGGGGAAGCGACCACCGGACGGTGATGCGGGCGGACGCCGACCTTGTCCACAACATCGTGCGGCGACTGGAAGAAATGCCCGCGATCCGGAAGCGGCTGACCGTCGTCCTGAACAACCTGACCACCCGCCGGGGCGATCACCTGCACGTCCAGTGGGGCGGCCCCATGGGCGCCACCGTGCGGCGCACTCCGGCCACCGACCTGGTGGAGCGGCTCGCGGCCCGGCCGGTCATCTTCGCCGATCTGTGCGACGCGTTGACCGAGGCGTTCCCCGGGTCCGAACCAGCGCGCGCCGAGCGCCTGCTGGAATCCCTCCTGGAGAAGAGGTTCCTGGTCAGCTCCCTGCGTGCGCCCATGACTGAACCCGACCCGCTCACCCACGTGATCCGTGAGCTGCGCGCCGCCGGCGCGACCGAGACGCCCGAGGCCGCCGACCTGCTGGTCTCCTTGGACGCTGCCCGGCAGGGCATCAGCAGGCACAACCAGGCTCCGCCTGCCGCCCAGCCGGTGCTCGCAGACGAGGTGGAGAGGGCGCTTCGTGCGGTTGCGGCCGATGCCCGGTGGACCACTGCCGTCGACCTGGTTCTCGATGTCGAGATGGAGGTTCCCGGCCGGGTGGTGCGGGACATGGAACGGGCCGCTGATGTGCTGCTCAGGCTCAGCCGCCATCCGGACGGCCAGGGGGCGTGGAACGACTTCCAGGTCGCCTTCTGGGAGCGATACGGCACGGGCACGCTCGTACCCCTCAAGGAAGTCGTCGGCCTGGTCGCAGGTCTCGGCTACCCGCACAGCTACCCGGGCTCCCGAAGGCCCGCCCCACGCTCCGGCGTGTCCGAACGAGACCAACGGCTGCTGCACCTCGCGTGGAAGGCGGCCGCGACCGGCCAGGAGGAGATCGTGCTGACCGGCGGCACGGTCGACCACCTGGCGGGCGGCACGGCGAAGACCGAGGCTCCCGCGCATGTGGAGATGTGCGCCCGCATCCACGCCACCGACGTGGACGCCCTGGAGCGAGGGGACTACGACCTCGTTGTCACCCCCGCGCGCAGTGCCGGAACCCTCACCTCCCGGTTCACCCCGGCCGCTACCGGAAGCGGTCTGGAGGGGGTCTACCGGACAATGCCCGCGGAGATCGACGGAGCCGTCCGCGCGCAGATGTCCTTCCCCGGCCTCTACCCGCACACCGAGAGCGTGGCCCGCATCCCCGCCTACCTCGACCACGTCATGCCGATGGGCGAGGTCCGCGCCTCGGACGACCCGGCGCAGATCATCGACGTGGACGACCTGGCCGTCACGGCGACCTCGTCCCGCCTCCACCTGGTCAGCGTCTCCCGCCGCCAGGTCATCGACCCGCAGGTGTTCCACGCGATGGCACTGGAGAAGCAGCCGCCGCTGCTCGCGCGGTTCATCGCCCACCTCGTGCGCGCCTTCGGCCCGCGCTGGAGCGGTTTCGACTGGGGGCCGGCCGCGGCATCTCTGCCCTTCCTGCCCCGCGTCCGCTACAGACGCACCGTGCTGTCCCCGGCCCGCTGGCTCCTCACCCGCGACAACGTGCCGACCGAAGGGGACTGGAGCGCCGCCCTCACCGACTGGCGGACCACCTGGTCCTGCCACAGGCCCGTGGACCTGCGGGACGACGACCGAACCCTGCGCCTGGATCTGGACGTGTCCGCGCACGCCGAGCTGCTGCGCCAGCACGTGGATCAGCGCGGTGAAGCAGTCCTCACCGAAGCGCCGCCGGCGGACGCCTTCGGCTGGATCGGCGGACACGCCCACGAGATCGCCATTCCCCTGGCCAGCACACTGCCGCCCCGCCCCAACCCGCTGACCGGGCCCCTGCCCCTTCTCACCAACCAGGCGTCCGCCCCCCTGCTGGACAGGCCGCACGGCAGGTGGGTGTGCACCCACCTGTACACGCACCCCGACCAGCACGAAGAGGTGATCCGGCTCCTGCCCTGCCTCGCCGAATCGCTTGGTCATCCACCGTGGTGGTTCATCCGCTACCTGACTCCCACCGACACCGATCACCTCCGGCTGCGCGTCCGGGCGGCCGACCCCGAGCAGCACGGCACGCTCGCGGACACGGTCTGGCAGTGGGCGGCACAACTCCGCGACCAGGGCCTGATCTCCGACGCGGTACTGACCTCCTACCGGCCGGAGATCGGACGCTACGGACCCGGAAGCGCGATGGAAGCCGCGGAGCGGGTGTTCGCCGCGGACTCCCGCTTCGTCGCCGCCCTCATCACCGCCGGTGGGAGCGGCCAGGCCGCGACCGCCGTCAGCATTGTCGACCTGGCTCTCGGGTTCCTCGGCAGGGATCAAGGGCTGCGTCACCTGGTCGCCCGCCGCGCACCGTCGCGGCCTGTAGACCGCTCTGTGGCTGCTGTGGTGCGGCACGAAGTCCGGGCCGGAGCCCCGGCAGGCAGGGGCTGGAGTCCGGTGGTGGCGGAGGCGTGGGACCGGCGTGCCGAGGCGCTCGCCGACTACCGGAAGTTCCTGCCGGAGGAACTGGATCCGGCCGCTGTCCTCGACTCCCTGCTGCACATGCACCACAACCGGATGCGGGGCGTGGACCGGGACGACGAAGCGGTCTGCCGCCAACTCGCCCGCCAGGCCGCCGTCGCCGCGCTCGCCCGTGAGGAGCACAGCGCATGACGCCGCCGGACCCGCGATGGGGACAGTCCCTCTACCGGGGCGCCGCCGGAATCGCCCTCGCCCAGCTCCACACCGACCCGCAGAAGCTGACGAAGTCCGCTGCCGCGATGCTCCGCGGCCCGCTCGGCGCGGGCGGCCTGTACGAGGGCGCGCCGTCCGTCGCCTACACCCTTCTCCACGCCGACACACCGGCCGCGCGGCGGGCGCTAACGCAGCTCGCCCCGCACGTCCGGGACATGACCCGCGCCCGTCTGGAACTCGCCCACCGCCGCATCGACGCGGGAGTGCCCCCGGTGAAGGACGAGTTCGACGTCATCACAGGCCTCACCGGCCTGGGCGTCTACCACCTCGCGGCAGGCGACCGGGACGAAGCGACGGCCATCGCCGCGTATCTGGTGCGGCTCACCGAACCCCTCACCCACTCAGGGGTCACGGTGCCCGGCTGGTGGTCCACCACCCCCGCCATGAACCAGGCCACGCCCGAAGACGCCGACGGCAACGGGATCTTCGGCATGGCCCACGGAATCGCCGGGCCGCTCGCCTACCTCGCCCTGTGCACCCTGCGCGGCATCACCACCGAGGGTCACGACACCGCGATCGCCCGGATCTGCGGCCACCTGGCCGAATGGCGGCTGGGCACCGGGCAAGACGCCCACTGGCCGTACTGGGTTACCCTCGCCGAACACGCCCGCGGCGTCCCCCATGCCGGTACCGGCCCGGCCCGGCCGTCCTGGTGCTACGGCACCCCCGGCATCGCCCGCGCCCTGCACCTCGCCGGACGCGCCATGAACGACACCCGCCTGCAGCACCAGGCGGAGCAGGCACTCACCGGATGCACGCGCCACACGCACCTGTTCACCGATCTGTCTCTCTGCCACGGCTGGGCCGGACTCCTACAGGCGGTCCGCCGAACCGCCGCAGACAGCGCCGGATCCAGCCTCCAGACCGTGCTCCTCCACCTCGAGGACAAGCTCGCAACCCCGAGCGGAGACAACGACCCGAGCTTGATGGAAGGCGCGGCCGGCATCGACCTGGTGCGCGCCAACCCGCCTACCGACTGGGACCTTTGTCTCCTCCTGCCCAGCTGACCCGCAACCGCCGAACCTGATGGAAGGACCCGTTGTGACCGACACCGACCTGCGCAACCGGCTCGTCGACCACTTGCACAGCACCACCGCGTTCCCCGACCCTCGCGTCGAGGAGGCGATGCGCACCGTGCCCCGGCACCTCTTCGTGCCCGGGGCCACGCTCGAAGAGGCGTACGCCAACCGCGCGGTGAACATCAAGGAGAACCCGGACCCGGACGCGCTCCCGCTCTCCTGCGCCTCGCAGCCGGACATCGTGTACGCCATGCTCGCGCAACTGAACATCCAGCCCGGTCAACGCGCCCTCGAAGTAGGAGCGGGGACCGGTTACAACGCGGCACTGATGCAGCACCTCACCGGGCTCGCCGGAGAAGTCACCGCCCTCGACGTCCACAGCGACGTCGTCGCCCACGCCCGGCAGCGTCTCGCCACCGCCGGGTACGGCAGTGTGCGAGTCCTGCAGCGTGACGGCGCGGCCGGCGCCCCCGAGCACGGTCCGTACGACCGCATCATCGCCACCGTCGGCGTGTGGGACTTCCCGGCGGCCTGGTGGGACCAGCTCGCGCCGGACGGCCGGATCGTGCTGCCGCTGCGGTGGCGTGGACTGACCCGCAGCGTCGCTCTCGTCCGCGGTGGCGACGGTGCCCTGAAGTCGGAGTCACTCGCCGTGTGCGGCTTCCTGCCGATGGTCGGGCAGAGCGGCGAGCTTGACGGCTTCGTGGACGAAGAGCGCACCTTCCGCCTCTACTGGGACGCGGACCAGCCCGTGCGCCCGGAGACCCTCCGCAAGACGATCGACGACCCGGCCGAGCACCTGATCTGGACCGGATTCGAGGTCGCCGGTGACGAGGACCTCTCCCCGATCTGGCTGCGGTTGAGCGCTGCCGACGCGGCGACCTGCCGCCTCACGGTGAAGCCAGAATTCCTGGCCGCGCACCGGATGCGGCGTCCGACAGTGCCCGCGCTGAGCCCCGCCCTGGTCGAGGGCGACTCCATCGCCTACGTCACCCTGCACCGCGTCGAAGGCAGCGAGCCGACCAGGTTCATGCTCGGCGCCGTCGGCTACGGCCCGGCCGGAGGAGACCTCGCGGCCCGCCTCACCGAACAGATCCGCGCCTGGGGCAGCGCCCGCACCGCCGACCCCGTCATCCGGATCTACCCGGTCGGAACGCCCGACGACGAACTGCCGCCTGGGCACGTCATCGACAAGCCGTCCGCCCGGATGGTCATCGCCTACACCTGAAGCGTCAACCTCCTTGAGCACCGCCGCTCAACAGCACCCAGAGGGCGGATGAGCAGCACCGGCCGGGCAGGCAATTCGCCTGCCCGGCCCCCTGAAACGCACGGCCCGAAAAGTTCTCGTAAGAGGGGTATTCCCCTCTTTATGTATTCGCGCTGTCGTCGTCGTGGACCCATCGCGATCAACGGGAGATGAACCATGACGGCGCTTCTCTTCACGGCGGCCCTCCTACTGTGTGCCGCGCCGACCACCACGTCCTACGCCCTGTCCGAAGCCCGCTTGTGCGCCGCCCCCGGCCGCGGTCGTCACCGCCGGGTGGTCCGGGGCCGCCACGCCGCCCGGGGAGGCCGTCGATGACCGTGACCCGCCGCCGCGAAACGGTTGCCAGTGTCCTGTGGTCCTGGACGACCGAGACCGCCTGCGCACCGGCTCAGGCGCGCAGAGCCCTGCGATGCGCCCTCGATCAGCTCGGCTTCCCGCAACCCGTCATCGACGACGCCGTACTCGCCGCCGGAGAGCTCGTCGCGAACGCCGTGGAGCACGGCGTCGGCCCGTACGAACTGAGGCTGCACAAGGAGAGCGGTGGCGAGCTGCTCTGCGAGGTGGAGGATCACGACCCGCACCTTCCGGAGATTCCGCAGCCGCGTCGGCCTGTCTCCTCGGACGTCTCTGACTTCCAAGACCTGGACGCCCTCTGCGCGGCGCTTGAGGAGCGGGGGCGCGGGCTGCAGATCGTGGACCGGCTCAGCCAGGGGCGGTGGGGGTTCCGGAGAGCACCCGGTCCGGCAAAGGTCGCGTGGATGGTCCTCCCGCGGTAGAGCCCGGCCCTCGGCGTCAACCCCGTGCACGTCATCGAGTGTCAGGGGTGTTCCTCCGAAGGAGGGAACCTCCAGAGCGTTCCGCTGCCCTTCCTGAGAGCCAACAGCAGCTCACGGAAAGCTAGTTGGTTGGGTCAATGCCCTCCATCTGATGCGAGTTGTGAAGTTCCCATGGCAAGACGGGGCCTCCCGATCGCTATACGTGGCGTCACGGGGAAATGGAGGGCAAAAGTGATCAAGCCCGGCATGTTTCACGTCGCCACGCTCGGCGTCGCGGCGTTGCTGTTCACCGGCGTGGCGTGCACGCCACGGGAAGGTGGAGCGGCAGCTTCAGGGGCAGGAGGAGCTCCGCCACCATCGCAGTCGCAGAGCACCGCGGCGGCCGACGGTTCGAAAGAGGCGGTTGCCGCCTACAAGGCCATGTGGAACGAGACGGTTGAGGCCTCCCACACGGCGAACGTCAAGCACCCTGGCCTCGATGACTACGCCACTGACGGGGCCTATCAGCTCCTCCTGCACATGATGCGGTCGTACGAGAAGGACGGGGTGGTCGCGCGAGGACGGCCCACGTTCTCGCCCGAGGTGAAGAGCGTTGCTGCCGACAAGGTGGTGATCAGCGACTGCTCGGATTCGCGCCGATGGCTCATGTACCGGAAGAGCGACGGGCAGCTCAAGAACGACGTCCCCGGAGGGCATCACCTGATCGACGCCACGGTCAGCAGGCACGGTGATCGTTGGCTCGTGGAGTCGCTGTACATCCACGAGGTGGGCACGTGCATCGGGTGAGCCCGGTGGTCCGGACTCGCTCAGCTCTTCTCGCAGTCGCCGTCGGCGTGGCGGCTGTTGGGACGAGCCTGTCGACCGCTCCTGGGGTCCTGGCCGACTCTGGGTTCGGCGGCAGCGTCGGCGTGCGCTGCGGGGGCGGTGGATGCGACCTGCGGGCGTCGCGGGGCGCGGGAAGGCAATCGCCCGGCCGGGCTGGCGCTGCAGCCCGCCGAGGTGGAGCAGTACGAGCGCAGGCGCCAGCAGTCAAAGTGGGAGGCGCTGCCCCGTACAGGGTGCCGTGGAAGTCCAACGGCAGGTTCGGTGTGACGTACGTGCCGATCCTGCCTCCGACCAAGGGGAAGAAGCGGCAGGACTCCGAGCCCGTGGTTCCGCAGGTGTCCCCGGCCGAGCTCGCGCAGCAGGCGGTGGCGCAGTTGACGCTGCCGACGCCGGTGATCCGGATGAACCCGGACGAGGACTTCGCCCAGGTGGTGCGTGTGCCGACCTGGATGTGGATGCCGGCGGCCAGCTGGCGGCCGGTGAGCGAGACGGTGACGGTGCCCGGGGTGTCGGTCACCGCGACGGCGCGGCCCCGGCGAGCCGTGTGGTCCATGGGCGACGGCTCGTCCGTCACCTGTGACGGGCCGGGAACGCCGTACTCGTCGCGGTTCCGGGCGGACGCGGAGTCGCCGGACTGCGGTCATGTGTACCGCCGTGCGTCACTGGCCGAGCCGGGAGGCAAGTACCACGTCACGGTCACGGTCGTGTGGGACGTGGAGTGGTCCAGCGGAGGGCAGAGCGGGACGGAGCGCGGCCTGTCGTTGACGGCCGAGCAACAGGTGCTGGTGGACGAGGTGCAGGCCGTCGTGGCGCGGTGACGCCTGCCGGCCGCTTCTCCTGGGTGCGGGCCGGCGGGCGGTCCGCGCTGCAATGACTTCTTCTTCAGCGGGGTGAGTTGTGAGTTCTTCCATGCGTTCACCGGCTACCGGCCGGAGCGGGGCCGCTGTGCCCGGTGCACGAGGTCGTCGAGCTGCCGGTACCGAAGGCCGGCCACCGGTCGTCGGGGGCGGTGCGCGTCGTCGGCCGGGCTGGGTGTGGGCCGGAGTGGGTGCGGTGCTGGTCTCGGCGGTCGGGTTCACGGCGATCGCGGCCGACCTCAGCGGCCGGACCGATGTGCTCGTCCTGGCGCGGGACGTGCCTGCCGGTCAGGCGTTGACCGCCCGGGACCTGCGCAGCGTGAAGGTGGCGGCGGAAGGGGGAGTGGTGCCCGTCGCGGACACGGCGAAGGTGCTGGGCATGCAGGCACGGGTGCCGCTGGTGGCGGGCTCGCTGCTGTCGGAGCGGCAGGTGGGGGAGGCCGCCGATTTCCCGCCTGTGGGCTGGTCACAGGTCCCGGTCGCGGTGGAGGCGGGAGGGTCGCCACCGGACCTGACTCAGGGGAAGAGGGTCGCCGTCGTGGCGGGGCCGGGTGGCTCGACGTCTTCGTCGGCGGCCGGCGCTGACGACCCGGAAGCGGCCGGTCCCGCACCGGTGCTGGGCACGGTCACCGGGATGCAGGCGCCGGAGTCCACGGGCGGCGTCCGGGTCGTGACCGTGCTGGTGGAGACGAGTGCTGCTCGCCGTGCCGCTGCGATGGAGCATCCGCGGATCGTCGTCATCTCCGCGAAGGGGCGTGAGGCCCTGTGAGACGCCTGATCGCCATGGGCTCCCTGACCGGTGCGCCCGGAGTCACCACGGCGGCGCTGGCGCTGGCCAGCTGCTGGCCGCACGTCGCGAGCGACGGCCGCCCGGTCGTCGTCGAAGCCAACGTGTGGGGCGGAGACCTGGCCACGCGGTGCGGCGTGCCGCACAGCCCGGGCCTGCTGGACGTCGCCGCCACCGCACGGCAGCCCCACCCCGGCTCGCTGCTGGGAGCGGTGGCCGAACTCCCCTGCGGAGTACGGGCCGTCGTCGCCCCGGCCGGGCGGCCGGCTTGCCGTGAGGCCGTCCGGGTGCTGGCGACCGAGCAGGGCCGGGCGGTGCTCACCGGCGGCGAGGGCGACCGGGGGACGGTACTCCTGGACCTCGGGCGACTCGGGGAGCACAGCGACGAGCTGCTCGCCGCGGCGGACCACATCCTCCTGGTGACGAGCGGAACCGCGGAGGCGCTGACCCACGTCCGCGCCCACCTCCTCGCCACGCGCGCCGCGCCCTCCTGGGCGACGCTCGTCGTGGTCGGGCCGTGCCCGTACTCCGGGCAGGAGATCGCGCAGGCGCTGGACGTCGAGCGCGTGTGGAACCTGCCGTGGGAGCCGAAGATCGTCGCCGCGTTCGCCGCCCGCCGCGCCGTCCCGCCGCCCAGTCGCTTCCGTACTCCGCCGCTGATGGCGCAGTCGCTGGAGCTGGCGCGCCGCATCGCCGCAAGCCTTCCCAGCGGCGAGCAACAACCGAAAGACCTGCCCGGCCAGCTCCGGTCGGCACTGGCGGAGGGGAAGACGGCATGACGATGCAGCAAGCCTTCGTGGGCGCCACGACCGACCCTGCAGGGCGACCCGAGGCGTACGAGCGGGAGCTCGCTGAGCAGGTCCGGCAGCGAGTGGTGGGCAGGCTGGCCGCCTACGCCAGTGAACGGGAGGCCGTCGGCCTGCCGCCCGAGGACGAGGCGGCGCGGCGCACGACGGTGAGACGGCTGCTGGGCGAGGAGATCGCCGCCCAGTGGCGGACGACCGTGACGACCGGCGGCCAGGCCCTCGATGCCTCGGCGGAGCACCGGATCGCGCAGGCCGTCGAGGACGCCCTCTTCGGCACCGGCGGCCTGGAGCGTCTGCTCGCCGACGCCGACCTGGAGAACATCTGCGTCAACGGCTGCGACAACGTCTGGGTCAAGGACACGACGGGCCGGTGGCAGCAGCGCCCGCCGGTGGCCGGATCCGATGCCGAACTCATCGAACTCGTCCGCGGGCTCGCGGCCAACGTCGACGGGGAGGAGCGACGCTTCGACCGGGGCATGCCGCGGCTGAACCTTCGGATGCCGGACGGCTCCCGCCTGTTCGCCGTGATGGCGGTGACCGGCCGAGTGTCGCTCACCATCCGCCGGCACCGCTTCCTCGCCGCCTCCATGGCCGAACTCGTCCGACTCGGAGTCTGCGACCAGAACATGGCGTCCTTCCTGTCCGCCTTGGTGCGGGCCCGGAAGAACATCGTGATCGGCGGCGGTACCAACGTCGGCAAGACCACCGTGCTGCGCGCCTTCGCCAGCGAGATTCCGCCCACGGAACGCCTCGTCACCATCGAGGACACCTTCGAGCTCGGCCTCGACATCGACCGGGCCGCGCACCCGAACGTCGTCGCCCTGCAGGCCCGCGAACCGAACCTGGAGGGCCAGGGCGGCATCGACCAGGCGGAGTTGGTCCGCTGGGGGCTGCGCATGTCGCCGGACCGGGTGATCGTCGGCGAGATTCGCGGGGCCGAGGTCATCCCGATGTGCAATGCCATGTCGCAGGGCAACGATGGCTCGCTCTCCACGATCCACGCCTCCACCTCGCGCGGCGTGTTCACCAAGCTCGCCACCTACGCGGCGCAGGCGCCGGAGCGGCTGTCGATGGAGGCGACCAACCTGCTCGTCGCCTCGGCCGTGCACTTCGTCGTCCACCTCGGCTGGGACGCCCAGCGCAGACGCGTCGTCGACTCCGTGCGCGAGGTCATCGACGCGGACGGCAGCCAGATCGTCTCCAACGAGATCTTCCGGCCCGGCCCGGACGGCCGCCCTCAGCCGGGCGCGCCGCTGCGCGCGGAGACGCTGCAGGACCTTATGGCCGTGGGGATGGACCCGCAGGTATTCGGCGCACCGCTGTGGGGTGCCTGATGAGCGTCGAGTTCGATGGCGGCGTGCTCACGGCCGTCACCATGCTGCTGGGAGCCGCGTTCGGGGCCGGGATCATCGCAGTGGTCCACGGACTGCGGAAGCAGCCCGACGCCCAGGACGAGGCGGGCGGCCTGGGGCTGGTGCGACGGTTGCGGGAACGCCTTCCGCAGGACTGGACGCGGCGACGTGTCACGGTCGCCGCCGTCTGCGGGGTGGTCGCGGGAGCGTTGACCGGGTGGCCGGTCGGCGCGCTGCTCACGGCGGCGGCGCTGCTCACTCTCCCGGGTCTGCTCGGGCCGGACCGGCAGGCCTCCTGCCGCACGGAACAGATGGAAGCGCTGGGGACGTGGACGGAGATGCTCCGGGACACCCTGTCCTCCGCCGCGGGGTTGGAGCAAGCGGTGCTAGCCACCGCCGACATCGCCCCCGCACCACTCGAGTCGGAACTGCGGGCACTGGCGGTGGAGGTGCGTGCCGGACGGCCGCTGCCTTCGGCGCTGCGCGCCTTCGCCGAGGCCGTCGACGACCCGCTGGCCGACGTGGTCGTTGCCGCGCTGCTGATGGCAGCGGAGCAACAGGCCCGCCAACTTGGGTCCGTGCTGGGCGAGCTGGCGGAGTCGGTGCGCGAGCAGGTGGCCATGCGGCAGCGGATTGACGCGGGCCGGGCCAGCGTCCGCACCGGAGTACGGGTGACGGTCGTAGTCACGCTGGGGATGACGGTCGGCCTGGTCGTCTTCAACCGCTCCTATCTGCAGCCGTTTGACACCGCAGCCGGTCAGGGAGTGCTCGCCGTGATCGGGGCGCTGTTCGCGGTGACCTTCGGCTGGCTGACCTCTATCGGCCGCATTGCCGAGCCCGGTCGCCTCGTCAGCACCGCCACGACCGTTGACGCGGGAGGTACGCGATGACGACCGTCCTGCTCCTTGGAGCACTGTTCGGCACCGGACTGACCGCCCTCGTCCACGGGCTACGACCGCCGCGCCCCGCCCTCGCCGACATCCTGGCCGCCCTCGATGCCCCCGCTCCAGCCGCAGCCGCGGCGGGGCAGCGCGAGAGCGGGGCGGACGAGGAGTGGGCGACTCGCCTCGGCCGGCGCTTCGTTCCCCTTGTGCGACTGCTCGGCTTGCCCACCCCTGGGCTTCAGGCGGACCTGGCTGTCTGCGGACAGGATGTCGAGCGGCACCTCGCCGGCAAGGCGACCTGCGCCCTGGCCGGACTGGTCATGCCCTGGCTCCTCACCACCCTGGTCCGCGTGGGCCTCGGCCTGGATCCCGGGTGGTGGATGCCGCTGAGCGGTTCCCTCGCGCTGGCCGCTCTGCTGTTCTTCGTCCCCGACCTCACGGTCCGCAAGCAGGCCGAGGAGCGGCGCCGGGAGATGCGGCACACCCTCAGCCTGGTCCTGGACCTCACTGTCATCGCCCTGGCCGGCGGAGCCGGAGTCCACCAGGCACTCACCCAGGCCGTCCGCGCGCCCACAGGCTGGGCGGCGGGGAAACTCGCCCACGCCCTCCACGTCGCCGAACTGACCCGCACCAGCCCGTGGGCCCACCTCGGCGCACTCGGACGCCAGCTGGCCGTCAACGACCTCACCGAACTCGCCGCCACCCTCGACCTCGCCGGAACCGAAGGCGCGAAGGTCCGCGGCTCACTCGCCGCCAAAGCCCGGGCCATGCGCCGCCGCCGTATCTCCGAAGCCGACGGAGCCGCCCAGGCCGCCACCGAGCAGATGTCCCTGCCCATGGTCATCCTCTTCGCGGCCTTCCTCCTCCTCATCGGTTACCCGGCCATCGCCCACGTCCTCAATGCCACCTGACCACGCCAGACGTACAGCCTCCACACGGGAGAAGAGCGACCATGTTCCACGCCCGCCGCGCCCTCGCCAAGCTCCGCACGATCACCCGCGACCGCCTCGCCCACATGCGGGACAACCCCGACGGCGGCTACACCACCGAGACCGTCATCGTCACCGCCCTGCTCGCGCTCCTCGCGATCGCCGTCGTCGGCATCATCGTCGCCAAGGTCACCGCCAAGGCCAACGGCATCGACCTCGGCTGACAGGACCCGACTGCACATGCTCGACCTCGCGCAGCGCCTCCAAGCCGACGACCGGGGTGCCGCCACGACCCAGTTGGTCCTGGTGGTCCCCGCCGTGCTGCTCATGATGCTGCTGACCGTCCAGTTCGCCCTCGCCTGGCATGGTCGGCACATCGCCCAGTACGCCGCCGAACGCGGACTCGCAGCGGCCAGGACCAAGGACTCCACTGCCGCCGCCGGGCAGGCCCAGGCCCGGCGCAGCCTCACCCAACTGGGCAGCCGCGTCCTCACCGGCCCCGCCGTCACCGCCGAACGTTCGCGGGAGCAGGCCACCGTGACCGTCCGCGGCAACGTCATGCCCGTCGTGCCAGGCCTGCACCTCAAGGTCAGCGGAACGGCGTCCGGAGCCGTGGAACGCCTCACCACGCCCGACGGAGGTACGCCATGACCGGCCCGCGGTTCCGTACCGGACGAGCCGAAGGCCGGGCTGCCGACGACCGGGGATCGGCCGCGCTCGAACTCGTCCTCCTCACACCACTGCTGATCGGCGTGCTGCTGGCCGTCGTCGCCCTCGGGCGGCTCGCGGACGCCCGCCTTGTCGTCACCGACGCCGCCCACCAGGCCGCCCGGGCCGCCTCCCTCGCCCGTACCGAGAGCACCGCTCGATCCGACGCCCGCCGCACGGCACGCGCCGCACTGGACGCCGCTTCCCGCTCCTGTACCCGGCCGCAGGTGACGCTGAGCGGCGACCTCACCCCGGGCACCGCCACCGCGGCCACGGTGTCCTGCACCGCCGACCTGGGGGACCTGACCGGCCTCGGCTTGCCCGGCAGCGTCACGGTGACCGGCAGCGCGCACTCGCCCGTCGACCAGTACCGGAGCGCGCCGTGAAAGGACCCATGGTGAGCCGGGGGAGCAGCACGCCGCTGGAAGGCGACCGAGGCCAGGTCACCGCGTTCGCCGTCGGCACGGTCCTCGCGCTCTGGCTCTTCGCCGGACTCGTCGTCGACGGCGGCCTCGCCCTCGCCGGCAAGACCCACGCCCTCGACGTCGCGCAGGAAGCCGCCCGCACCGGAGCCCAGGAACTCGACCTCGCCCGCCTCCGAGGCGCCCACGACATCCGCCTCCGCCCCGCCCAAGCCGCAGCCGCCGCCCGCACCTACGTCACCTCCGCCGGTGACACGGGCAGCGCGACCGTGCGCGGCAACACCATCACCGTGCGGGTCACCCACCAGCGGAAGGCGCAGATCCTCCGCCTCGTCGGCATCCATACCTTCACGCTCACCGCAACCGCCACCGCGCAGGCCGAACGCGTCACGCCCTGACAACGCGGCGGCTCCCAGCGAGCGGCCGAGGAAGAATCACCATGCCTCCCACATCGCCCACCCCGCTTCACCTCGGTAGCCGCCTGAAGGCCGCCGCCACCGCGGCGGCCACCGGCACGGTGACGCTGGCGGTTCTCGTCGGCATGCCCGCCGTCCTGTGGCGGTGCATCGGCACGCCCTGGCCGGAACCGGGCGCCTCCTGGGAGGACTTCACCGACCGTCTCGCCCAGCCTGTCACCGACCCGATGGTCGTCGAACTCCTCGGCCTCTTTGCCTGGGCGTGCTGGGCAGCCTTCCTCGTCTCCCTCGTGCGCGAGGCCGCCTGGTACGCCGCGCACGTGCCGCAGCTCCTCCGCGACCGACGCCTGCACCGAGAGCACCTGGCCGGTCTCCCGCGCCACCGCGCCCTTGTCGCGCTGTGCGTGGGCACCCTCGTGATCGCCCTGCTCACCGTCCTGCGGCCGCCGCAGGCATCAGCGACGGCAGTCCTTCCCGCCGCCTACCTGCACAGCGTGCGACTGGCGGCAGCCACGGCTCCGCTGCAGGTGACCGACGCCAAGGAGACGCCAGACCCGTCGACCGAGCGCACGAACCCGGCTGCGGAGGCGCCTCGGGCGGACTCGGGCGAGGGCCAGTGGTTCGAGTACACGGTCATGAAGGGCGACACCCTCTGGGACATCGCCCACGCCCACCTCGGCGACCCGCTCAAATGGCCTCGGATCTACGGCCTCAACAAGGACCGCCTCCAGCCCGACGGACGCCGACTCACCGATCCGGACCTCCTCCACCCCGGGTGGCAACTCACCCTGCCCGCAGCAGCAGCTGCGGTTCCGACGCCGGCACCTCCTGCCGGTACGACGACGGAAGAGCCTCCGAACCGGGCGCAGCAGACCCCCAAGGCCCCCGCTGCCCCTCACCCGCAGACCCGCAACGAGGCGGCACCGCAAGACCGGACGGCCAACCATCCCGCCGAAGCCGCCAAGCCGGACGTGGTTGCTAACTCGAGAGAGACCGCACCGGTCGCCATCGGCCTCGGCCCGGCTGGCCTGATCGGCATCACCGCGGCCGCCGGCCTGCTGGCCGCACGCCGCTACTGGTACGCCCACCACAACCGCCGCCGCGACGCGGACGAGACCCACCAGGCCCCACCGCTGAGCCCGCTCGTCGACATGGCCGCACGAGCAGCCCACGACGCCTCCCGCCCCGCACCGCACGAACCCGCCGCCGAACCCCTGATCACCCGCCAGGCCACTCTGCAACAGCCGCGCCCCGAGGGCGTCGTCACCATTGGCCGCGGTACCAGCGGCGAAGTTGCCCTCGATGCTCTGGCCGTCCCAGGAGGCTGCGCCTGGGTAGGACCGGGTGCCGAGGCCGCAGCCCGGGGGCTCCTCCTCGGCATCCTCACGGCCGCAGAACGCCGGCGCCTGAAGAGCCCGAGGACGACCGCTGTCGTTCCCGCCGACCTCGCTGCCGAACTCGTGCCCGGACTCCCGAGCCGCTTCTCCGCGCTCACCCAGGCGCCCACCCTCGCAGAGGCGATCCAGGCGGCCGAGCAGCACCTCATCGGCATGGCCCGAACCGACGACGAAGCCGCCCCCGGGAACCCGGAGCCCTCACCCGGTGAAAAGGGCCCGCTCGTCCTTGTGGTCACCCCGGACCCGGCCCACAACGGCCAACTACAGGCCCTCGCAGCCCGCGCCCATCCCCACCGCCTGGTCCTGGTCGCCCTCGGCAACCCCCTGCCCGGAGCCAATTGCTGGACCATTGCCGCCGACGGCACCACCACACGCACCGACACGCAGGGCCGCCAGACGGTGGACCCCCTCCGCCTGTACCACCTCACACCGGCCGGAAGCCGTGAGGTCCTCGACGTCCTGCTCACGGCCCACGGGTACCGCCCGCGCGTCCCCGCCCCCTCCGGGCGACCGGCACCCGCGCCTCCTCCGGTGCAGGAGCCCGCTCCGGACGTCGAGGAGGAACCCGACGAAGAGCCCAGGGCCGGCGTCCTGGAACCACGGTCCCTACGCGAACCCGCTCCTGAAGCAGCCCTTGTCCGGGCTCAGCCCCGCTCCGCCCAGAAGAAGCCGGTACGCGTCCATGTCCTCGGCCCGGTCACCCTCTACGCCCGCGGCAGCGAGACCCCCTTCGGCGCGAACCTGCGCAGCGAGGTCCACGAATTCCTCGCCCTCCTCGCCGCCCATCCGAAAGGCCTTCTGGCCTCCGACATCTCCGAGAAACTCAACCTCGAACCCGGCAATGAGCAGAACTCTCTGAAAAACCTCCGCCGCGCCGTACGTCGAGCGCTGCGCGGGGCGACGGGCACCAAGGAGCAGGAATTCATCCTCCTCCAAGGAGAACTCCACCGCCTCCACCCGGACCTCATCGAAACCGACCTCACCGATTTCACCGACGGCCTGAAGAATTCCGTCTCCTCCGGCGAACTCCTCCTCGATGACGCGGTCCAGGCGCTCCGCCACTACGGTGCGCCGTTCGCCCACGGCAGCGACTACCTCTGGGTCACCCCGGTCCGCGAGGAGCTCGCCACCCGAGCCATCGACGCGGCCATCCGCCTGGCTCGCCACGTCGAGCGCGCCGGCGCGCCGACCACCGGCGGCCGGGACACGCTCCTGCCTCTGCTGGAGCACCTGTGCGCGCTCCACCCTGAACGCGAACGCCTCGCCCAGCACACCATCCGCCTTTACCAGGCCGCCGGTCGCCAGGACGCCGCCCAGCACACCTTCACCCGCCTCCACCGCGCCCTCACCGACCTCGGCCTCGAACCCGACCAGGCCACGAAAGCCCTGATCGCTCCTCGTTCGCCGGCGGGCGCCGCTCGCTGAGGAGGCCGTCGAGGAGCACGCCTCGGACGTCGGTCGAGCCACTTGGAGGACGGCTCGACCCACGTGGCGTTTCGGTGCTCGCTTCCGTGCTCGTTTCCGTAGACGTTTCGGGGGGCGTCCTTGGATACGACGCCCCTCGTGCGCGTATTACCCCAGGTCAGGTGGCCTACGAGCCATCCGCGAGCGGGGCCGACTGTATATCAGTTCAGCGAAGCACCCCGATCTACTGACAGCCGGCCCGCCCGCCAGCTGCCCGTCACGTCCTGGCGCCCATCGGCATATCTGTTGCCCATCCGCCAACCCCTCTCTCTTCCTTCCTTTTTCTTCCTTCTCTTCCCGGCCTCCCTGAACGCCGGCCGAGCCGGGGCCGCTGGCCTGCCAGCAGGCACCGGCGGCGGCCCGGCGGCGGCCCGGCGGCGCACCTGTCGTTGTCGGCGGGGAGCACGACGCTTTCTGTCGTGCCGAATTGAGTTCCCCTCCATTCCCGTCGTGAATTCACGAGGATTCCAGCAATATCAAGCCCATTTTTTGGCCCTGGAACTCCGTTCATCGAGATACCTTTGAATTGTTCCCGGGCGGACCGGGAAGCGAATTCGAAGGAAATCTGTATTCCGCACACGGGATGAGTGCGCCCAAAAGCAGGCGACCGCCTCGCCCGGTGAATCCGGATCCTCGCCGAAAGAAAGGCACGCGCCATGACCACACCCCCCACCTCGTACGCCCCCGCCGCGCCCCAGCAGGGTGCCGCAGCCAGCCTCAGCCGGAAGCGCCCCGGCGAGCTGCGGGCGGCGGTCGCTCAGGTTCTGGCGACGAACCCTCAGCAGTCCTTCACCGTCACCGACCTCGCGAAGGTGCTGGGCCACTCCGGAGGAGCGATCGGCAACGCCTGCGAAACCCTGCTGCACCGGGGCGAGGCGGTGCGACGGGGCACCAACCCGCGCAAGTATCAGGCGAACTCCGCCACATCGAACGCCGCCCTCCGCGTCCCAGGCCCGGCCGCCGCGCCGTCGCCCGTACGCGCGCCGCGCCGCTCGGCCCCGGCACCGGCCGCACAGAACCTCCAGACCGGCCCGCAGCCGATCGTCCGCCCCAACGGCCAGCAGTACCACCCGCGCGCCCTCGCAGACCTCCCCGACATCGAGGCCCTGCGGCGACTGCGGAACACTCAGGTCCCGGTCCTCCTGTACGGGCCGCCCGGAACGGGCAAGACCTCGCTCATCGAGGCCGCCTTCCCCGACCTGATCACTGTCGCAGGCGATGGAGACACGACCGTCGGCGACCTCATCGGCGAGTACATCCAGAACGAAAAGGGCGGCTACGAGTTCGTCTACGGACCGCTCGTCACCGCAATGCAGGAGGGCCGCGCCCTCCTCCTCGACGACGCCACCCTCATCTCCCCGAAGGTGCTGGCCGCCCTGTACCCGGCCATGGACGGCCGCCGACAGATCCAGGTCAAGGCGCACAAGGGCGAGACCATTACCGCCGCCGAAGGCTTCTACGTGATCGCCGGACACAACCCCGGAGTTCACGGGGCCGTCCTGACCGAGGCACTGGCCAGCCGCTTCAGCGTGCAGATCCAGGTCGGTTCCGACTACGACCTCGCCGCCTCTCTCAAGATCAACCCGACCGCCGTCCGCATCGCCCGCAACCTCGCCACTCTCCAGAAGGCAGGCGAGATCGGATGGGCTCCGCAGCTTCGCGAGTTGCTCGCCTTCCAGAAGATCGCCGACGTGCTCGGCGCGGACGCCGCCTTCTCCAACCTCGTCGGCATCGCACCGCTGGAGGACCGCGACACGGTCACGGAGGTCGTCAGCAAGGCCACCGGCCGCCCGGTCACCGCCCTCTCCCTCGGCCGCCAACTCTGAGCCTCCGCCCGGCCCCGGCGGCCGCCGGGGCCGGGCGGGACACGGCCCCACCGGGCCACCACCCCCCAACACACACGGAAGGACAGACCATGCCTGCTCACTTCATGCCGGAACCCCCGAACGCGTACGCCCCCGGTGCCCTCTCCCAGTGGGAGGACGACGGCGGCCCCGCCTACGAGCCCGCTGTCGGACTCCGCGACCTGCACTGGATGCGGATCGGCGCGGAGATGGCCGCACGACTCCCCGAGATCGCCGGACGCGAGGACCTGATCGTCACCTGCAGGCCCGGCACCCAGTCCGGTGCACCGGCGGCCTTCTTCACGGACCTCGCCCACATCGAGGTGGACGGCAGGCTGTTCGGTCCGGTCCACCCGGCCACCGTCCACCTGGCCAAGCCGGGCGACGAGGAGGACCACCCGGTCGTCTGGGGAGCGCTCACCCACGAGGCCGCGCACGCCGCCCACACCAAGTGGCACACCCCGGAAGCCCTGCGGGGAACGGCTCAGGGCCACGCCGCCGACATCCTCGAAGAGTCCCGCATCGAGAAGGCCCACCTCGGCCGCCGCCCCCAGGACCGGACCTGGCTCCGGTCCGTGGTCACCGGGATCATCCAGGAGAACGTCACCCCCGAGGCGGGCGACGACAAGTGGCAGGCCGCCACCGCCGCCGGACTGATCCTCGCCCGCCGTGACGCCGGAATCCTCACCCCGGAGGAGACCGAACCCCTCGAAGCCGCCGTCACGACGATCCTCGGCCCCGACCTCCTCGCCAACCTGGCCGCCATCTGGCAGGCCGCTCACGCCACCGGCGACGAGGACGAGCAGAGCATGCTCGCCCACGCCAAGGCCTGGTGCGACCTCCTCGCCACGGAACCCGAGTTCCCGCAGCCCTTCCCGCAGCAGGGCCAGTCCGAGGAGCCCAGCGAACTCGCCGCCGCCATCGCGGAGGTGACCAGCACGGTCGACGTCAACAACGCAGCCGACACGGCCATCCGCGCCCGCAAGCGCGAGAAGGCCCAGCAGGCCGCCCGTGCCCAGCAGGCCGCCGAAGCTGCCGAGAAGGTGTTCCACCCCGAGACCGCGCAGGGCAAGAAGAACCAGGGCTCCGGCGCCAGCCCTGTAAGCGGCACCCGGCAGCCCACGTCTGCCGAGAAGTCCGCCGCCGGACGACTCGCCCGCGCCCTGCGCGCCGCCGCCTTCCGTGAGCGCACCGTCACGGTCACCGCCTCCGCCGCCCCGCCTGGACGCCTCAGCATGCGCGGGGCCCTCGCCCGCGACGCGCAGCGCGCCGCCGGTGCCGTGCCCACCGCCCTGCCCTGGATCCGCACCGAGCGTCGACAGGGACCGATCCCGCCCCTGCGGGTCGGGATCGCCGTCGACGTCTCCGCCTCGATGGACAACGCCACCGGACCGATCGCCTCGGCCGCCTGGATCGTCGCCAAGGCCGCAGCCCTCACCGACCCTGACTCCCGCACCGCGACGGTCGCCTTCTCCCGCGCCCTCACCGCGATCACCGCACCTGGCAAGGTCCCGTCCCGGGTGACGCGCTTCGACGCCAACGACTTCGGCCACAACCTTGCCGAGGTGATCGACGCCCTCACCGCCGGACTCGGCCTGACGACCCCCGGCGCGGGCCGCCTCCTAGTGATCGCCTCCGACGGCAGGTACGGACCCACCGACGCCACAGCCGCAGCTGAGCGGATCACCGCCCTGCGCGCCGCCGGATGCGCGGTCCTCTGGCTCGCCTTCGAACCGGGGGCAAGCCCGCTGCCCGGCAGCACCTTCCTCGAACTCACCGACCCGGCCCAGGCAGTCGCCGCCATCGGCAAGGCCGCCACCGCCGCCCTCGCAGCCACCTGACCGACCCGGGGCCGCCCCGCCCGGCGGGGCGGCCCCGGCCAACCACCAACCCAACCCTCCAAAAGGAGAAGCCAGATGAACTCCCAGACCCCCCAGACGCCCCTCGCCGACCGCGCCCACGCCGCAGCCGCGTACCTCCGCCTGGCACCCGAGCACAGCCCGTACGGCTCCTATCGGGGCGCGGACCACGCCCGCACGCGGGTCCGCCTCGCCGCGGTACTCGGCATCGGCCTCGACCGGATCGAGACCCAGCCGGACGGCATCCGCCGCCGCATCTTCCCCGGCGAACCGATCATCGCCACCGCGAAGTGCCCGGCCAGCGGCGAGACCTACACCTTCCTCGCCCGCAACCCGCTCTACGACGACGACCCGCTCGAGCTCCTCGGCCCTTGCCCGGAGTGCGGCGGCGAAGTCCCCCTCGCGGACATCCGCCACCTCGCCGACCTTGGCACCTACCTCGCCCGAGCCCCGCTCACCCTCCGCGACACCGACCGCCCCGACAGCCTCCCCGAAACCTTCCAGGAGGACGCCGGCCACACCCCCGACTGCCGCCACGGCGGTATCCGTTGACCGGCTGATTCTCCATCGGGCTGGGGGCCGCCTCCTGGCTAATCCAAGTTGTCGGAAGGTGAGATGGCTCAGCCACGCTTCTGGGGGCTCCGGAACGTCTGTCCCAGAGCCCCCAGTACAGCTACTTGCTCAGCGGCACCGCCTGCTCCTCCTGGTCGTCATGCCCAGAGTGCGCGCTCTGCTCATGGCGCTTGGTCGAGAAGTGCCGAAGAACGAGGGCGAGACCCGCGAGCATGGCCGCGAGGATCGTGCCGATAGCGGACGCTTCTTCCGGCTGGAGCTTGCCCAGCAGCATCAGCACGCAGAGCATGAGGCCGGAAAGCAGGATGACCGAGGCCGCCAGCACGGCTGGCCACGGGGGCGTGACCCTCGCCACCTTCTGCTTGTCGTAGGGGCGTCCGCCGTTACCGTTGTGCACTGGGTATCGATCCTTTCCAGGATTCACGCGTTTACCCGGCGGCCCCCTGCTCCAACAGGGGGCCGCAGTCATGCCTGAGCGCAGACCGCGGCCAGTGGCCTATGGGGTCGCCCTCCGTCGGGCGACCGTCCAATTGCCTCACCTTCGCGCCCTCGTAAGCAAGCAATGTCGAGTTGGCCACAGACGACGGGAGAGCGCGGAATCCCTAGCTCCAAAGGGAGTTGAGGAGGCGCCAGGCGGAGCAAGGTAAGAGCTCGGCGGCCCTTGACGTGCGACTATGTGAGTGGCGATCGCCACAAGGTGAACTAGCGCAATTTTGTGAAAATATCGCAAGCGTGATCTTGACTGCGGAAACGTTTGTGAGCGACCTCACAGCAGCTTATGGCGCCTGGTCAGAACGCTTTTCCTCTGATCGATAATCTCGTGTCCCCCGGCCGGGCGAGCCCTGCGCGTGGCCTAGGTCACTATGAGTTGCGTCACGGCATCGCTCGGGAGGTCAGGCTGCGGGGCTGAAAGCGCGACAGTCACTCTCTCCGCACCTGAGCCGATGTGAGACTAAATCCCCTTAGGGAAGCAACTATCGGTGATTGGCCAGGTTTCAATCTCCCTCCTGGGGATCTCAGTCATGGCCGACAAGTTCGCCCCTGCCTCTTTCGTCTCACCCTGGACTTCACGGAACCCCGGTAACTGCCGTCATTCGGCAGTTCTGGCGAGGACGAGGGCGCGCATGCCGTGCGCCTCCCGTACGTGTGGCCCACCTGGTTTTGGGTGGGCCACACGCCGTTTGCTGACTTCTACGCGCCAAGGCCCGGCCGGGCGAGACGGTAGGTCATGGGCCGGGTCGTGACCTGCTCGGCGTGGCCGTGGCGGGTGAGGGTGACGAGGGCGTTGGCGATGGCGCCGGAGGAGCGGCCGATCGCGCGGCTGATGCGGATTGAGGTGAATGACTCCTTGGGGTGGGTGGTGAGGTGGTCGAGGACCACCTGGTGGAGTGCGCCGGGGGCGAGGCGCTGGGAGTTGCCGCCGGGGATGACCGTCAGAGGCGGGGCGGTGCGCTGGGCGGGCAATTCAGGGGTGGTGGTGAGGGGGGTGCCTCGGCTGCGGGCGCGGCCGTCTCCGGGGTGGGCTCGGGCGTGGTGGTGGCTTCGGGCTCCGGGATGGTGGCCGGGGCGAGGGCTTCCGCGGGTGCCTCGGCGCCGGCGGGGTCGGCTGCTGCGCGGTGGACGTGACCGGTTTCGGGGCGTCGGAGGTCGGGGAGGCCTGCGGCCGGTCGGTGGCCTCCCCGGTTGAGGACGCCGGCCATACCCCAGACTGCCGCCACGGTGGCATCCGCTGAGCAGTTCAGAATCTGGACAGTTGACGGGATCTGCCGCCATCCGTGCCCTCTGGCTGGGCACCCGAACGAGGGCCTCGCATGGATCGTCATCCACGGCGAAGGGCGCGACGCTCCGTTTCCCTGAAGGGGGCTAGCGCGAGACCCACCAGCGTTGCAAGAACGGCACTTGTTTCAGCGCCCAATTCCACCAGTCGCGGTTACCGTTGCGGGTGGCGACGGGCCAGTGCCACCAGCGATTGTTTATGTCATCGCGGGCCAAGTCGAGGAATTTGCCTATCTCGTCGCGCAACTCGTCGGGGTCGGCGATCACATTGGTGGGGTCGCCGGGCGGAGGGGGCTTGATGCTCTCTTGGGACACCAAGTGAACATCGCTGATGCGGTGCTCGGCGATCGCGGGGTGATCGTCGTGGATGGGTATGTCGGGCCAGGCGGTGAGGGTGTGCGGATCCAGCCAGGTGCCCACGATGCGTTGGCAAAGTGTTGCTGCAGCCTCCCGGACTCGCCGGGGCGCCCGCAACTCGACGGAGTGGCAGGTGGCGTACAGATCGTTGACGCCGGAGGTGCCCCGGCCTTGATAGAAGGTGGCGCAGGCCTGGACAAAGCGATCGTAGGCCGCGGCGCGGTCTTCGCGGCGGCCGTGCTTGACCATGACGGTCGGACTGCTGGCCGCCTGCGCCATCTTCATAGCGGCCTGGGTCAGCGCGCGTGTCGCGAGTATCTCAGGAGACGTCATGGCCTGGACTGTAGCCAGCGCCTCTGAGGTCAGGGCTGCATACTGAGGACTCGCATGGATTATTGAGTGCGAAACGGTGGAGGCGGGATTGTCGGCCTCCACCGTTTGGGTGGAGCGGTACTTTCGCTCCGGTGGTGGGCGAACAGTGTCCTCAGACACGCCGTGGCCCACTACCCCCTAGCTTTGATCAGTAGGGCGGGGGAACTTGCGGTCCCAGAGGAGGCCGAGGCCAGCGAACAGGGTGACGGCGATGGCCAGGACGTCCGCGACGCTGCCCACGGTTTCCTGAGCGGCGTCGCTCTCCAGCGTCGCCGTGAAGAGACGTATGCTCGCGCACCCAGTGACGAACCACAGGAACAAGCTGCGGCGTGACTCCCAAGGCATGCTTGCGGTTTGCTCGTTCAGCAGACGGGCCTGCTCCTCAAGTGCCGCCGCTTCGGGTCCCTCCAGTACGAGATTGTCCTCAAGGACCGCACTGTCGGCTTGCTGAAACGCGTCTTGGAGAACGTCCGAGATATCGCCGCGGGTCTCGACGGACAGCTGCTCCCACGGCTCAAGACCGCGGAAGAGACTGTCAAGGAACGACAGATTGATCCGCGGTATGGCCTCGGCGAACAGAGCTACGTGGTTGGCGATATGTGTGAAGTCCATCGCTTGCACGGTTGCAGCCATGGCCAGCACAGGTTGGAAGGCTTGGGCGAGTGCGGCTGGGTCTATCTGGGTGGTGATTTGCCGTACGGCGTCACTCATCTGGAGGAGAGCAGGGCCGAGAGCGGCCACCTGCCCGGAGACCTGGCTGGCCATGGCCGCCACGTGAGCCAGAGCGTCTTGGAGCGTAGGGTCGTTGAATACATCGGACGGCAGCAGCGGATCGCCGGCTGAATCGAGGCTCATGCCGGTTAGCCTTCCACACGGCTCCGACACCGCCCTCGGATCCCCACCGTCTCATCATGCCTGGGCGGTTAATCGAGACTTCGGATCATGCAAGGACGGCGTCGCTGCCGTTTTCGACAATTTGGTGCAGTAACAGGTACGGGTGCCTCCGTGGTCCCGAATTCATGTGGCGGTGGTCCTTGGGCCTCGTTTCGGTCTTACGGCTGTGGGACGTCTCGTGTGTGGCCCGCCCTTACAGGGCGGGCCGTGTGGATACCTACGCGTCAAGCCCTGTCTGCGCCAGCCGGTACGTCATGGGCCGGAAGGTGACCTGCTCGGCGTGGCCGTGGCGGGTGAGGGTGACGAGGGCGTTGGCGATGGCGCCGGAGGAGCGGCCGATCGCGCGGCTGATGCGAGTTGAGGTGAACGCTTCGTCGGGGTGGGCGGTGAGGTGGTCGAGGACCATCTGGCGGAGTGCGCCCGGGGCGAGGCGCTGGGAGTCGCCGCCGGGGATGACCGTCAGAGGCGGGACGGTGCGCTGGGCGGGCAACTCGGGGGCGGCGGTGAGGGGAGAGGGTGCCTCGGCTGCGGGTGCTGCCGCCTCGGCCGCGGGCTCCGGGACGGCGGCCGGGGCCGGGGCGAGGGCTTCCGCGGGTGCCTCGGGTGCGGGCGGGGCCGCCTGCTGCTCGGTGGGCGTGACCGGCTCCAGGGCGTCGGGAGTCGGGGCGGCATGCGGCTGCTCGGTGACGTTCGTGATGTCCGCCGGGGGCTCGGGGGCGGCCGGGGCGGTCGTCTTCCAGAGGTCCGGGGTGCGGACGGTTCCGACGTAGTGGCCGGTGACGCGCTGGGCGAGGCCGCGCTGCTCGAGGGCGGCGAGGGCCTTGGCGGCGGTGGAGCGGCCGAGGCCGATCGCGGTGGCGATGTCGGGGGCGGAGGTCGGGTCGGTGAGTACCTGGAGGTGGGTGTGGACGGTTCGGTAGGAGGGGGGAAGGGCGGCCAGCGGGTCGCCGGCGGGGGTCTCGGGGGCGGTGGTGGGCAGGGTGGTGACAGACATGTGGGGTCCTCGTTTCCGTGTGGTCGGGCGGTGAGGTCCCCGGCCGGGGGCGGTACCGATGGGCGGTCCGCGGTGTTCGTCGGGGCGCGTGCGCAGCGCGTGGTTCCCGGACGAACGGGGCCGTGACGTGCGGGCTACGGCAGTCCGTGTGTCCGCTCGGGTGGTCGGCCACGACCATGGACGCTCGATGGCGGCGACGAAGTCAAGCGGTGTCATCCGGATGGTGTCGGGGGATGTCGGATCGGGTGGTGGGAGCGGGTGATCGGTCGGTGGGCGGGGTGCCGGTCGGTGCCGGTTCGGCGGGGTCGGCCGGCTCGGTCGGGCAGGGGCACGGGGCGTTCGGGCGGTGGATGCGGAGCTGTTCGTGGAGCCGGGCGGCGCGGCGGGGGCCGATGCGTAGGTCTTGCCGGAGGCGCCAGACGCTGACGGGGGAGCCGGTCGTCATGCGGACCGTTTCGTCCAAGGCCACGGCAGCGCCCCATAGTTCGTCGTCGATCGGTGATGAGCCGCTCGGTTCGGGCGCGGGGTCGGCTTCCGGGTGTGGTGGCAGGTCGGGCGGGGGCGGGGTGTCGTCGGGGGAGGGCAGTTCGTTGCTGGCTGGGTCCAGGAGTTGGCTGACCGTTCGGCGGTAGGCGGCGATCGTCTCGGTGAGGCCGATGAGCAGTAGCGCCGGGGTGAGGTGGAGGAGGACGGCCGCGGGGTCGGCGTGGCGGGGCCAGCCGATGTGGCGGTCGGGCCAGAGGCTCTCCCAGGTATTCATCAGAGCGGCGGTGCAGCCGGCGGTCCAGCGCAGGGCGGTGGACCAGGCGGGCGGGGCGATGCCCCAGGAGGCGAGGCGGGCGTCGACGTAGAGGACGCCGGCGAGGGTGGTGCCGATCATCGGGTCCAGGAGGACGGCGATGGGGAGTGGGACGTCTCGGCTGGTGGCGAAGCGGGTGACGTTGACGGTGGTGAAGACCAGGGCCAGGGCGGCGACGACGCCCAGGACGCGGGTCATGTTGCGGAGCAGCGCGACGGCCTCGTGGGTCGGGACGGCGGGTTTCATCGTTTGCCGCCTCGTGCCCAGGGGCGGGTGGCGCCCTGATAGGAGGGGGAGTTGGTCCTGGCTGGGCTCTTCTTGACGTGGGAGCCGGTGTAGGGGGCCTCGATGGATTTGCCGCCGCCGATGTAGAGGGTGACGTGGGTGATGTTGCGAGGGCTGGGGCCGAAGAAGAGGAGGTCTCCGGGGAGGAGGCGTGCGCGGCGGCGGAGTCGGGGGCCGTGGTTGAACTGGTCCTGGGCGACGCGGGGGATGGTGATGCCGGCTGCTCGGTAGGCGGCGCGGGTGAGGCCGGAGCAGTCGAAGCCGCCCTCGGAGGGTCCGTCGCCGCCCCAGACGTAGGGGGTGCCGAGCTGGGCGCGGGCGAAGGTGATCGCTCTGCGGGCCGCCCGAGTTGGGGCGACGGGGGCGGTGCGGTCGGAGGAGGCGTTGTAACGGTCCGCTGTGCGCAGGACCTTGTCGACGTAGGCGTTGGAGGGGTTGTAGTGCCAGATCGCGCGGCGGATGTCTCTGCCGCCTCGTGCGCCGTGGGCGCACAGGAGGCGGGCGGCGGCGTGGACGGCGTCGACGCGGTCCCAGGGGGTGGGCGGGTTCTTGCCGCCGGGCGGCACGGGATACGCGTAGAGGCGGAAGGTGGACGGGAGGAACTGCATCGGGCCGACCGCTCCGGCGCTGGAGACCATGGTCGGGTGCCGGCCGTGGTCGGTCTCGACCTTGCCGATGGCGGCGAGGACCGTCCAGGGCAGGCCCGGGCATTCGGCGGCGCCTCGCTGGTAGAGGGCGGCCATGCCGGGCGGGAAGTCATCGTGGGTGCTGCCGGTGGCGGGGCCGGTGAGCGCGGTAATGAGGGCGACGGCGGCCAGTAGAGGGAGGGTGATGACCGCGCAGCCGACGCCTCCGACGGTCTTGGCGAGGGTCGAGCTCATGCGCTTCCTCCGAGGGCCGGGGGCAGGGGCGGGACGGGGAGGGTGAGGGCGGTGTCGGCGTCGGTGGGGTCGAGTCCGGCGGCGGGGGAGAGCGAGGGCCAGCGGGCGGTGAGGTTGGCGAGGGTGGTGCGGCGGGTGTCGCCGGGTGGGAGGGGTGACCACCACGGGCCCCAGGGGGTGGAAGTGGTGAAGTCGGCGGAGGAGGTCGCGACGGTGAGGCCGAGTTCGCGGGCGGGTGCGGCCAGGCGTTGGCGAAGGAGCTGGGCGTGGGATTCGGTGCGGGTGTGGAGGAGGAGGGCCGGGCTGGTGCCGGTGGTGGTGGCGAAGGCGGCGTAGCCGGGGAGCTTGGCCTCGACGCGGGCGAGGGATTCGCTGCCGGTGTCGTACTCGAGGAAGAACGGCAGGAGTTGGCCGTCGGCCTGCCAGTGGGCGTAGGCGTCGGGGCGGATCAGGTCGCCCCAGCGACGAGCGCAGGAGCGGGCGGAGAGCCAGAGGCTGAGGCGGTGGTCGGGGGCGGTGCGGGTGCGGGCGGCGAGGTGGGTGAGGAGTTCACTGACGCCCAGGTCGTGACCGAGGGAGGGCGAGTAGGCGATGCGGCCGGTACGGGAGGAATGCCAGCCGACCTCGGCGAGGTCGCATCCGGCGGCGGAAGCGAGAAGCGCTGCTCCGGCCGGGCCGAGGGTGTAGTGCTCGGGCGCGGAGCCGGTCTGGGCGAGGGGGCGGAAGGAGTCGAGGACGCCGAGCTGGTGGAGGGTGAGCAGGCGTCGCTGGGCGGTGCGGAGGGCACCGAAGGCGAGGCGGGTGATCTGGTGACTGGTGAGCACCTTGTGCTCGTTGACCATCCGGGTGAGCCACACATCGCGGTCGGTGAGGTGCCGGCTGAGAGCGGCGACGTCGATGTAGCGGGCGGCGCGGGAGCGGGGCCGGGACGTCGCGGCGCGCGGGGTGTAGCGGGCTCCGGGGCCGGATGCGGGGCGGGGCAGTGCGGGCATGGCGATGCCTCCAAGGGACGGGTCGTGGAGGGCGGTTCAGCGGGTGGCGGGGCGCGGGCCGGTGCGTCCGGCGGCTGCGGCGCGCAGGTCGCGGGCACGGCCGGGGACGGCTGGTGGCAGGGGCCGGGTGGTGAGGGTGAACGCGGATGCCTCGGCTCCGCCGGACAGGAGATGGGCGGCCGCCTGGTACGGGCCCAGGTGTGCGAGGTCGTGCGCGGCCAGGGTGGGGAGCGTGTGGCGCTCCAGGGCGTTGGAGTCCTCGGGGGAGGCGTTGAAGAAGATCTTGTTGCGGGCGTTGGCGGAGATGCCTTCGCGCAGGTCGCGGGGGAGCTGGGCGAGGTGCTGGTGGGCCAGCAGCATGGAGAGCCGGTAGCCGCGGGCCTCGGCGAGCATGTCCTCCAGCGGGTACGGCAGGGTGAGGAAGTTGTGGGCCTCGTCGATGCTGAGCGTGGCGTCGATCCGGGAGTGCTCGGGCGTGCGGGCGCGGGCTGCGGCGGCCTGCCAGGTGCCGGCGACGATGAACGAGCCGAGGAGCCGGGCGGTCTCCTCGCCGAGGGCGCCCTTGGGCAGGCGGGCGAGGAGGATGCCGCCGTCGAGGACCTGGCCGAGGTCGAAGGTGGACGGGCCGGCGGCGATCGCGCGGCGGGCGAAGTCCCGGAGGAGGAAGGCGCGCAGCTTGTTCATCACCGGGCCGATGACCGCGGCGCGTGATGGTTCGGACATCGACTCGTACCAGTCCCAGAACCCGCGCAACACCGGGTCCTTGAGCGCCGGGACGATCCGCAGCCGGTAGGAGCTCTCGCCCAGGAGGCGGGGGACGTCGGCGAGGGTGACGGTCTGGCGGGTGCGTTCGCGGTGCTTGAGGAGGGTGAGGCAGGCGGCGCGCATCACGTCGTCGGTGCGCGGTCCCCAGAAGGCGGAGAAGATGCGGCGGAAGATGCCGGTCAGGTTGTCGACGACGACGTCGATGTCCGCGCCGTCCAGGACGTTCAGGCAGGGTGGAGTGTGGGGGTCGTCCGGGTCGATGAGGACCAGGCGGTCGGCGCAGTCGTCGGGGAGCCGGTCCAGGAGGTCGGTGACGAGGTCGCCCTTGGGGTCGATGACGATGACGCCGCGGTGGTTGCGGACGTCGTCGAGGACGAGGTTGGCGATCAGCGTGGACTTGCCGGAGCCGGTGGCGCCCATGACGTGCAGGTGGTGGCGGGCGTCCGGCACGCTCAGGCCCACGCCCCTGCGCGCGCCGGTGTCCGACTGGCCCAGCGGCTTCACGCCGCTGCCGGGCGTGGCCTCCGGGATCGACGGGGGCGGCAGCACGGACCGCGCTCCGGCGCGGCGCAGGCCGGGAGCGTCCGGGTCCACGGGGAGGTGGGCGAGGGCGGCGAGTTCGGGGACGGAGAGCAGGGCGGGCCGCCGGACGGCCGGGTGGCGGCGGTCGCTGAGGTGCGGCTCGGGTTGGCGCAGGCGGGTGCGGACCAGGTAGTTGCGGTCGGCGAAGAGGCCGAACGCCGAGGCCAGGGCGTGGGCGCGGCCTCGCACGAGGTCCGGGGCGGCGTCCGGCTTCGGCGAGCAGGAGGCGGCGTAGGTGATCGTGCACTGCCACTGGGCACCGGCCTGCTTGACCGCCATCTGCCGGACCGCGGCGCTGTGTTCCGGGTCCAGCTTGCCCGTGGTCGAGGGCTGGGACCGGTGGAAGAGGAGCGCGACGAGCGCTGGCAGGCGTCCTGGGGCTTGCCCGGCCTTCAGCGTGCGGGCCTGGCGGCGGGCGCGGCGCAGGGCGAGACCGGTGGCGGGGCGGGCGAAGATCTGCACGCACGCCGTCTCCTCCTCACCCATGCCGGTGGCCGCCTGGAGCAGCGGGCGCAGCGGATCGGTCGTGTGGTCGGTGCGCAGCGGGAGCACGTCGGGCTTGGCCAGCCGCATCCGCCCGGCGCTCACCTCGTGCCCGGTCGGCAGCAGCGGCTCCGGGTCGGTGACGCGGGTGTGCGCGCCGGGCCAGGCCGCCTCAACGGCGCGGCGCACAAGGTCGAGCGGGACGGTGCCGGGGACCCAGAGGCGGATCCGCAGACCGGTGTGCGTCCAGGAGTACTCGAACGCGAGGTGCGGTTGGCCGGAGATGAGCCGCCGCCACCACGGCCGCAGCAGCCCGGCGAGCTGCGCCCACAGGACGCGGCCGCCGTTCGGAGCGACGGTGGGCGGGGCGAGGATCTCGACCATCCGCGCGCCGGTGGACCACTGGCGGTGCCGGTGGTCGAGGAGCCGTCGGCGGGCCACGGTGCCGGCGGACCCGGCCACGAGCAGGCACGGCAGGAGGAGCGGGGCCGCCGACCAGAGCCAGTCCAGGGTCGCGTGGAACAGGGCGGAGGGGGAGAAGGCTTCCGGATGGAGGAGGAAGTCGACCAGGAGGCCGGAAGGCTGCCCGGGGTCCGGCGGCGGCGCGGCGAGGATGGCGGTGGTGGTCACAGCTCCCACTCCTCGTCGACGCCGACCGTCTTGCCGGGGCGGGCGGTGAGTTCGGCGGGGTTCGTGGTGACGATGGCGTGCTCGCCGGGTGCGGCGACGCTGGCGAAGGCGACCTTGTGCCGGCGGTCGCCGGTGAGCAGCAGTGCCTCGCCCTGGGCGGCCGTGAGGAGGAAGTCGCGTTCTCCCTGGCACAGGTTGAAGGTCTCGCTGATTGTGTCGATCGCCTGCGGGGCCTGGTGCAGGAGGATCTGCGTCGCCGCGTTGGAGACGATGGCCCGTCCCAGCGGCGAGGCGAGGACATCGTCGGCGTCCTGGGTGACGACCGCGAGGCCGGTCCAGTGCTTGCGGGCCGCCTTGGCCATCCGGAAGAGGAACCTCGCCCCGGCGCCCTCGCGCATCAGCAGCCACGCCTCATCGACCACGACCAAGTGCCGGCCGGCCTGGGGGCGGTAGGTGACCTGCCGCCAGATCGCGTCCAGCGCGAGCAGCATCGCCGGAGCCTTCACCTCCTCCGGCAGCTGCCGCAGAGCGAACACGACCAGGTGGCCGGACAGGTCGCTGGTGCTCTGGCCGTTGAAGAGCCCGGCATGGGAGCCGGTCACGTACGGAGCCAGGCGGGCGGCGACGGCGCTCGCCGGGACGCTGCCGTCGTCGGCGAGGACCTCGGTCAGGTCGGTGAGGGTGGGCGGGGTGCGTCGCCAGGTGCGGGCGTCGGCGGTGATGCCGGCGCGGGCGTAGCAGGCGAGGATCGCCCGGTCCAGGGCCGCTTTCTCGTCCGGGGACGGCTCCGCACCGAGCAGCACTGCGAGGAAGGTGTGGAGGAAGAGGATGCGCCGGGTCAGCAGGTCCTCGCCCGTGGCGGTGGCGGCCGGGAGATCGAACGGGTTCACGCGGACCCCGTCGGCTCCGAGGTCCAGGACGGTGCCGCCGACGGTTTCGGCCAGGCGCACGTACTCGTTCTCCGGGTCGATGACCGAGGCGGTGACGCCGGTGAACAGCAGGCGCAGCAGCTCCAGTTTGGTGAAGTAGGACTTGCCGGCGCCGGAGCGGGCCAGGGTGATCGAGTTGTAGTTGTCCTGCCCGAACCGGTCCCAAAGCACCGGTGTCCCGGAAGCCGCGTTCAGCCCGTACAGCACCCCGGTCGGCGCGCCGTCGTCGCCGGTGGACTGGGGGAGGTCGGGGCCGGTGAAGGGGAAGCAGGCGGCCAGGGCGGCGGTGTCGAAGGAGCGGCGGATCTTGAGGGTGTCGACGCCGAGGGGGAGAGTGGCCAGCCAGGCGGGCAGCGCCCGGTAGGTGGTCGGGGCGACGCTCAGGAGGAGTGACTCGGCCACCGCGCGGACCGCCGCGGTCTGCTCGGCGAGGGACTCCTCGTCGGGCGCGTGCACGGTGAGGTAGAGCGAGACGTGGAAGAGCTTCCCCTCGCCGCGGGCGATCCGGTAGGCGAGGTCGGCGGCGTCGGCCGCTGCGGCCTCCACCTCGGGGTCGTCCAGGTGCCCCTTCTCGTAGCCGCTGCGCCGACCCGACTCGAGGCGGGCCCGCTGCTTCTTCAGCCCGGCGGCGGCCGTGGCGTTGGGGATCGGGTCGATGTGCAGGGCGATGTCGAGGTGCCCGGGGAAGTTCAGCAGCGGCGCGAGCCAGCCGGGCGTCACCTCGGACGGGTAGCCGGTGACGACCAGGGTGGTGGCCAGGTGGCCGCCGATGGCCAGCATCCGTGCGTGGACCTCGACGGCTTCGGGACCGGCCACGTCGAGGAGTCGGTGGGCGTCGACAGTGGGCGCGGCGTTCATGAGCGGGGTCCTTCCGGGGAGGTGGCAGCTGGGGTGATGTCGGCGTTGGCGGCCTGGGTGATCAGGGCGCGGGTGCGCCAGCCGTCGAGCGGAGTGACGGTGATCTCGGCAGCGGCGAGGGAGCGTTGGGCTTCGGAGACCCGCTGGACGACGCGGCCCGCGTTCGCCGACGGCGACCGGGCGGCGTTCTCGCGGCTGACGAGGACGATCTGCCGGCCCAGCGCGCTGCCGCCGTGGGCGGTCAGCTGGGCCAAGTAGTCGGCGTGGGCGCGGGCCGCCTGCTCCAGCGCGGGGTGCGGCAGCGCGGCAGCGTCCTGGTGCAGCCGGTCGGCGACCGGGGCGAGATCGACGCTGTGGCAGCGCACGAGTAGTTGGGCCGGGCCGGTGAGGGAGTTGAGCCAGCGGGCGAACCCGGCGGTCAGGCTCTGCTGTTCCGATACGGACCGCAGGGCGAAGTTCACCGTGGAGCAGGTGGCGAGGGCAACCTCCCCCTCGGAGCCGAGGCTGACCACGCCGGCCTCGGTCACTGTGTCGCACGGCATGTGCATGGCTGCGGGTGGCGGTCCGGCGTTGGCCGTCCACGGGGTGGGGAGGAAAGAGGGGAGAGGCGGCACGCCTTCCGGGGCGTGGACCTGCCGTTTCGGCGTGCGCGCGTAGGCGAGGCGGGCGGCGAGGAAGCGGTCCAGGCCCACGCCCTCACGCCGTCCGAGAGCCAGGGCAGCCGCGGTGCCGGCCACCGGGACGACCAGGACGAGGTAGACCAGCGGGGCGAGGAACGGGCGGCTGAGCCACCAGCCGCCGTAGAGGAGCAGCGCGGTGACGGCGAGGATCACGGTCTGCCGGAGGGTGAAAGGGCCGAGGACTCGGTCAGGGCGGGAGATGTCGGCGGGGATGCGCGTCGAGTACGGGAACTCGCCCGACTGCTCGGGGTGCGGCACGGGTTACCTCCAGGGTGGTTCGAGCGGAAGCCGCAGCTGCACGGGGCGCGGCGGACGGACACGGACACGGTCGACGCGGATCGGCAGGACCGTCTGGCGGCCACGGGGCGAGCGGTTCGCGGGAGGGGTGGGGGTCGGCGCGCTGCCCGGGGATAGGCGCGGGGGCGAGCCCGGTGTGCGTGGGGAGTGCCCACCGGGGGCCTGGGTGGCGGGTCGGGTCGGGACGTGTTCGGCGGGGACGGGGAGCCAGAGTTGTGTGGCCTGACCGGGGCGGGCGGGGACGCGCGGGGCGTGGATCGGGAGCGCCAACTGCTGCCGGTGCCGGGCCTGCGCGGGGTGGACCACGGCTCGGGGGCCGGGGCGGGCGGGAGGCGCGGGAGCGGCCTGGTTCTGGGGCGGGGCGGCGGAGGGTGGCGTGATGCCGAACCGGGTGAGGACGGCCCGTCCTTCGGAGAGCAGCCGCTGTCCACGAGCCCGGAGGCCTCGGCCCGGCTGCGAGGCCGGCGGCTGGCCGGTGGGGTTGCCTCCGTTGCCCGGCCCGCCCGGGGAGCCGCCGGACCCGCCGCCCGGGCCGGGGCCGCCCCCCGGTGGGCGCCTGCGAGGACCGAAGCCGAAGCCGCCGGACCGTCCGCCCGCCCCGGCGGCGGCAAGGAGACCGCCCACCGGAGTCGCCTGGGCCAGGAGCCGGTACATCGCCAGGTTCTTCAGCATCCGCAGACCGGCCGGAGCAAAAGGAGCCGACGCAGGGCTCCCTCGCAGCACGATCTGCAGCGTCCAGCCCGGAATCTTGAACAGCACCCAGAACAGCGCCGTACCGGCGAGCATGGTGCCCAGCTCGTCCGCCCTCGGGATGCCGACGGCTGTGGCCCCCGGGGCGAAGAACAGCTTCAGCGCCAGAACGAACGTCAGGGACTGCGCGACCTGGATCGCCATGCAGCCGCCCAGCGCCTTCCACCACAGACGAGCCACCGGCTCGGTCACCGGGTGGGCGTGACACGCCAGCATCAAAGGGGCGGCGACCGCGAGGAGCGCCATCACCGCGACGCGCATCATGAAGCCGATGAGCACCGCGACGACCAGCGCCAGGACCATGACGGCCAGGAGCAACAGGTAGATCTTGACCCCGGCCGCACCGAACAGCGCGAACGGCAGCGCCCGCTCGACCAGCCCTTGCCCGGCGTCGCTCATGTCCGCGGCGAGGATCGCGTGCGCCAGCGCGTTGGACAGGCCGACCGCCTTCCCCATCACCGTCAGGGAGGCGGTGCCGGCGGCGAGACCCAGCAGGAGCCGAGGCGCGATGTGCCGCAGGGCGTACCGGGTCTGAACCGTCTCGTGACCCATGACGGTAACTCCGCCGGCCGTCACGAACAGGACATAGACGCCGAGCGTGATCCCGAGGGTCGACTTCCACAGCCTCTGGATGTCCCGGTGCTGGGTCACGTCCGGGGTCGCAAGGAGGGTGTCCGCGAGGAACTCGCGGATCGGCTTCATCACTTGCTCGATGAGGTCGCCCAGGAACGAGGTGATCGCGTTCGTGATCATGGAGCCGAAGTCGAAGAGACCACCCGAGCCGTCGTCGACCTCGCAGTCACTCGCGTCGCCGTCCGCCTCGCAGGCCCGGGGCATCAAGCCGTCGCCCGGCCCCGACGACTCGTCGTGCTCCGGGGCGGGACGCGAAGGACCAGCCGCGGGCGGTGGCCCCGGGGAGGGCTGCGGCTGAGAGGGCCGGCCTGGTGCTGGAGTCGGCGCAGGACCCGGCACGGGCCGAGGCTCAGGCGGCTGAGGTGCAGCAACCAGCACCGGCAGGCCGCCGGACGCGAACGCCTGCACCGCGTACCCCTGCACCAGCCACCCCACCGCGAGACAGCCGAGGAGCACCAGGCGCAGGCACCGGATCGCGGCCACGGTCACTCACCGCCGCCCGCGCCGACGATGTTCTCCAGCACGGTGACGAGCACCGGGGCCAGCATGGCGAGGCCGAACCCGATCGACGACGCCTTCAACGCCCGCTTCGCGGACTCGACCTCCCCCGGATCGCCACCGGCCAGCAGGTACCGCACGCCGCCGAACGTCAGGAACAGCGTCGCCAGCGCGGACAGCAACCCGACGATCCAGTTCCGCAGGTTCCTGATCACGGTGGGGATGTCGGCGACCGCCCAGCCGACCGCCGGCGCGACCAGCATGTGCACCGCCACCAGGCCGCCAACGAACACCAGCCGACGCAGAATGCGCAGCCACGCCGACCGGACCGGCGAGCGGCGAGACGGGCGAAGGCGCTTCACGAGCACCGCGGCACCTCCAAACAGGGACGAGAAGGGGGGAGAAAGCCGGCCCGGCGGTGCGAGGTGCGCAGAACCCTGAGCCCGGGGCCGACCTCCTCAGGTCGCTTGGGCTGGTTTCTCGGGGTGTCAGCACGAGACGGCCGCACACCCCGCACCACCGGGACCCGGGCCGGACGGCCGACGGCCGAGGACCCGGGCGACGACGACCAGTTCGCCGCCGTCACCTCGAATGGAGGCGGTCTCCCGCCGCAGTGACACGGCCAGGCCGCACTTCACTCGGACGGACGAGTCCGCCGCCCCGCCAGCCGGTGCCGCAGGTGGGCGGCGAGGTGCTCCTCGGCGGCGTTGCGGTGCCGGTAGAGCTGCCGCACGCTCACCCCGCGCTCGACGGCGAGCCGGCTCATCGGCTCACCCGCGAGCCGCGTACGCGCGATCAGCCGAGCCTCCGCCACGTCCAGCACGCGCAGCTGCACGGCCTGGGCCAGCACCGTCAACTCGCTCGGCGCCTCGTCGCCCCCGACCCCGCTTCGGGCATCGACGAACTCGACAGCCTCGAACGCCGCCTCCCGGTTCACCTGACGCCACGCCGCATACACGAGCCGGTGCACGGCCCGGTCCGCCGCCCGGAACAACTCCCGGTCCGGCCGCTCAACCCCGAGCTCCACCGCGCGCAACGCCGAGGCGACCCCGGCGAGCGCCTCCTGCTCCATCTCCGCGCGCTCCAGGTGCTGCGGCCTACGAAGCCGGGCCAGCATCCGCCGCAGCACCGGCACCGACATGGCCACCGCGACAACATCCCACGGCGCTCCCAGGCGACGGGCCCGACGGACCACCTCCTGCCAGGTCCGCTCCCGCAGCTCCGCCGACGTCGACGGATGCGCCAGCTGCGCACGCACGCGGTCCACCGGCCAGAACTCCCGGTCCGGCTCCTCACACACCAGGTGCGCCGGAAACGTCAGCGGTGCCGGCCCTTGAGCCAGCGCGAGGAACGCCCGCTCCAGCTCCTCCAGCGGAGACGGCGACTGCCCGCGACCGTACGGGGCGGGGGAAGCAGGACGGCGGACAAGGTGACGGTGCTGCATGGCGCATCTCCTGACGACGAGTCGAGAACTGCTTGCGCCGTCACTCCTCGACCCCGCCCGAGCCACCCCCGGACCACCCGCGCGCCGTCACCGAACCACCCGCGCACCACTGGCACGGCCCGTACGAGCACCGCCTCCCGCGCCACCAGGAACCACCTGCGGGAAGTCCTCCGTGGCCGCAGGCGCAATCGAACATAGAAATCTCCGAGCGCCCCAGCTGCGCCGACCGGGCGACATGACGACGGTGGCTCGCAGGTGGCCCGCGACTGGCTCGCTACTGGCCCGGCACCCGGTAAATCAGCTCTGACCTGCACAGACAGGTGGCCCGGGCGCCCACACTCAACGGCAACTGCCTGCCGCCGCGCCCTCGCCCTGGCCGTTCGATGCAGAACCGGGATGGCAAAAGCCCGCCCCGCCCTCTCCATGACCAGGCGTCAGCACAGTCGGACCACCCTGCAGCCCGGAGCCCCCGTCCCATGACGAACTCCCAGCCCGCTCACACCCCCACCCCCGCCACCCCGCCCGCCACCATCTGGATCCCCGACGCCGAAGAGACGAGCACCCGCCCCTTCCCCGGATGCGTCCTCCCCGCCTGGGCCCTCGACAAGATCCGCACCGACCTCGTCGGCCACCCCGAGCACGACCCGGCCCGCCTCCTCAAGATCGCCATCCGCGACCTGGCCCCTGGCGTCGACGCCCGCATCCCCGCCATCGACCTCCGCGCCCCCGGCCCTGTCAGGTCCCGCCCCTCAGCACGGCCGCGCCTCCTCCTCGCCGAGCTCCACCCCGACGCCCTCCCCACGTTCGCCCTCCAGCCCGACTGCGGCGGCACCGACGACCTGCCCGGAGCAACGGAGAACGGCTGGCCCGGCTTCTTCCACCGCGCCCACCGCTACCTCCCCGACGACGGCCTCCTGCTCCTCGCCACCCGCCAGCGACGCGACGCCGGCCAACTCGCCGACCCCCTCGGCCTCCTCATCGCCCACGCCCGCACCGCTGGCTTCCGCTACCTCCAGCACATCGCCGTCGCCTACGCCCGCCCCCGCGGCAACACCCTCGTCCCGACCCCGCCCCGCGACGCCCCGCCCGGCCTCGCCCACTGCGACCTGCTCGTCTTCTCCGTCATCCGCCACCCCTGACCCCACCGAGCGCCGAACACCGAGGAGCGCAGCACCATGGCCCCGTCCGACTCGATCTGGAACACCGCCCCGACCTCCGCCCCCAAGCAGCGCCGCGGACACTACGTCCGCGGCTCCGCCGCCCACCCCGGCAAGATGCTCCCCCAGCTCGCCGCCCACGCCATCGCCACCTACTCCCGCCCCGGCGACCTCGTCCTCGACCCCATGTGCGGCATCGGCACCACCCTCGTCGAAGCCATCCGCCTCGGCCGCCACGCCATCGGCAACGAGTACGAACCCCGCTGGGCCGCCCTCGCCCGAGCCAACGTCCGCCACATCACCGAACACCTCGGCCCCGACACCGCCACCACCGGCCACGTCACCCGAGGCGACGCCCGCCACCTCACCCGCCTCATCCACCCCGACCACCACGGCAAGGTCGACCTCGTCCTCACCTCACCGCCCTACGGCCGCACCGTCCACGGCCAGGTCCGCGCCACCAGCGAAACCGGCGAACCCGGCGTCCTGCGCATGGACGACCGCTACAGCCACGACCCCTCCAACCTCGCCCACGCCAAGACGGACCAGCTCCTCAACGCCTTCACCAAGATCCTCGACGAATGCCGCCGCATCGTCCGCCCCGGCGGCACCATCGTCGTCACCACCCGCCCCTGGCGCGAACAAGGCGAACTCGTCGACCTCCCCTCCGCCGTCCTCGCCGCCGGCAAGGCCGCCGGCCTCATCCCCACCGAACGCTGCGTCGCCCTCCTCGCCGGAGTCCGCAACGGCGAACTGATCACCCGCCCCTCCTTCTTCCAACTCAAGAACGCCCGCGACGCCCGCCGCGCCGGCATCCCGATGTGCGTCGTCCAACACGAAGACGTCCTGGTCTTCACCCGCCCCGACCACACCACGCAGCTGCCCGCCGGCGCTGTGCCCGGCATCGAACCTGCCCTGGCCGCAGGCGGCCCGGGCCGGCCGTAGAAGAGCAGCAGCACGAAACGGCCGGGCGGCAGAGACAACTGCCGCCCGGCCGCTCGCGTCCGGCCTACTCGCTCTCGGAGTCGCGCTGCCGCACCACCCGGACGTCAGCCGGGACATCACTCAGCCGCTGCCGCGGGAAGCCCGCGATGCTCGGGATGACGGGCGCGTCCTCAGCGTCGGTCAGGTAGTCGTCGGTCCTGAGCAGGTCGTCACCGTGGTCACAGTTCTCGGTCATGCCGGTGCCCTTCGAGTGGGTGTGATGGGGGCGTTCAGGGCGGAGTGCCGTTCCCCGGCTCCCGAACGAAAACAACGTTACAGCGACTCGTGACAAATCAGGCGTAACGCGCCAACGCGTCGAAGTGTCGTGTTGGGCGTTGCGCGGCGAACCTGCCCGCACCCTTGCGCGCGAGTAGACCGGTCGACGGTCAACTCTTGCTGGCGTCGCGCACTCTGCTCCGTGCGGCTGCAAGAATCCGCGCCCCGGTAGTACGGCTCACCCCGAACCGCTCCGCAACAACCGCGGCCGTCGGCGGCCGTAGCCCTTCCCGCTCCGCGCGGTCGACCAACGAACCCACCTCCACCACCCGCGCATCAGGAACTGCCGCTACATCCCGCCCGGCGCGCCCCCTGTTCGGCCGCTCAGGGCTCGACTTGGGCCGTCCTGCCCCGGTCCGCGCTGCGAAGTGCCGCTGATCCCCCTGCCGCACCCGCTCAAGAATCTCCCGCCGAGTCCAACGGCGCCCATGAACCTCGACACCACGAGGCAAATACCCGGACACCGCGTAAGCCCGCACGGTCGAGGCATCGACCCCCAGGAGCGCACCCGCCTCCTTGTCCGTGAGCAGGTCATCGGGATGCTCCTCACCGGACCTGGCCGCCGGCGGCACCGGGACGCCCTCGACGTACGCGCGCACCTGCTCAGCGTCGTAGAGCCGCACCCGCCCCTCGCCCTCGTTGACGCGCTGAACCCGCTCCTCCAAGCGAGCGCGAACCCGACGCCGCCAGGTGTGCAGGGGCAGCCCCATGGCCTCGGCGACCTCTGCCTCCGTGCAGACCTTGCGCCCCTGAGGAATCAAGATGAACCACTCTCCCGATCCAGACGAGATGCCGGAGTTGACGAGAGGTTCCACCGTAGACTCGTAGCATCCTCGACAGCCGCTTTGAGGCGGGTGTCGGTGGGGGCCGAGGCCGGCGGATGCCGTCACTTCCACGCGGAGGTGAGCCGTCGGCCTCGCGTGAGCCTGGATAGTTGATCTTGGTGGCCTTCGATGTCTCCATGGCTGGCACGATTCAGTCCGGCAGGTGGGCAACGGCTGCGGTGACGAGGCCAGGTCGGAGGACATCGGGAGATGCTGAGGCAGCATGTGTGGTGTTCGGTTATCGTCGTGCGAATGGATACCTTCGTGACCGTCGAGCCGTGCATGCATTTGTGTTCGGGCAAGTAGACGCGTAACCGACATTCGCCGCACGAACCCACCGGCAACGTGCAAGGTCCCGGACCGCTAGAAGTAAGCAATGGAGATGGTCCGTACCCAGCGCGGCTTCGTGGGCGTTCGGCGCGAGGTCATTCTGCGAGCGTGCTGCGCGGACGGTGGGGGCAACCCGGTTGGCAGTGTCATGCAGTGTGAAGGCGCAGGAGAGAACTTCGGCCACCTGCGGGCAGGCCGACGTATTTAAGAGAGTGCGGTTGGGGGACGAATGAGAGTCTGCTTTTTGATCGACGAGGGTTGGACTTCGCCGGAGGTTGGGACGTGGGAGTGGGTCACCATGAGGCAGTCCTTGGTGCGAGCCTTCATGGAGTCTGTTCCGCGGCATAGGCGCCACGCCCGATTTGCTTCAGGCACTCTCCCGCTATGGCAACTTGCTCAGAATATGGGTGGAGTCGAATTCGCCGTAAACGGCGTTCTTGGCGAACAATGGGCAGTCTGGAACACCTTTCTTGGACCGGATCTTGTCGAACACATCGTGACGTACGATATTGCAGGCATGGTTGTGGAATCTCTGAATCCGGCAGATGCTCGCGCCATGCATATTCGACTCAAAGACCACGAATGGTACTTGGGGGCAGTGCAAGTTCGTCCGGAGATTCCGGAGCACTGGATGGTGTTTCTCAAGAGCATCCCGAGTCGGTTTCGTATATTTGAGGACTCCCTGTACTTGTTCTATCGGGGGTACGAGTTGGAACTCGAAGACACCCGCGATCATGTGGAATGTCGCGAATGGGAAGATTCCAGGATATTTTCTGCCGTCCATTGGGAGGACTCGGGGGCGCGGGAGACAATCTTTGATCCGTATGACAACATCCATTACTTTCGCAGTCTTGGAGAGGTCGACGAACTGCTTAACGGCCAGTTCTCGTCAGCCCTGAGTGAGACCTTGATGCGATGCTCGGATATGGATCCAAATCTCACACAGCGACTGCATGCCGCCCTAAAGGCATTTGAGAATCATGAGACGGCGGAGGAGTTGGCACATGTCTCGGTGTCTTGCCGGCGATTTACTGAAAAGCTGGCTGACTGCCTCTACCCTCCACGGAAAGAAAAAGTCAACGACCGGAAGGTCGGGCAGGCTGAGTATCGAAATCGCCTGTGGGCATACATTGCGGAGAACGTCGATTCGGACACGGCGCGACAACTGCTCCTCGCAAATTTCGAGGACTTGGGAAAGCGTATCGACAGGCTGGACAGCCTGAGTAATAAGGGTGTGCACTCTGATATTTCGTCCTCAGATGTGAACCGCTTGTTGCTCTCCCTTCTAGTCGTGACACATGATTTGGTTTCCCTGCGCCCGCCCGGTGGAGTTTTCTCCTACAAACCATACGAGACCGAGATTCGCACCTTTATGGACAAGGTCTTGCGCGAAGAAAATAATCTTATTCAGGATGTCGAGGAATAGATCGTTCAGTTCACCTCACGATGCCACTGGAGGCACCTCCGGTGGCATCGTGTATGAGACCTGGCCTGTGGTGATGTAGCCTCAAGCGCTTCTTGTCCCATGGAGGGACTGGGGACACCCTATGTAGCCAGACGGGTTCACCCTCGTCGCCCAAGGAGGTAAGCGCCACGGCGACGCTTGGGCTACTGGGTATCCGACCCTTGGAGTGTTTGGCTGGCGCAGGGTCGAATGTCACTTCTGAGCCGTAGCGTCTCTATGTAAATCGTGGAAAGAGATGTGGACGAGTTCGAGGGCGATCGGCTCGCTCGACGCCGGGCAGCGCGTATAGATCCGATCTTGCAATGCTCAGTCACCGGTTCGGCTGATATTTCAGGTGTAGGGCTTGATGCCGATATCGAGATGGAGCGTCCATGGTCGTTGGCCGCGTGCGCCGATCGGGGACTCACTTGCCCAGCCGACGGATTGCGGGCGGTCGTTGAGTACCTCGTCGTGGATGGTGAGGACGCTCATGCGCTGGCCCAGCGTCAGGGGGCCGCGATCCGCGAGGTGCTGGGGTGGCTGCGTGACCACCAGGAGGACTTCCCGGAGGGCGGCCCGGCGTGAGCGACTTGCCCGAGCTCTCTGGAGGGTCAGCCATGTCCAGTTCCCCGCCCGACGCTCAGGCGTGGGGGCGACCAGCCTTCGCGCGGCCGTGGTCGTCTGATCGGCTGCCGGAAACCGCCGGCCTGCCGGTGACGGTTCCGGTGGCGTGGCTCGGTCGGACGTCCACGGAGGACGCCCAGGACCCCACGCTGTCCCTGCCGCGGCAGTTGCGGAACGCCAGGGCGGCGTTGCCGCCGGGGTGGGTGATCGTTGCCCACTTCTATGACGTGGAGTCGGGGCGGAAGGAGCTCGCGCAGCGCGGCACTTCCCTGGCGTACCAGCAGTTCGATATCCCGATTCCGCGGGACGGGAGCGTTGCCGATCTTCTTGCGGAGGCGCAGCGGCCGGATCGTCGCTTCGCGGCCGTGATCTGTGAGTCCATCGAGCGGGTGGCCCGGCGTACCTACTTCGGGACGAAGATCGAGTACGAGCTGGAGCAGGCCGGCGTCGCGCTCTGCGCGGCGGACGAGCCGATCGTCACGGGCCCCAGGGCGAAACGGGCCACGCCGACGCTCACCCGGCGTGTGAAGCAGGCGGTCTCTGAGTGGTACGTCCTGCAGATGCTCGAGTTGTCCTGGGATGGCTTCGTCGAGCACGTCTCACAGGGCTGGAACGTCGGGAAACCGCCGTACGGCTACCTGGCTGAGCGGCTTCCTCACCCGGTGCCTGCGCGCCGGGCGGAGGGACGGACGAAGCACCGGTTGATCCCTGACCCGGTTCGCGCGTCGGCAGTCACGATGATCTTTCAGCTCCGCGGACTGGAGAAGATGGGGTACGACGGCATTGCCGACCGCCTGAACCTCGATCTTGCGGCCTACCCGCCTCCTGAACCGACTCGGCCTGAGATGGCGCTGGGGAGGTGGAGCGGGTCCGCCGTGCGGGAGATCCTCCGGAACCCGAAGTACACCGGCTACCAGGTCTGGAACCGTCGGCAGACGAAGAAGGGGGGCCGGAACAACGACCCCAAGGAATGGGTGTGGTCCCCGATGCCCACCCACGAGCCGCTGGTCACCAAGGAACTCTTCGACACCGTGGCCATGATGGGCGGCCGTGGACGAGGGTCACGGAGCTCGGACGGGCCCAGCCGACATCCGGCAACGCGGCGCTCCTACGTACTGCGGTCCTTCGCCCGCTGCGACATCTGCGACCGGCGGATGTTCGGGAAGACCCGCCACGGCATCCCCTACTACGCGTGCCAGTTGGATCCCAACGAGCACCAGGAGCGCGACTGGTTCCGAGACCATCCGAAGAGCCTGTGGGTGAGGGAGGAGGTCCTTGTCGGGGTGATCTCGAAGTTCTTCGCCACCCGCGTCTTCGGCCCCAGTCGCCGCGATCATCTTCAGGCCCTGCTGGAGGCCGACCAGCCCGCACCGGACGCGGACGGCGCCCGTCGGGCGAAGGAGCGGGAGGCGCTGGAGCAAGCGATCCGTGCGATCGACTCGCGGCAGACCCGGCTGATCCGGGCGCTGGCCGAGGGGATGGGGATCGATGGGGACGACTTGGCGGCCGGTGACCCTGAGCACGAGCGGGTGTTCCGGGACGCGATCCGGAAGGAACACGGGACGCTGAGCGCGCAGCGGAAGGCGCTCGCGGACCAGCTGGCCCGGCTGAACGAACCCGCAGCGGCTTCGGTCGCCGCGGGCGACAACGCAGCCCTGCTGGACGCGTTGCCGCTGTTGGACGTGGACCTGTCCCGCGTCCCGGAAGAAGTCCAGCGACGGCTCTACAGGGCGTTCGGGCTGGAAGTCCGTTACAGCCGGCCCAGGGAAGAAGTGACCCTACGGGTGACGATCCCGGCCCACATGGTTGACGCACTGGTGGCCATCACCCGCGAGGTGGACCAGTGGAACAAAAAATCGGGCACCAGCACCGAAGTGCTGATGCCCGACTGTGGCACTCGCGGGGAACGAACCGGTCAAAACCGGCAGATCAGTTCCCATCTTTCGAGTGCCCCCGGCAGGATTCGAACCTGCGCACACGGCTCCGGAGGCCGTTGCTCTATCCCCTGAGCTACGGGGGCGTGTCGATCGCGTCGTGTTCGTCGCGGTGACGGGTAGAACACTACCAGCTCATCACGGGTGGTCGTGAACAGGTTTCTGTGCGGGCACCGAGTGCCGGGGTGGGGCGGCGCGGGGGGTCCGTGTCCTGTCCGGTACGGGTGGAAGTGCGGAAAACCGGGACGGGGCGTGCACTCGGTGCCTACTCTCTAGTTGTGGCGGGCACTTCCGGCCGGATCCTTGTCGTGGACGACAGTGAGGTGATCCGGCAGCTGATCAGGGTCAATCTCGAGCTGGAAGGGTTCGAGGTGGTGACCGCGGCCGATGGTGCCGAGTGTCTGGAAGTCGTCCATCGGGTGCGCCCGGACGTCGTCACGCTGGACGTGGTGATGCCGAGGCTGGACGGTCTGGGGACGGCGGCCCGGCTGAGGTCGGACCCGGGGACGCGTGATGTGCCTCTCGCCATCGTGAGCGCGTGCAGCCGCCCCGAGGTGGAGGCCGGGCTGGACGTCGGGGTCGACGCGTTCGTGGCCAAGCCGTTCGAGCCGGCCGAACTCGTGCGTGTCGTACGGCGGTTGCTGGAGCGCGTGCGGGAGCGGGAACGGGCCGCGCCGGGAAGCGGCGGAAACTGAGACAGGGGCCGCGAAGAGGGCGCGGACTGTCCGGATGGCGGGACCCCGCCGAAACGGGTCGACCTACCCCACCCCGGCTCCCCTAATCTGGTCCCGTGACCCCCGTCGAGCTCTCGCACACCGTGCTTCACGCGGTGCGTTCCGCCGTGGACGCGGGCGAGCTGGCGGTGGCCGTGCCGGAGACCGTCAAGGTCGCCCCGCCCGGCCCCGGGGGTTGCGGGGACTACGCCACCAACGTCGCGCTACGGCTGGCCCGGCCCGCCGGGCGGCCCGCCGACGAGGTCGCCGAAGTACTGCGCGCCCGGCTGCTCAGGGCGAGCGGGGTGCGGGACGTCGCGATCACCGGCCCCGGGTTCCTGAACATCAGCCTGGACGGGGACGTGGAGGCGGCCGTGGTGCGCCGGATCCTCGGCCAGGGGTTGCGGTACGGGCACGGGGACGGACTGCGGGGCCGGACCGTCGTCCTCCGGCCCGCCGACGAGATCCGCGCCGCCGTCGTCGCCGAGGTCGCCGCGCGGTTGGTCGAGGCGCAGGGCGGCCGGGCCGAGGTCGTGCACGGTGCCACCGCCGGTGAGGGCGACGCCACCCCCGGCGACGCCGGCGACAGCGAGCCCAATGGCAGCAGCGGCACCGACAGCGACGCCACCCCCAGCGGCCGCACCGCCGCCGCCGGCGCCCCCGGCAGCGACATCACCCCTGGCAGCGACGACGCCCCCGGCAACGACAACGCCGCCGCCCCCACCACCCCCCACCTCATCCGTCCCGTCCCCGCCCCCCGCGACCCCGCCCACCTCGGCCCCGCCGCCGCCCGGTGGGCGTTGCTGCACCCCGCGCCGCACGACCGGCCGAGCCTCGGGGCGGAGCACCTGGCGCAGCGGGAGGGCAACCCGCTGTTCCGGGTGCGGTACGCGCACGCCCGGACCCGTGCCGTCGCGCGGAACGCGGCGCGGCTCGGGTTCGCCGCGGAGCCGGGGCCCACGGAGACGCCGGGGCCCACGGAGACGCCCGGGCCCACGGAGACGCCCGGGCCCACGGAGGCGCCGGGCCCCACGGAGGCGCCGGGCCCCACGCAGACGCCGGGTGCCACGAAGGCCACCGGCACCCCGGAACCCCCGCAGACCCCCGCGTACGCCCCCGCGCTGGTGCGGGCGCTCGCCGACCACCCGCGCGTCCTCGCGCAGGCCGCTCGCGACCTGGCCCCGGACCGGCTCGCCCGGCACCTGGTGGTCGTCGCCGACGCCACGCTCGACCTCCTGACGCACACCGCCGTGCTCCCGGCCGGGGAGGAGAAACCCTCGGCCGCCCACCGCGCCCGGCTCGCGCTCGCCGAAGCCGCCGGGACGGTGCTGGCCGGCGGCCTCACCCTGCTCGGCATCGACGCACCCGAACACCTCTGAGCGGCACTGGCGAAGAACAGACGCAGAGCAGAGGCGAAGAGAGAGACGCAGAGACCACAGACATGAGCCGTTCCGCACACCCCGCCGGGCCCCGTCACGCCGATGTCCTGCCCGAGGGGCACTACAGCCCCCCGCCCGCCGACCTGAACGCCCTCGACCCCAAGGTGTGGGCGGGCTCGGTGACCCGCGGCGACGACGGCGCCGTGCGGGTCGGCGGGGTCGACGTCCGGGAGCTGGCCGAGCAGTACGGGACGCCCGCCTACGTCATGGACGAGGCCGACTTCCGGGCCCGGGCGCGGGCCTGGCGGCAGGCGTTCGGCGAGGGCGCCGACGTGTTCTACGCCGGGAAGGCGTTCCTCTCCAAGGCCGTGGTCCGGTGGCTGTACGAGGAGGGGCTGAACCTCGACGTCTGCTCCGGCGGCGAGCTGGCCACCGCGCTGGCGGCCGGGATGCCCGCCGGGCGGATCGCCTTCCACGGGAACAACAAGTCCCTGGCCGAGCTGGAGCGGGCGGTCACCGCCGGGGTCGGGCGGATCGTGCTCGACTCGTTCCAGGAGATCGTGCGGGTCGCACACATCGCGCAGTCGCACGGGGTGCGGCAGAAGGTGCTGATCCGCGTCACGGTCGGCGTCGAGGCGCACACCCACGAGTTCATCGCCACCGCGCACGAGGACCAGAAGTTCGGCCTTCCGCTGGCCGGCGGGCAGGCCGCCGAGGCGGTGCGCCGGGCGCTGAAGCTGGACGGACTCGAGCTGGTCGGCATCCACAGCCACATCGGGTCGCAGATCTTCGACATGGCCGGCTTCGAGGTCGCCGCGCGGCGCGTGGTCGGGCTGCTGGCCGAGGTGCGGGACGAGCACGGGGTGGAGCTGCCCGAGATCGACCTCGGGGGCGGCCTCGGCATCGCGTACACCAGCGACGACGACCCGCGGGAGCCGCACGAGATCGCCAAGGCGCTCGGGGAGATCGTCGGGCGGGAGTGCGAGTCGGCGGGGCTGGCCGCGCCGCGGATCTCGGTGGAGCCGGGACGGGCGATCGTCGGGCCCACGGCGTTCACGCTGTACGAGGTCGGGACGCTGAAGCCGCTGGACGGGCTGCGGACCTATGTCTCGGTCGACGGCGGAATGTCGGACAATATTCGCACCGCGTTGTACGACGCCGAGTACACGGTCGCCCTGGTCTCGCGCGCCAGCGACGCGGAGCCCATGCTCGCCCGGGTGGTGGGCAAGCACTGTGAGAGCGGGGACATCGTGGTGAGGGACGCCTTCCTGCCGGCCGACCTCGCGCCCGGTGACCTGATCGCCGTGCCCGCCACCGGCGCCTACTGCCGCTCGATGGCGAGCAACTACAACCACGTGCTGCGCCCGCCGGTCGTCGCCGTCGGCGACGGCGGGACCCGGGTGATCGTCCGGCGCGAGACGGAGGAGGACCTCCTCCGTCTCGACGTCGGGTGAACCGATGACCTCCGGCGGAAAAGCCGCCGGAAACCGGGGGAGATCCCGGAAACCTGGGTCTCAGGATCCGGACGAACGGAAGAAAGTTCGTCCGGTGCGTGAGACTGGACAAGCGTGGACCGGTAGGGAACCGGTCCGGGAAACGAGGCGAGGTCGGATGATGCGTACGCGTCCGCTGCGGGTGGCGCTACTGGGCTGTGGAGTGGTCGGCTCAGAGGTGGCGCGCATCATGACGACGCACGCGGCCGACCTCGCCGCGCGGATCGGCGCGCCGGTGGAGTTGGCCGGTGTCGCCGTCCGCCGTCCCGACCGGGTGCGGGCCGGGATCGACCCCGCGCTGATCACCACCGACGCGACCGCCCTGGTCAAACGGGGCGACATCGACGTGGTGGTGGAGGTCATCGGCGGCATCGAGCCCGCCCGGACCTTGATCACCACCGCCTTCCAGCACGGGGCGTCCGTGGTCTCCGCCAACAAGGCGCTGATCGCCCAGGACGGCGCCGCGCTGCACGCGGCCGCCGAGGAGCAGGGACAGGACCTCTACTACGAGGCCGCCGTGGCCGGCGCCATCCCGTTGATCCGCCCGCTGCGCGAGTCGCTGGCCGGCGACAAGGTCAACCGGGTGCTGGGCATCGTCAACGGCACCACCAACTTCATCCTCGACAAGATGGACACCACCGGCGCCGGGTACCAGGAGGCGCTGGACGAGGCGACCGCGCTCGGGTACGCCGAGGCCGACCCGACGGCCGACGTCGAGGGCTTCGACGCCGCCGCCAAGGCCGCGATCCTGGCCGGCATCGCGTTCCACTCGCGGGTGCGGCTGGACGACGTGTACCGCGAGGGCATGACCGAGGTGACCGCGGCGGACTTCGCCTCCGCCAAGGAGATGGGCTGCACCATCAAGCTGCTCGCCATCTGCGAGCGCGCGGCGGACGGCGGCTCGGTCACCGCGCGGGTGCACCCCGCGATGATCCCGCTGACCCACCCGCTCGCCTCCGTGCGCGGCGCCTACAACGCGGTGTTCGTGGAGTCCGACGCGGCGGGACAGTTGATGTTCTACGGGCCGGGCGCGGGCGGTTCGCCCACCGCCTCGGCCGTGCTGGGCGACCTGGTGGCGGTGGGCCGCAACCGGCTGGCCGGGGCCACCGGTCCCGGTGACTCGGCCTACGCGGCGCTGCGGGTGTCGCCGATGGGCGACGTGTTCACGCGGTACCACATCAGCCTGGACGTCGCCGACAAGCCGGGCGTCCTCGCCCAGGTCGCCACCGTTTTCGCCGAGCACGGGGTCTCCATCGACACCGTGCGTCAGCAGGGCAAGGACGGGGGTGCCGCCCGCTCGAGCGAAGTCGAGAGCGGGGGAGAGGCATCGCTCGTCGTCGTCACCCATCGTGCGTCCGACGCCTCGCTCAGCGCGGTCGTCGAGGCGCTGCGCGGCCTGGACACCGTCCGGGGCGTCGCCAGCATCATGCGGGTCGAAGGAGAGTAGGCGGAGTCATGACTCAGACTCACCAGTGGCGCGGAATCATCGAGGAGTACCGGGACCGGCTTCCGGTCTCCGACACGACGGAGGTCGTGACGCTCCGCGAGGGCGGTACGCCGCTCGTGCCCGCGCAGGTGCTCTCCGAGCGCACCGGCTGCGAGGTGCACCTCAAGGTCGAGGGCGCGAACCCGACCGGTTCGTTCAAGGACCGCGGCATGACCATGGCCATCACGCGGGCCAAGGAGGAGGGCGCGAAGGCCGTCATCTGCGCCTCCACCGGCAACACGTCCGCGTCCGCCGCCGCCTACGCGGTGCGGGCGGGGATGGTGTGCGCGGTCCTGGTGCCGCAGGGCAAGATCGCGCTCGGCAAGATGGGGCAGGCGCTGGTGCACGGCGCCAAGATCCTGCAGGTCGACGGCAACTTCGACGACTGCCTGACGCTGGCGCGGTCGCTGTCCGACAACTACCCGGTGGCGCTGGTCAATTCGGTGAACCCGGTGCGGATCGAGGGGCAGAAGACGGCCGCCTTCGAGATCGTGGACATGCTGGGCGACGCGCCCGACGTGCATGTCCTGCCGGTGGGCAACGCGGGCAACATCACCGCGTACTGGAAGGGGTACCGCGAGTACGCGGCGGACGGCCTGTCCACCCGCAAGCCGCGGATGTGGGGGTTCCAGGCCTCCGGCAGCGCCCCGCTGGTGCGCGGCGAGGTCGTCAAGGACCCGCAGACCATCGCCACCGCGATCCGGATCGGGAACCCGGCGTCCTGGGAGTTCGCGGAGGCGGCGCGGGACGACTCCGGCGGCCTCATCGACGAGGTGACCGACCGTGAGATCCTGCGCGCCTACCGGCTGTTGGCCTCGCAGGAGGGCGTGTTCGTGGAGCCGGCGTCCGCGGCGTCGGTGGCCGGCCTGCTGAAGGCGACGGAGGCCGGACTGGTCGATCCCGGACAGCGGATCGTCTGCACCGTCACGGGCAACGGGCTCAAGGACCCCGACTGGGCGGTCATGGGGGCGCCCACGCGGCCCGAGGTCGTGCCGGTGGACGCGGCGGCCGCGGCCGAGCGGCTCGGGCTCGCCTGACCTCGCACCGTCCCGCGGCCAGGCCGCTCTCCCGGCGCACCCGACGCCGCGGGGGGCGGCCTGTCCCGTTCCCCGCGGCGTGGCCGCGACGGGCCGGGAGTCGGGGCGGGTCGACACGCTGCGTGCGCCTCCTGTGCGCCCTATGTCGCCGAGGAAGCATCCTTCGATAGTCTGTACTGAACCAGCCCGCCGCATATGCCGTGCCTGGTTCCGACGCGTTCCCGTCCGCGGAAGCCGGACGCCCCGCGTCTCCCCATGTCCCGCAGTCAAGGAGAGTCATCCAGCGATGGCCGGTCCCGCCTTCCGAGCCGCCGCCGTCCGCGTGCGCGTGCCCGCCACCAGCGCCAACCTCGGTCCGGGGTTCGACGCCCTGGGCCTTTCGCTGGGGCTCTACGACGACGTCGTCGTCCGCGTGGCCGACTCCGGACTGCACATCGACATCGCCGGCGAGGGCAGCGAGACCCTGCCGCGCGACGAGCAGCACCTGCTGGTGCGGTCGATGCGCGCCGCGTTCGACGCGCTCGGCGGCCAGCCCAGGGGGCTGGAGATCGTCTGCGCCAACCGGATCCCGCACGGCCGCGGCCTCGGTTCCTCGTCCGCGGCCATCTGCGCGGGCATCGTCGCCGCGCGGGCCGTGACCATAGGCGGTGAGAACCGGCTCGACGACGACGCGCTGCTGGAGCTGGCCACCGAGATCGAGGGCCACCCCGACAACGTCGCCGCCTGCCTGCTCGGCGGATTCACCCTGGCGTGGATGGAGGGCGGGGTGGGCCGCGCCGTGCGCAGCGAGCCCTCCGATTCCATCGTTCCGGTGGTTTTCGTTCCCGGAAAGCCGGTACTGACCGAGACCGCGCGCGGCCTGCTCCCGCGCAACGTCCCCCATGTCGACGCCGCGGCCAACGCCGGCCGTGCCGCGCTGCTCGTCGAGGCCCTCACGCGGCGCCCCGAGCTGCTGATGCCGGCCACCGAGGACCGCCTCCACCAGGAATACCGCGCCCCGGCGATGCCGGAGAGCGCGGCCCTGGTCGAACGGCTGCGGGCCGACGGAATTCCCGCCGTGATCTCGGGCGCGGGCCCCACCGTGCTGGCGCTGGCCTCCGAGGAGACGGCCCAGAAGGTGGAGATGTCCGCAGGTGACGGCTGGGCCGCGAACCGGCTGGACCTGGATCTGTCGGGCGCGAGCGTGCTTCCGCTCGCGGCCGCCGCATGAACGGCCGCTTTCCCGGATAAGCAGTGACCGGGAGCGGGTTTTCAGGCGATTGCCGGATGTGGAGAGGGGGAATGTTTGTGGGATCCGGTAGTGTTAATGTCAAGTCCGCACCCGACCACCCGAGCGTGGCGAGGTGCTTCACGTCCCCGTCCGGGACAGACATTCTTCCGGGAGCCTCCCAAGCCGCACTGTGTTTCGTACGGTACCTAGTACGCGGGTGCCAACCCGTACGCGAATACTGAGCAGCTCGCCGGGCACGCTCCGGAACCGGTGCGACCGAGCCACGTGACACGCAGAAATCTGTGTCGCCGTCGCGGGGAGCGCCACCACATCACCAGTTGTTCCTCCGCCCGACGAGGCGGACCACCGCCCCGGACCGGTCCATCTGATCAGGACCGATTCCGGACAGCACAACCGGTCGCCGAGCCAGACAGGCCGACGCCCGCTCCAGGGAAGGACCCTTCGTGAGCGACACCACCGATCTGATGGGCGCACGTGTCGACGAGACCGCTGCCGCGCCCGCCACGGACGCTTCCACGCCTGCCAGCGGTGCCGGCTCGCGACGGCGTCGCGGTACCGGCCTCGAGGGCATGGTGCTGGCCGAACTGCAGCAGGTCGCCTCGGGCCTCGGCATCAGGGGCACGGCGCGCATGCGCAAGAGCCAGCTGATCGAGGTCATCAAGGAGGCGCAGGCCTCCGGCGGCGCCCCCGCCAAGGCCGCCCCGTCCGCTTCCGACAGCGAGGCCAAGCCCAAGCGGCGCACCACGTCGCGCACCCGTACGGGTGAGGAGTCGGCCGCCGAGAAGGCGCAGATCCCCGGCCAGCCGTCGCCCAAGGCCGAGCAGGCCGCGAAGGCCGAGGCCGAGCAGGAGCCGAAGAGCGACGAGCAGCCGGCCGAGCGCCGCCGCCGTCGCGCCACCGCCGAGGCCGGCAGCCCCGAGACCGTCACCGCCGAGGCCAAGGGCGAGACCCAGGCCGGTGGCAGAAGTGACAGCGGTAAGAGCGACACGCGCGGTGACAAGAGCGACGTGAAGACCGACAACAAGCAGCAGGACGCGGCCGACCGTTCGCAGGGCGAGCGCGGCGACTCCGGTGACGCGGAAGGCCGTTCGGGCCGCAACCGCGAGCGGGACCGAGACCGCAACCGCAACCGCGACCGCGACCGCCGCAAGGGCGACGACCAGCAGGGCGGCGGCCAGGGCGGCCGTCAGAGCCAGCAGGGCGGCGGCCAGAGCCGTGACCGCGACCGCGACCGTCAGCAGCAGGACGACGACGACTTCGAGGGCGGTCGCCGCGGTCGCCGGGGCCGTTACCGCGACCGCCGGGGCCGTCGCGGCCGCGACGAGGTCGCCGAGCCGCAGGTGGCCGAGGACGACGTCCTGATCCCCGTCGCGGGCATCCTCGACATCCTCGACAACTACGCGTTCATCCGGACCTCCGGCTACCTGCCGGGCCCGAACGACGTGTACGTCTCGCTGGCCCAGGTCCGCAAGAACGGCCTGCGCAAGGGCGACCACGTCACCGGCGCGGTCCGGCAACCCAAGGAGGGCGAGCGCCGCGAGAAGTTCAACGCGCTGGTCCGCCTCGACTCCGTCAACGGCATGGCGCCCGAACACGGCCGTGGCCGCCCGGAGTTCAACAAGCTGACGCCGCTGTACCCGCAGGACCGCCTTCGCCTGGAGACCGACCCGGGCGTGCTGACCACGCGGATCATCGACCTCGTGTCGCCGATCGGCAAGGGCCAGCGCGGTCTGATCGTGGCCCCGCCGAAGACCGGCAAGACCATGATCATGCAGGCCGTCGCCAACGCGATCACCCGCAACAACCCCGAGTGCCACCTGATGGTCGTCCTGGTCGACGAGCGTCCGGAAGAGGTCACCGACATGCAGCGGTCGGTGAAGGGCGAGGTCATCTCCTCGACCTTCGACCGCCCCGCCGAGGACCACACCACGGTCGCCGAGCTCGCCATCGAGCGCGCCAAGCGCCTGGTGGAACTGGGTCACGACGTCGTCGTGCTGCTGGACTCCATCACGCGTCTGGGCCGCGCCTACAACCTGGCGGCGCCGGCCTCCGGCCGCATCCTCTCCGGTGGTGTGGACTCCACGGCGCTGTACCCGCCCAAGCGCTTCTTCGGCGCCGCGCGCAACATCGAGGACGGCGGTTCGCTGACCATCCTCGCCACCGCGCTGGTGGACACCGGGTCCCGCATGGACGAGGTGATCTTCGAGGAGTTCAAGGGCACCGGCAACATGGAGCTCAAGCTGGACCGGAAGCTCGCCGACAAGCGGATCTTCCCGGCCGTCGACGTCGACGCCTCCGGCACCCGCAAGGAGGAGATCCTGCTGGGCGCCGAGGAGCTGGCGATCGTCTGGAAGCTGCGGCGCGTGCTGCACGCCCTGGACCAGCAGCAGGCCATCGAGCTGCTGCTGGACAAGATGAAGCAGTCGAAGTCCAACGCCGAGTTCCTGATGATGATCCAGAAGAACACGCCGAACCCCAACGGCGACTGATCCCCGGATCCCACCACGGCGGCGAAGGGCCGTCCCGCGCAGCGCGCGGGACGGCCCTTCGCCGTGTGCGGCGCGAGAGCTTTCCCACAGGGGAGAGCGGCGGGGGAGGACCGGCGTTGCGGGGGAAAATGCTGGTCAGCGCCGGTTTTCTCAGTGCCTTCGGGGGTGCTTCGGTGGCCGTCCGGGCACGGAGCGCAAACGGTCCATGTGCAAACCTTTCGGCTGCCGTCCCAACGGGTACTCCGTGGAACCGAGAGGCCAGAGGAAACAGATGTCAGCCGAGAGCACGCCGCCGTCCGGCATACCGGAGGAGAACCCCGGCACGCCCGGTCAGGAGCGCCCGAAAACGCGCGGGGGCAAGGGACGCCGCCGCAAGCCCCGCACCCCCCGGCAGCGGGCGCTGCGGGCGGCGGCATGGGCCGCGGCCGCGGTCGTGGCCGTCGGCGGCGCGGGCCTCGGTTACGTGTACACCTCGCTCAACGGGAACATCGACAGCGTCGACATCGACCGCATGCTCGGCTCCGCCCGCCCCGCGAACACCGACGACGGGTCGCAGGACATCCTCGTCCTCGGCTCCGACACCCGCTCCGGCGGCAACAAGCGGCTCGGCGGCGGCACGGACGACGGGGCGGCCCGCGCCGACACCGCGATGCTGATCCACGTCCACAAGGGCCGCAAGGCCGCAAGCGTGGTCTCCCTGCCGAGGGACACGCTCGTCGACCGGCCGTCCTGCGTCGACCGGTCGGGCAAGCGGCAGCCGGCCGAGCGGAACGTCATGTTCAACTCGGCGTACTCCACGGGCGGCGCGGCCTGCTCGGTCAAGACGGTGGAGTCGCTGAGCGGGATCCGGGTCGACCACTTCCTCGAGGTCGACTTCACCGGCTTCCGGCGGATGGTCGACGCGCTGGGCGGCGTGAAGGTCACCACCACCGAGAGCATCTCCGACCCGGAGAGCCACCTGAGACTCGAGGCCGGCACGCACCGGCTGTCCGGGACGCAGGCGCTGGGCCTGGTGCGCACGCGCCACGGCGTGGGCGACGGCTCCGACCTCGGACGGATCCAGCTGCAGCAGGCGTTCGTGAAGGCGCTGGCGCGGCAGGTCGAGGAGGTGGGCGTGCTGTCCCACCCGAAGCGGCTGTACGACCTCGCCGACACCGCGACGAAGTCGGTGACGACCGACGCCGGGCTGGGATCGGTCACCGCGCTGGCCTCGTTCGCGAGCGGGCTCAAGGAGATCTCGCCGTCGAAGATGACCATGACGACGCTGCCGGTCGCCTACGACCCGGCGAACCCCAACCGGGTGCTGCTGGACGAGGACAAGGCGAAGCTGGTCTGGGCGGCCCTGCGGGCCGACAAGGCGATACCCGCGAAGGCGAAGGGGTCCGCCGCCGGACACGCCGACGCCGTGGTCGGCAGCCCCTCCCGCACCGCCGCCTCCCGCGTCGCCTCCTGACCCCGGGGCACGCCGCGCCCCGGCGCCGCCCCGCGGAATAGAACGCCGCCGCCCCCGGTTTTGGGGGATGCGGCCAGTGCTGGCAAACTGGTACGTCGGCCCCGGTTCACGCTCCCGCATCCCGCGGCGGCGACCCGGCGCCCTCCCGGAACCTAGGAGACACCTTGAAGCGCGACATCCACCCCGAGTACGTCGAGACGCAGGTCAGCTGCACCTGTGGCGCGTCGTTCACGACTCGCAGCACCATCTCCTCCGGCGCCATCCGTGCCGAGGTCTGCTCCGAGTGCCACCCGTTCTACACGGGCAAGCAGAAGATCCTCGACACCGGTGGCCGTGTGGCCCGCTTCGAGGCCCGCTTCGGCAAGGCGGCTGCCGGCTCGAAGAAGTAGCGAGCCACCGCGCCGGTCCACGGCCGCCCCGCGCAGGGCGGCCGGGACCGGCGTTTTTGGTCGTCCGCCTTCACCGCAGCCAAGCACCCTTCCAGGAGCCAGGAGCCCCACCATGTTCGAGGCCGTCGAGGAACTCGTCGGTGAGCACGCCGATCTCGAGAAGAAGCTCGCCGATCCGTCGGTCCACGCCGACCAGGCCAACGCGCGCAGGCTGAACAAGCGCTACGCCGAGCTGACGCCGATCGTCGCCACCTACCGCGCCTGGAAGCAGACCGGGGACGACATCGAGGCGGCCAAGGAACTGGCGGCCGACGACCCGGACTTCGCCGCCGAGGTCAAGGAGCTGGAGAAGCTCCGCGACGAGCTCACCGAGAAGCTCCGGCTGCTGCTGGTCCCGCGGGACCCCAGCGACGACAAGGACGTCATCCTCGAGATCAAGGCCGGCGCCGGCGGCGACGAGTCCGCGCTGTTCGCGGGCGACCTGCTGCGCATGTACCTGCGGTACGCCGAGCGCGTGGGCTGGAAGACCGAGATCATCGACGCCACCGAGTCCGAGCTGGGCGGCTACAAGGACGTCCAGGTCGCGGTGAAGACCAAGGGCGGCAACGGGGCGACCGAGCCCGGCCAGGGCGTCTGGGCCCGGCTGAAGTACGAGGGCGGCGTGCACCGCGTGCAGCGCGTGCCGGCCACCGAGTCGCAGGGCCGCATCCACACCTCCGCCGCGGGCGTGCTGGTCACGCCGGAGGCCGAGGAGGTGGACGTCGAGATCAACCCGAACGACCTGCGGATCGACGTCTACCGGTCCTCCGGGCCCGGCGGGCAGTCCGTCAACACCACCGACTCCGCGGTGCGCATCACGCACCTGCCCACCGGTGTGGTTGCCTCCTGCCAGAACGAGAAGAGCCAGCTGCAGAACAAGGAGCAGGCACTGCGTATCCTGCGCTCCAGGCTTCTCGCCGCCGCGCAGGAGGAGGCGGAGCGGGAGGCCGCGGACGCGCGCCGCAGCCAGGTCCGCACGGTCGACCGGTCCGAGAAGATCCGCACGTACAACTTCCCGGAGAACCGGATCTCCGACCACCGGGTCGGCTTCAAGGCCTACAACCTCGACCAGGTCCTCGACGGCGACCTGGACGCGGTCATCCAGGCCTGCGTCGACGCGGACTCGGCCGCCAAGCTCGCCGCCGCCTGACGCCCGGCGCCCACCGCGCGACGCACGACACCGGAGGACCAGCGTGCCGCAGAACCAGAGCCCGCGCAGCGTGCTGCTCGCCGAGGTGGCCCAGGCCACCCAGCGGCTGGCGGACGCCGGCGTGCCCTCGCCGCGCAACGACGCGGAGGAGCTCGCCGCGTTCGTGCACGGCGTGAAGCGGGGCCAGCTGCACACCGTCGGGGACTCCGACTTCGACGCCCGGTACTGGGAGGTCGTCGCCCGCCGGGAGGCCCGCGAGCCGCTGCAGCACATCACCGGCCGCGCCTTCTTCCGGTACCTGGAGCTCCAGGTCGGCCCCGGGGTGTTCGTGCCCCGGCCGGAGACCGAGTCCGTGGTGGGCTGGGCGATAGACGCGGTGCGGGCCATGGACGTCGCCGAGCCGCGGATCGTCGACCTGTGCACCGGCTCCGGCGCGATCGCCCTCGCCATGGCGCAGGAGGTGCCGCGGTCCTCCGTGCACGCCGTGGAGCTCTCCGAGGAGGCCCTGGTGTGGGCCCGCAAGAACATGGAGGGGTCCAGGGTCGACCTGCGCCACGGCGACGCGCTGACGGCCTTCCCGGACCTCGACGGCCAGGTCGACCTGGTCATCACCAACCCGCCGTACATCCCGCTCACCGAGTGGGAGTACGTGGCCCCCGAGGCGCGCGACCACGACCCCGACATGGCGCTGTTCTCCGGTCAGGACGGCCTCGACCTGATCCGCGGCCTGGAGCGCACCGCGCACCGGCTGCTGCGGCCGGGCGGCGTCGTGGTCGTCGAGCACGCCGACACCCAGGGCGGCCAGGTCCCCTGGATCTTCGCCGAGGAGCGGGGCTGGGCCGACGCCGCGGACCACCCCGACCTCAACAACCGGCCGCGGTTCGCCACGGCCCGTAAGGCGACGCCGTGAGCGTGCGCCCCACCGAACCCCTCACCACCGAACGACTCTTCCCCCTGCACGATCCGCACGAGGAGGCCAGCTGACATGGCACGGCGATACGACACCAACGACGCGACCGACCGCGTGACCGGTCTGCGCGAAGCCGCGTCCGCCGTCCGCCGTGGCGAACTGGTCGTCCTGCCGACGGACACCGTGTACGGCATCGGCGCGGACGCCTTCTCCTCGGAGGCCGTCGGCGACCTGCTGGAGGCCAAGGGGCGCGGCCGCAACATGCCCTCCCCGGTGCTGATCGGCTCGCCCAACACCCTGCACGGGCTGGTCACCGACTTCTCCGAGACGGCCTGGGAGCTCGTCGACGCCTTCTGGCCCGGCGCGCTCACCCTGGTCGCCCGCCACCAGCCCTCGCTCGCCTGGGACCTCGGCGACACCCGCGGCACCGTCGCGGTGCGCATGCCGCTGCACCCGGTCGCCATCGAGCTGCTCACCGAGGTCGGCCCGATGGCCGTCTCCTCCGCCAACCTCACCGGCCACCCCTCGCCGGAGAACTGCGACACCGCGCAGGAGATGCTCGGCGACTCCGTCTCCGTCTACCTCGACGGCGGTCCGACGCCGGGCAACGTGCCCTCGTCGATCGTCGACGTCACCGGGGAGGTGCCGGTGCTGCTGCGCGCGGGCGCCCTCACCGCCGAGGAGCTGCGCAAGGTGGTACCCGACCTCGAGGTGGCGAATTGACCCCCGCCCCTGACGCGGGGCTTGGCATACGAGAGGGAGACGGCGGGGAGACCGGCTTCCGGATCCTCCACGTCAGCACCGGAAACGTGTGCCGCTCGCCGATCACCGAGCGGCTGACCCGGCACGCCCTCGCGCAGCGGCTCGGCGACCCCACCTGGGGCGGACTCGTGGTCGAGTCCGCCGGCACGTGGGGCCACGAGGGCGCGCCCATGGAGGAGAACGCGGTCGCCGTGCTCGACGAGTACGGGGCGGACGCCTCCGGCTTCACCGGGCGGGAGCTGCGGGACGAGCACGTCATCCGGGCCGACCTGGTGCTCACCGCCACCCGGGACCACCGCGCCCACGTCATCTCCATGGGGCACTCCGCCGGGCTGCGGACCTTCACGCTGAAGGAGTTCACCCGGCTGGTGAAGGCGATCGACCCGGCGACCCTGCCTCCCCTCGAGGACGGGGTGTGCGCGCGGGCCCGTGCGCTGGTGCGGGCCGCGGCGGCGCTCCGCGGGTGGCTGCTGGCCCCCACGCCCGAGGCGGACGAGGTGTACGACCCGTACGGGGCGCCGCTGCCGTTCTTCCGTTCCGTCGGGGACGAGATACACGGGGCGCTCGACCCGGTCGTGACGGCGCTGACCGGCGTCCCCGGCTGAGACCCCGTCCCCGGCTGAGAGCCCGCGGCCGGAGGTCTCCGCCCGCTGCCCGGCGACCGGCGGGCCCCCGGCGGGGGGACAGCGGGCGGCGCCGCCCCCCTCGGCCTACGCTGGAGCTGTCGTCGGGCGGACGAGGAGGTTCCGGATGGGAACCGTGGTCGGCGCAGGGCAGGGCCTGCGCGCGCAGGACCCCGAGGTCGCGGGGATCCTCGATGCGGAGACGGCGCGGCGGCACACCACCGTGCAGCTGATCGCCGCGGAGAACTACACCTCGCCCGCCGTGCTGGAGGCGCTCGCGTCACCGCTGGCGGACAAGTACGCCGAGGGGTACCCCGGGAACCGCTTCCACGGCGGCTGCGCCTACGCCGACCTCGCCGAGCGGACCGCCGTCGAGCGCGCCGCCGCGCTGTTCGGGGCCGCCCACGTGAACGTCCAGCCGTACTCCGGCTCGGCCGCCGTGCTGGCCGCCTACGCCGCCCTGCTGCGCCCCGGGGACCCGGTGCTGGCGCTGGGGCTGGCGTTCGGCGGACACCTCACCCACGGGTCGCCCGCGAACTTCTCCGGCCGCTGGTTCCGCTTCACCGGCTACGGGGTGGACGCCGAGTCGGGGCTGCTGGACTACGAGCAGGTCAGGGCGCTGGCCCGGACCACCAGGCCGAAGGCCGTGGTGTGCGGGTCGATCGCGTACCCGCGGCACATCGACTACGCGGCGTTCCGGGAGATCGCCGACGAGGTCGGCGCCTACCTGGTCGTCGACGCAGCGCACCCCATCGGGCTGGTGGCCGGCGGCGCGGCGCCCAGCCCCGTGCCGTACGCCGACATCGTGTGCGCCACCACGCACAAGGTGCTCCGCGGACCCCGCGGCGGGATGCTGCTGTGCACCGAGGAGCTGGCGGAACGGGTGGACCGCGCGGTGTTCCCGTTCACCCAGGGCGGGGCGCCGATGAACGTGATCGCCGCCAAGGCGGTGGCGTTCGGGGAGGCGGCGACGCCCGCGTACGCCGCGTACGCCCACCGCACGGTGGCCAACGCCCGGGCCCTGGCGGAGGGGCTGGCCGCCGAGGGGCTGCACGTCAGCACCGGCGGCACCGACACCCATCTGATCACCGCCGACCCGGCCCCGATCGGCGGTCTCGACGGGCGGGCGGCGCGGGACCTGCTGGGCGTGGCCGGCATGGTCCTCGACACATCGGCACTGCCGCACGACAGCCGGGGTATCCGCCTGGGAACGGCCGCCGTGACGACCCTCGGGATGGGGGAGGCGGAGGCGCGGACCATCGCGTCCCTGGTCGGACGGGCCCTGCGCGGGGACGTCGACGGAGCGCGCGCCGGGGCACGCGAACTGGCCGAGGCCTTCCCGCCGCCCTACCCGCGGACCCTCGCGTGAAACCGTCGCGGCCACCCGGAAGTCATCACCTGTAGCCGTCCCTCGCTAGGGTGTGGGTCGGAGTTGGCCAGCGAGATCTGTGGGGAAGCCCGTGCGTGAATACCTGCTGACGCTCTGCATCACGGCCGCGGTGACGTACCTCCTGACGGGTCCGGTGCGGAAGTTCGCGATCGTGGCGGGAGCCATGCCCCAGGTGCGGGCGCGTGACGTCCACCGCGAACCCACCCCGCGGCTCGGCGGCATCGCGATGTTCTTCGGGCTCTGCGCGGGCCTGCTGGTCGCCTCGCACCTCACCAACCTCGGCCAGGTCTTCGAGCGGTCCAACGAGCCGCGCGCGCTGCTCTCCGGGGCCGCGCTGATCTGGATCATCGGCGTGCTGGACGACAAGTTCGAGCTGGACGCGCTGATCAAGCTGGGCGCGCAGATGATCGCCGCCGGTGTGATGGTGATGCAGGGCCTGACCATCCTGTGGTTGCCGGTGCCGGGCGTCGGCCTGGTGGCGGTCACCCCGTGGCAGGGCACGCTGCTCACCGTGGCGCTGGTGGTGATCACCATCAACGCGGTGAACTTCGTCGACGGCCTTGACGGCTTGGCCTCCGGCATGGTGGCCATCGCCTCGCTGGCGTTCTTCCTGTACGGCTACCGCATCTGGTACGGCTACGGCATCGAGGCGGCCGCCCCGGCCACCCTGTTCGCGGCCATCCTCATCGGCATGTGCCTGGGCTTCCTGCCGCACAACATGCATCCGGCGCGGATCTTCATGGGCGACTCCGGCTCGATGCTGATCGGCCTCATCCTGGCCGCCGGCGCCATCTCCATCACCGGCCAGATCGACCCGGACGCCCTGAAGCTGTTCGCCGGGTCCGAGCGCAGCGCGGTGCACGCGACCGTGCCGGTCTACATCCCGCTGCTGCTGCCGCTGACGATCATCGCGATCCCCGCCGCCGACCTGGTGCTGGCCATCGTGCGGCGGACCTGGCGCGGGCAGTCGCCGTTCGCCGCGGACCGCGGGCACCTGCACCACCGGCTCCTGGAGATCGGCCACTCGCACAGCCGGGCCGTGCTGATCATGTACTTCTGGTGCGGGTTGATCGCCTTCGGCGCCCTGTCGTACTCGGTGACGGCGGCCTCGATGCTGATCGTGCTGAGCGTGGCGCTGCTGAGCGCGCTCGGCCTGGTGCTGCTGCTGATGCCGCGGTTCACCCCGCGCGCCCCGCGCTGGGCCGAGCGGATGCTGCCGCCCCGCTACCGCCGCCCCCGCCCGGAGGACACTGAAAACCCTGAGGACCCTGAGGACCCTGAGGACCCTGAGGACCCTGAGGGCTCGCGCGGCCCCGGGGGCCGGGAGGACGGCGCGGAGAGCGGTGGGAGCGCCGTGGGCGCCCCGGAGGGCGCGGAGGGCCTCGCGGGGGACCAGGAGGCCACCCGCGTCACGGCGGGGGCCCACGGGGCCGGCAGCGGCGCCGAGGACCCCGCGCGGCAGGAGGGGGAACGCGAGCCGGTCGGCGTGGGCGCCACCCGGGTCGCCAACGGTTCCTCGGCCGTGGGCCACCGGTCCCGGTTCCGCCGCCCCGGCACCTCCGCCCGCTAGCGTTCCCGGCTCGTCCGCCGGCCAGGGCCAAGGTAAGAATCCGACTAGAGCTTGACCCGCCCGAGGGCTGCTCTTGGGAAGCCCTTGGGAGGGCAAACCGCACCTATACCAGGCATTCGGTGCGCCGAATCGTTCCTGGCGCGCCGCTTAGCCCTCTCGTGTGACAGTAGGCACACAAGGTAGGTAAAGACCTCATCAAATAGTTTGTGATAGCGTTCACGAGTAGCCCGGAACGGAGCCGGACGAGCGAGCGCGACAGCCCCCCGAAAGTCTTTCGAAGGCCAAGTGCGACGGCGTCCCGCCCCGAGGTTGTCTCTCGCACCACGGGTCTACGCTCGTCCATGACGACACCCTGCCCCCCTCAGTAAGCGGAGTTGCCGCCATGCCGTCCAACGACGTTCGGATGCTCATCCACACCGCGGTGCCCACCGCCGCCGTCGGCGCGATCGCCGCGGTGGTCAGCGGTGTGTTCGCCGGCGGCAAGGGTGCTCTCGGCGCCGTCGTCGGAACGCTGGTCGTGCTCTTCTTCATGGGCATCGGGCTCTACGTACTGCAGCGCGTCGCGAGGTCGCTTCCGCACCTGTTCCAGGCCATGGGTCTGATGCTCTACACGGCGCAGATCCTGCTGATGTTCTTCTTCGTGGCCGTGTTCCGTGACACGTCGCTGTTCCACCCCAAGACCTTCGCGATCTCGCTGGTCGTCGGCACCATCGTCTGGGTCGCCGCGCAGGCCCGTGCGCACATGAAGGCCAAGATCCTGTACGTCGAACCCGAGTCGACCGAGAACGAGAAGACGCAGAAGACGGGGCGCTCGTCGTGAGGAACGGGGCCGGGGAAAGCACACCTGAGCGTTCCTGCTATCGTCCGTTGCCGACTGCGGCATCGCGGGCGCGGGCATCCGAGCTGACGCCTGCTCGAACGCGAGGCTTGATGCCCCCCAGCCGCCCCCACATCCGTAAGACCAGTCCCGTGCCGAACCGCGGCCTCGTGCCGCGCCGACACAACGAGGTTGCCGTACCTATGCGCCACGCTGAAGGAGCCCGCGGTGAGTGCTGATCCGACGCAGGTGCTCGCCTTCGAGACCGACTGCCACATCTTCGATGGCTGTGGCTTCCCGGCTCCGGGCCTGCACTCGTTCCTGTTCGAGCCCCTGTGGGGCGACGCGGACAGCAACCTGTACTTCAACAAGCCGATGCTGCTGGCCCTGCTGGGCTCGCTCATCGTTGTCGGCTTCTTCTGGGCCGCCTTCCGCAAGCCGAAGATGGTCCCCGGCAAGCTGCAGATGGTCGCCGAGTTCGGCTACGACTTCATCCGCCGCGGCGTGGTCTACGAGACCCTCGGGCGCAAGGAGGGCGAGAAGTACGTCCCCCTGGTCGTCTCGATGTTCTTCTTCGTCTGGATGATGAACCTCTGGTCGATCATCCCGCTCGCCCAGTTCCCGGTGACGTCGATCATCGCCTACCCGGCGATCCTCGCGGCCATCGTCTACGTCCTGTGGGTGAGCCTGACCTTCAAGCGCCACGGCTTCGTCGGCGGCTGGAAGAACATCACCGGCTACAACAAGGACCTGGGCCCGGTTCTGCCGCTGGCCATGCTGATCGAGTTCTTCTCGAACCTGCTGGTCCGCCCCTTCACCCACGCGGTGCGACTGTTCGCGAACATGTTCGCGGGCCACACGCTTCTGGTGCTCTTCACGATCGCCAGCTGGTACCTGCTGAACGGCATCGGCATCGCCTACGCCGGCGTCAGCTTCATCATGGTCATCGTGATGACGGTCTTCGAGCTGTTCATCCAGGCCCTGCAGGCGTACGTCTTCGTGCTGCTGACCTGCACCTTCATCCAGGGCGCGCTCGCAGAGCACCACTGAGTCATCGCCCGTAGACCCGACCCCCAGTCGTCCGGTGGCCAACCCCCACCGGTCCGTTGAGAAAAGGAAGAACTGGCATGTCCACTCTTGCCGCAGTTACCGGTTCTGTCGCCTCCATCGGCTACGGCCTCGCCGCCATCGGCCCCGGCATCGGCGTCGGCATCATCTTCGGTAACGGCACCCAGGCGCTGGCCCGCCAGCCCGAGGCCGCCGGCCTGATCCGTGCCAACCAGATCCTCGGCTTCGCCTTCTGTGAGGCGCTCGCCCTCATCGGTCTGGTCATGCCGTTCGTCTACGGCCCGTGATCTGACTCTCACGACCAGCCCACTAGACGAAAGGCATTGACATGAGCCAGCTGCTCACGATCGCGGCCGAGGAGGTCCAGAACCCCCTCGTCCCGCCGATCCCCGAGCTCGTCATCGGCCTGATCGCCTTCGTCATCGTCTTCGGCGTCTTCGCCTGGAAGCTCCTCCCGAACATCAACAAGGTTCTGGAAGAGCGCCGCGAGGCCATCGAGGGCGGTATCGAGAAGGCCGAGGCCGCCCAGACCGAGGCCCAGAGCGTGCTCGAGCAGTACAAGGCTCAGCTCGCCGAGGCCCGTCACGAGGCCGCGCGCCTGCGCCAGGAGGCGCAGGAGCAGGGTGCCGCGCTCATCGCCGAGATGCGTGCGGAGGGCCAGCGCCAGCGCGAGGACATCATCGCCGCCGGTCACGCGCAGATCGAGGCCGACCGCAAGGCCGCCGCTTCCGCGCTGCGTCAGGACGTGGGCAAGCTCGCCACCGACCTGGCCGGCAAGCTCGTCGGCGAGTCCCTGGAGGACCACGCCCGTCAGAGCCGTGTCATCGACCGCTTCCTCGGCGAGCTCGAGGAGAAGGCCGAGGCCGCGCGATGAACGGAGCGAGCCGCGAGGCCCTGGTGGCCGCCCGTGAGCGACTCGACGCGCTGACGGACTCCACGTCCGTCGACGCGGCGCAGCTCGCCGACGAGCTTGCCGCCGTCACCGCGCTGCTCGACCGCGAGGTGTCGCTGCGTCGGGTCCTCACCGACCCGGCGCAGTCCGGAGAGGCCAAGGCCGACCTGGTCCAGCGCCTGCTGGGCAGCCAGATCGGCGGTCCGGCCACCGACCTGGTGTCGGGCATGGTCCGGTCCCGCTGGTCCGCCCCGCGCCACCTGGTGGACGCGGTGGAGGAGCTCGCGAACCTCGCCGACCTCACGGCCGCGCAGAAGGCCGGCGCCCTGGACGGCGTCGAGGACGAGCTGTTCCGGTTCGGCCGGATCGTCGCCTCGAACCAGCCCCTGCGCGCCGCGCTGACCGACCGGTCCGCGAGTGCCGAGGCCAAGAGCGGTCTGCTGCGCAGGCTGCTCGGCGGCCGGGCGCACAGCGTCACCGAGCGCCTGGTGATCCGTCTGGTGTCCGCGCCGCGTGGACGTAGCCTGGAGTCGGGACTCGAGTCCCTCGCCAAGCTCGCCGCCGGCCGCCGCAACCGGATGGTCGCCGTGGTCACCTCCGCGGTGCCGCTGAGCGAGATCCAGAAGCAGCGCCTGAGCGCCGCCCTGGTGAGGCTCTACGGCCGCGAGATGCACCTCAACCTCGACGTGGACCCCGCGGTCCTCGGCGGGATCCGGGTGCAGGTCGGCGACGAGGTCATCAACGGCTCCGTCGTGGACCGCCTCGAGGAAGCCAACCGGCGCCTCGCGGGCTGACCGAGCCTGACGGCAACCACTCAAGAACACCGCAAGCAGTACGTTTTTACGGCCCTGGTTGGGCCGTGCAGAGGATGCAAAGTTTCTGGGGGAGCCCCCCAGATTCCCCCAAGAAACTTCGGGCCCAACAAGGAGAGCAGGGAACCCAGATGGCGGAGCTCACGATCCGGCCGGAGGAGATCCGGGACGCGCTGGAGAACTTTGTCCAGTCGTACAAGCCGGACGCGGCCTCGCGCGAGGAGGTCGGTACGGTCACCCTTGCCGGCGACGGCATCGCGAAGGTCGAGGGTCTTCCCTCGGCCATGGCCAACGAACTGCTGAAGTTCGAGGACGGCACCCTCGGCCTCGCCCTCAACCTCGAGGAGCGCGAGATCGGTGCCATCGTCCTCGGCGAGTTCAACGGCATCGAGGAGGGCCAGCCGGTGCGCCGCACCGGTGAGGTGCTCTCGGTCGCCGTGGGCGAGGGCTACCTCGGCCGCGTGGTCGACCCCCTCGGCAACCCCATCGACGGCCTCGGCGAGATCGAGACCGAGGGCCGCCGCGCCCTCGAGCTGCAGGCCCCCACGGTCATGCAGCGCAAGTCGGTGCACGAGCCGATGGAGACCGGCTACAAGGCCGTCGACGCGATGACCCCCGTCGGCCGTGGTCAGCGTCAGCTGATCATCGGTGACCGCCAGACCGGCAAGACCGCCCTGGCCGTCGACACCATCATCAACCAGAAGGCCAACTGGAAGACGGGCGACCCGTCGAAGCAGGTCCGCTGCATCTACGTCGCCATCGGCCAGAAGGGCTCCACCATCGCGTCGGTCCGCCGCGCGCTGGAGGAGAACGGCGCTCTGGAGTACACGACCATCGTCGCCGCCCCGGCGTCCGACCCGGCCGGCTTCAAGTACCTGGCGCCGTACACCGGTTCGGCCATCGGCCAGCACTGGATGTACCAGGGCAAGCACGTCCTGATCATCTTCGACGACCTGTCGAAGCAGGCCGACGCCTACCGCGCCGTGTCCCTGCTGCTGCGTCGTCCGCCGGGCCGCGAGGCCTACCCGGGTGACGTCTTCTACCTGCACTCGCGTCTGCTGGAGCGCTGCGCCAAGCTCTCCGACGACATGGGCGCCGGTTCGATGACCGGTCTGCCGATCGTCGAGACCAAGGCCAACGACGTCTCGGCGTTCATCCCGACCAACGTCATCTCCATCACCGACGGCCAGTGCTTCCTGGAGTCGGACCTGTTCAACGCCGGTCAGCGCCCCGCGCTGAACGTCGGTATCTCCGTCTCCCGAGTCGGTGGTTCCGCGCAGCACAAGGCGATGAAGCAGGTCTCCGGCCGTCTGCGTGTCGACCTGGCCCAGTTCCGTGAGCTGGAGGCGTTCGCCGCCTTCGGTTCCGACCTGGACGCCGCGTCGAAGGCGCAGCTGGAGCGCGGTCAGCGCATGGTCGAGCTGCTCAAGCAGGCTCAGTACCAGCCGATGGCCACCGAGGAGCAGGTCGTCTCCGTCTGGGCCGGCACCACCGGCAAGATGGACGACGTCCCGGTCCAGGACATCCGCCGCTTCGAGTCGGAGCTGCTGGCCCACCTGCGCCAGAACGAGTCGGGCCTGCTCCTCTCGATCCGTGAGGGCGGCAAGATGTCGGACGACACCCTGCAGTCCGTCGCCGACGCCATCGCCGCGTTCAAGAAGACGTTCACGACGTCGGACGGCAAGCTGCTCGGCGAGGACGCTCCGGTTTCCGTCTCCAAGTGACGTAAGGAAGGGACCTGACTCATGGGAGCTCAGCTCCGGGTCTACAAGCGTCGCATCCGATCCGTCACCGCGACCAAGAAGATCACCAAGGCGATGGAGATGATCGCCGCCTCGCGCGTCGTCAAGGCGCAGCGCAAGGTGGCGGCCTCCACGCCGTACGCGACCGAGCTCACCCGCGCGGTCACGGCGGTGGGGACCGGTTCGAACACGCGCCACCCGCTGACCACGGAGGCGGAGAACCCGACCCGTGCCGCGGTCCTGCTCCTGTCGAGCGACCGCGGCCTGGCCGGCGCCTTCAACTCCAACGCCATCAAGGCGGCGGAGCAGCTGACGGCGAAGCTGGAGGCGGACGGCAAGCAGGTCGACACGTACATCGTCGGCCGGCGCGGCGTGGCCCACTACAACTTCCGCGAGCGCACGATCGCGGGACAGTGGACGGGCTTCACCGACGAGCCGACGTACGCGGACGCCAAGCAGGTCGCGGCGCCGCTGATCGAGGCGATCGAGCAGGACACGGCCGAGGGTGGTGTGGACGAACTCCACATCGTCTACACCGAGTTCGTCTCGATGATGACGCAGACCGCCATCCAGGCTCAGTTGCTGCCTCTCAAGCTCGACGAGGTGGCGGAGGAGCTCCCCTCCCAGGGGGAGATCCTTCCGCTGTACGACTTCGAGCCCTCCGCGGAGGACGTCCTCGACGCCCTGCTGCCGCGGTACGTCGAGAGCCGCATCTACAACGCACTGCTGCAGTCGGCCGCTTCGAAGCACGCCGCCACGCGGCGCGCGATGAAGTCGGCAACCGACAACGCCGGTGAGCTCATCGAGACGCTCTCCCGGCTTGCCAACGCGGCCCGCCAGGCCGAAATCACCCAGGAAATCAGCGAGATCGTCGGTGGCGCAGGCGCCCTGGCCGACGCGACCGCGGGGAGTGACAACTAATGACCACCACTGTTGAGCCGACCGCTGGCGCGGGCGTGGCCACCGGCCGCGTCGCGCGGGTCATCGGCCCGGTCGTCGACGTGGAGTTCCCCGTCGACGCGATGCCGGAGATCTACAACGCCCTTCACGTCGAGGTGGCCGACCCGGCCAACGCCGGCGAGAAGAAGACGCTGACCCTCGAGGTCGCCCAGCACCTGGGCGACGGCCTGGTCCGCGCCATCTCCATGCAGCCCACCGACGGCCTGGTCCGCCAGGCCCCGGTCACCAACACCGGCACGGGCATCACCGTCCCGGTCGGCGACTTCACCAAGGGCAAGGTGTTCAACACCCTCGGTGAGGTGCTGAACGTCGACGAGCAGTACGAGGGCGAGCGCTGGTCCATCCACCGCCAGGCCCCGAACTTCGACGAGCTCGAGTCGAAGACCGAGATGTTCGAGACCGGCGTCAAGGTCATCGACCTGCTGACCCCGTACGTCAAGGGCGGCAAGATCGGTCTGTTCGGCGGCGCCGGCGTCGGCAAGACGGTGCTCATCCAGGAGATGATCTACCGTGTCGCCAACAACCACGACGGTGTCTCCGTGTTCGCCGGTGTCGGTGAGCGCACCCGTGAGGGCAACGACCTGATCGAGGAGATGTCGGACTCCGGCGTCATCGACAAGACCGCGCTGGTCTTCGGTCAGATGGACGAGCCGCCGGGCACCCGTCTGCGCGTGGCCCTGGCCGGTCTGACCATGGCGGAGTACTTCCGCGATGTGCAGAAGCAGGACGTGCTGTTCTTCATCGACAACATCTTCCGCTTCACGCAGGCCGGTTCCGAGGTGTCGACCCTGCTCGGCCGTATGCCCTCCGCGGTGGGCTACCAGCCGAACCTGGCCGACGAGATGGGTCTCCTCCAGGAGCGCATCACCTCGACCCGTGGTCACTCGATCACCTCGATGCAGGCGATCTACGTCCCTGCGGACGACCTGACCGACCCGGCCCCGGCCACCACCTTCGCCCACCTCGACGCGACGACGGTTCTCTCCCGTCCGATCTCCGAGAAGGGCATCTACCCGGCCGTGGACCCGCTGGACTCCACGTCCCGGATCCTGGACCCGCGCTACATCGCGTCGGACCACTACGAGACCGCCATGCGCGTCAAGGGGATCCTGCAGAAGTACAAGGACCTCCAGGACATCATCGCGATCCTCGGTATCGACGAGCTCGGCGAGGAGGACAAGCTCGTCGTCCACCGTGCCCGTCGCGTGGAGCGCTTCCTGTCCCAGAACACCCACGTCGCCAAGCAGTTCACCGGCGTGGACGGTTCGGACGTGCCGCTGGACGAGTCGATCGCCGCGTTCAACGCGATCTGCGACGGTGAGTTCGACCACTTCCCGGAGCAGGCGTTCTTCATGTGCGGTGGCCTCGAGGACCTCAAGGCCAACGCCAAGGAGCTGGGCGTCTCCTGAACCCGCTGAGGTTCGGCAGGCGCGGGTGAGGTGAGGGGGCCGGTCTTCGGGCCGGCCCTCCCACCCCCGCTCCACCCCCCTGGGACCGGTTCCCAGGACCCCCGTCTTCGGACGGGTCTAGACTTTGACCCAACACCCGGCATACCGCCGGGTGGTGACCCGAGGAGCCAACCTTGGCTGCTGAGCTGCACGTCGAGCTGGTCGCTGCCGACCGCCAGGTCTGGTCCGGTGAGGCCACCCTGGTCGTGGCGCGCACCACCTCCGGCGACATCGGCGTCATGCCCGGTCACCAGCCGCTGCTCGGTGTGCTGGAGTCGGGCCCCGTGACCATCCGCAGTACCGGTGGTGAGACGGTCGTGGCAGCGGTCCACGGCGGTTTCATCTCGTTCGCGGACAACAAGCTGTCGCTGCTGGCCGAGATCGCCGAGCTTTCGGACGAGATCGACGTCCAGCGCGCGGAGCGGGCGCTCGAGCGCGCGAAGTCGGAGGCCGACGCCTCCGCCGAGCGCCGTGCGGACGTCCGCCTGCGGGCGGTGTCGGCTCGCTGACCCCGGCGCGCTCGGCGCGCTGCTGTGCACGCGCGTGACTCAGCCGCGGCTGGTTCCGGAGCAATCCGGAACCAGCCGCGGCTGAGGTGAATCCGGAGACGGTTCGTTACCCGTTTTCGACTTTGCCAGTTGACAGGTTCCCAGTTCTGAGAGACGAGGAGGTCGGTGCCGATGATCCTCGCTCTGACTGTGTTCGGGACGCTGGTGGTGCTCGCGGTGGTGGGCCTCTTCGCCTTCGGACTGCGCCGCCGGCTGATCCAGCGGTCGGGGGGCACCTTCGACTGCAGCCTGCGGTGGGAGGCGCCCCAGCCGCAGGAGGGGGTCGAGGGCGACGGGAAGGGCTGGGCGTACGGAGTGGCCCGGTACAGCGGCGACAGCATCGCCTGGTACCGGGTCTTCTCGTATTCGCCGCGGCCTCGGCGGATGCTGGAGCGGGCCGCGATCGAGGTGGTCGGGCGGCGGCTGCCGGAGGGTGAGGAGGAGCTGGCGCTCCTCCTCAACGCGGTCGTGCTGGTCTGCGTGCATCAGGGGACGCGGCTGGAGCTGGCGATGAGCGAGGACGCCCTCACGGGTTTCCTGGCCTGGCTGGAGGCCGCCCCCCCGGGCCAACGGGTCAACGTGGCCTGACCTGCACTTCCCCGCCCCGGTGTGATCCCGCAGACGGAACCGCGCACACGTGACCCGCGCCGCGGCGGTCCGGGACCGGGCCCCGGCGAACAGCACGTTCGTCACCCCGACCCGCCCTTCTCCCCGGAGGGGCTGAGGCCCCCGGCGCGAGCCGCGGTGTGCCCACGTGGGAGCCTGCGCCCACCCTCCCCAAGCCCTCGGCGGCGCGGTGGTCCGCAGGGCGCGGGGCGGGAACGGGACAGCGGGGGGCGGCCGTGGTGGCCGCCCCCCGCTGGTGGGTGGGTGGGGTTACAGGTTGCTGGCGATGGCGTTCACGAGTTCGCCGTTCGCGGTGTCGCCGCTGAACTCCCAGAAGAACGCGCCGCCCAGGCCCTGGGACTTCGCCCAGGCCATCTTGCCCGCGATGGTGGACGGGGTGTCGTAGGACCACCACTGCGTGCCGCAGTGGGCGTACGCGGTGCCCGCGATCGTGCCGGTCACCGGGCAGGCGTTCTTGAGGACCTTGTAGTCCTCGATGCCCGCCTCGTACGTGCCGGGGGCCGCACCGGTCGCCGTGCCGCCGGGGGCGGACTGGGTGACGCCGGTCCAGCCGCGGCCGTAGAAGCCGATGCCGAGCAGCAGCTTCGAGGCCGGCACGCCCTTCGCCTTCAGCTTCGCGATCGCGTCCGCGGAGTTGAAGCCCGCGGTCGGGATGCCGGAGTACGAGGTGAGGGGCGAGTGCGGGGCGGTCGGGCCGGTGTTGGCCCAGGCGCCGAAGTAGTCGTACGTCATCACGTTGTACCAGTCGAGGTACTGCGCGGCGCCGCCGTAGTCGGCCGCGTCGATCTTGCCGCCGTTCGAACCGTCGGCGGTGATCGCCGCGGTGACGAGGTAGTTGGGACCGAACTCGGCGCGCAGCGCCTGGGACAGGTTCTTGAACGCCGCCGGACCGGAGGTGTCACAGGTCAGGCCGCAGGCGTTCGGGTACTCCCAGTCGATGTCGATGCCGTCGAAGACGTCGGCCCAGCGCGGGTCCTCCACGACGCCCTTGCAGGACTTGGCGAACGCGGCCGGGTTCTGCGCGGCCTGGGCGAAGCCGCCGGAGTAGGTCCAGCCGCCGAAGGAGTACAGGACCTTGATGTGCGGGTACTTCGCCTTCAGCTTGCGCAGCTGGTTGAAGTTGCCGCGCAGCGGCTGGTCCCAGGTGTCGGCGACGCCGTCGACGGACTGGTCGGCGGTGTAGGCCTTGTCGGTGGCGGCGAAGGAGTCGTCGAGGACGCACTGCCCGTTCTTGACGTTGCCGAACGAGTAGTTGATGTGCGTGATCTTCGAGGCGGAGCCGGAGGTCACCAGGTTCTTGACGTGGTAGTTGCGGCCGTAGATGCCCCACTCGGTGAAGTAGCCGAGGTTGATCTTGCCGCTGGGCGGCGGGTCGGTGGGCGGCGTGGAGCCGCCCGTGGTGCGGACCGAGACCGAGCCGCTGACCGGGCCGGTCTGGTCGGCGGTGTCACGCGCCTGGACCGCGTACGAGTAGTCCGTGCCGGCGGTGAGGCCGGAGTCGGTGTACGAGGTGCCGGTGACGGTGGCGACCTTCACGCCGCCGCGCAGGACGTCGTAGTTCTTGATGCCCTTGTCGTCGGTGGCCGCGGTCCAGGCGAGACGGACCGAGGTGTCGGTGACGTTCGACGTGGTGGGGGTGCCCGGGGCGGACGGGACCTTGTCGCCGGGGACCGTGGGCTCGCCGTCGCAGGAGCCGCCGTTGAGCTTGCAGCCGGTGGGGGAGCCGGTGCCGGAGCCGTTGAAGCCGAAGGAGATGGAGGCGCCCGGGGCGAGGCTGCCGTTCCAGGCGAGGTTCTTGCCCGTCCAGTGGTTGCCGGAGCCGGTGACGGTGGCGTCCCAGGCGGAGGTCACCTTGGTTCCGGTGGGGAAGTCCCACTCGACGGTCCAGGAGGACAGGGCCGTGGTACCGGTGTTCTTGATGGTCCACTTGCCCTCGAAGCCGCTGCCCCAGTCCTGCGTCTTGCTGTAGGTGGCGGTGGCCGAGGTGGCCGCCTGGGCGGGCGTGGCGAGCCCGACCAGTCCGGCGAGGGGAAGGACGAGCGTGGCGACTGCCGCCGTCACGCGTTGTCTGAAGCGCATCTGCGCCTCCTCGGGGTGAGGGTGAGGTGAGGGGGGTGCTCCGGCTGACGGCCTTGACGAGGCCATGACGCCGCGCAAGTGCGGTCAGACTAGAAAGGTCTGGACCACCGGTCAATAGGTCTGGACCAATGCAGTTTCCTTGCGTAAACCGCCGCCCGGGCCGAGCGGGGCACCCGCCGTCAGATCCCCAACTCCTGCGCGAGTACCGCCGCTTGCACCCGGCTCCGCAGTTCCAGCTTGGCCAGCAGGCGGCTGACGTGCGTCTTCACCGTCGCCTCGGCCATGTCCAGGCGCACCGCGATCTGAGCGTTCGACAGGCCCTCGCCGAGGCACGAGAGCACCTCGCGCTCGCGGGGCGTCAGGTGCGTCAGCACGGACGGATCGTGCCCGCCCTCGCGGGGCGCGCGGCCCTGGCCGCCGGCGGCGAACTCCGCGATCAGCCGCCGGGTGACGGCGGGCGCGATCAGCCCCTCGCCGCGCGCCACCGTCCGTACCGCGTCGATCAGTTCCGCCGCCTCGGCGCTCTTCAGCAGGAAGCCGGCCGCGCCCGCGCGCAGGGTGCCGAAGACGTACTCGTCGAGGTCGAAGGTGGTCAGCACCAGCACGTCGGCCAGGTGCTCGGCGGCGATCCGCCGGGTGGCGCCCACCCCGTCGAGCAGCGGCATCTGCACGTCCATCAGCACGACGTCGGGCCGCAGTGCGCGGGCGAGCTCCACCGCCCGCTCGCCGTCGGCGGCCTCCCCGACCACCTCGACGTCGGAGGCGCTGCGCAGGATCAGCACCAGTCCGGCCCGTACGGCCGACTGGTCCTCCGCGACCACCACCCGGATCACAGGATCACCCTTCCCCTTCCGGCACGGGGAGATGCGCCCGCACCACCCAACGCCCGTCCCGCGGCCCCGCCTCGAACGTCCCGCCCACCAGCTGTGCCCGCTCCCGCATCCCGATCAGCCCGGCACCGGCCCCCGGCGCCCGGGCCGGCTCCCCGTCCGGCGTGCCGTGGACGTTGGAGACCCGGACGTCGAGCGCGCCGCCGCCGAGCGACAGCGCGATCGTCACCGGGCCCTGCGCGGCGTGCTTGAGGACGTTGGTCAGCGACTCCTGGACGATCCGGTAGGCGGCCAGCTCCACCGGCGACGGCAGCCGCCGCGCCGCCCGGCCCTCGGCGGAGTCCGGGCCGTGCCACGGTCCCAGGTCGAGGCGGACCGGGAAGCCCGCCGCCCTCACCCCCTCGGCCAGCGGCGCCACGCCCTCCAGGGAGGGCGCCGCCGACGGCTCCAGGTCGTCGCCGCCGGCCCGCAGCAGGCCGATCAGCCGGCGCATCTCGGTCAGCGCCGCCACGCTGTTCTCCCGGATCACGCCCAGCGCCTGGCGGGAGGTGTCCGCGTCGTCCAGCGACAGGGCCGCCGTCGAGTGCACCGCCACCGCGGACAGGTGCCCGGCGATCACGTCGTGCAGTTCCCGCGCCATCCGGGTCCGCTCGGCGGTGACCGCCTGCGCCCGGTCCAGCTCGGCCAGCCGGGCGGTCTGCTCGGCCTCCCGGCGCGCCGACCGGGCCGCGTCCCGGTGGTGCCGGACCAGCGCGCCGGTGGCGGCCGGGCTGAAGGCGACCAGGCTCACCCCCAGGCCCAGCATCAGCGACGAGTACGCGTCCCGCCAGGTGATCACGCCCCAGGCGATCACCACCAGGCTCACCGCGCCGGTGACCACCGGCAGGCGGCGGGCCAGGCCCGCGCCGCCGTAGACGGCCGCGGCGTACATCAGGTCGGTGAAGAGCAGCACGGTCGCCAGGCTGCCGGTGGTGAGCTGGTCCGCGACCAGGGCGACCGTGCCGCCGGCCAGGGCGGCGCCCGGACGCACCCGGCGCAGCGTCTCCAGCACCGAGATCACGACCAGCGGCACCAGCACCCACCAGCCGGGCACGTCCCGTTCCCGCGCCGGGTACACGTCCAGGCCCACGGCCCACAGCAGCAGGCCCAGCGCCAGCCCGCCCACCGCCGCCGCCACGTCGAACGGGCGGGGGCGCCGCGGGGAGGTCTCGACGGTCATGGGTCCATCCAACACGTCACGGCGGCCCCGCACATGCGGCCGGACGCCACCTCCCGACGGCGCGCCTACATCGAAGGATGCAGGCCGGTCTCGTCGCCGCGGGCGATGTGCGCGGGCCCGCGCGGGAGGAGGGTGGAAGGAGACACCGAGGACGGAGGGACCGACGTGATCCTCGCACTGATCATCGCCTGTGAGGTCGGCTTCTGGGTGCTGCTGGCCGCCGGACTGGCGGCCCGGTACCTGCTGCGCAGGCGGCGGCTGAGCACCGTGCTGCTGCTGTGCGAGCCGGTCCTGGAACTGGTGCTGTTCGCGGTGACCGTGATCGACCTGCGGGGCGGCGCGGAACCCGACTGGCAGCACGGGCTGGCCGCCCTCTACATCGGCTTCACCGTGGGCTACGGGCACTACACCATCCGGTGGCTCGACGGCCACGCCGCGCACCGCCTGGCCGGCGCCCCGCCGCCGCGGAAGCCGCCCAGGTACGGCATGGCCCGCGCCGCCCACGAGGGCCGGCTCTGGCTGCGCACGGTGCTCGCCGCCGCCGTGGCCGCGGCGCTGCTCCAGGGCGGCATCTGGTACGTCGGCGACGCCGGCGACACGTCCTCGCTGCGGTCCTTCCAGTGGGGGGCGCTGAGGGTGGTGGGCATCCACGGGCTGATCGCCCTCAGCTACGCCCTCTTCCCCAAGAAGGACCCCGGCTCAGCGCTCCCCGCCGGGCACCCACAGGACGTCGCCGGTGGACAGGTTGGCCACCCGCGCAAGGATGAAGAGCAGGTCCGATAGGCGGTTGAGGTAGGTGGCGGTCAGGGGGTTCATGGTCTCGCCGTGGACCTCCAGCGCCGCCCAGGTCGAGCGCTCCGCGCGGCGCACCACCGTGCACGCCTGGTGCAGCAGCGCCGCGCCGGGGGTGCCGCCGGGCAGGATGAACGAACGCAGCTTCTCCAGCCGCTCGTTGAACCGGTCGCAGTCCTCCTCGAGCCGGTCGACGTAGAACTGCTCGACCCGCAGCGGCGGATACTCCGGGTCCTCCACGACCGGCGTGGACAGGTCGGCGCCCACGTCGAAGAGGTCGTTCTGGACGCGGGTGAGGACCGCGACCACGTCCTCCTCCAGGCCGCCCAGGGCGACGGCCGTGCCGATCACGGCGTTGGCCTCGTTGGCGTCGGCGTAGGCGGAGATGCGGAGGTCCGTCTTCGGGACCCTGCTCATGTCGCCGAGGTTGGTGGTGCCCTTGTCCCCGGTGCGGGTGTAGATGCGCGTCAGATTGACCATGCGCACAGCCTAGGGAACGCCGTGCCCGCCGGCGCCGCGGGTGTGATGTCCGTCAAATGAGACGTGACGCGCGTTACTTAGCGGTCACGAGCGTCCTCGCGGGCGCTAATGTCCGGCCAGAGGACACGAGAACAGGGAGTGGCAGTGGCAGGAAAGCTCGCCGTCATCGGAGCCGGCCTCATGGGTTCCGGCATTGCCCAGGTCTCCGCGCAGGCCGGCTGGGACGTCGTCCTGCGGGATGTCACGGACGAGGCGCTCGACCGGGGTCTGGGCGGCATCCAGGCCTCCTACGACAAGTTCGTGAGCAAGGGCAAGCTGGACGCCGCCGACGCCGAGGCCGCGCTGGCCCGGATCACCACCACCACCGACCTGGACGCGGTCGGCGACGCCGACGTCGTCGTCGAGGCGGTCTTCGAGAAGATCGAGGTCAAGCACGAGATCTTCCGCGCGCTGGACAAGATCGCCCGCGAGGACGCGGTGCTCGCCTCCAACACCTCCGCCATCCCGATCACCAAGATCGCCGCGGTGACGGCGCGGCCCGACCGGGTCGTCGGCACGCACTTCTTCTCGCCGGTGCCGATGATGCAGCTGTGCGAGCTGGTCCGCGGCTACAAGACCAGCGACGAAACCCTGGCGCGCGCCCGGGAGTTCGCCGAGTCGGTGGGCAAGACCTGCATCGTGGTCAACCGCGACGTGGCGGGCTTCGTCACCACCCGGCTGATCTCCGCGCTGGTCGTCGAGGCCGCCAAGCTCTACGAGTCGGGCGTCGCCAGCGCCGAGGACATCGACATCGCCTGCAAGCTGGGCTTCGGCCACGCGATGGGCCCGCTGGCCACCGCGGACCTGACCGGCGTCGACATCCTGCTGCACGCGACCGGCAACATCTACACCGAGTCGCAGGACGAGAAGTTCGCGCCGCCGGAGCTGATGCGCCGAATGGTGGACGCCGGTGACATCGGCCGCAAGAGCGGGCAGGGCTTCTACAAGCACTGATCGAGGACGACCGCGGGGAACGCCCGCACGCCGGACCGAGATCACCCTTCGGATCACCCGAGAGGGTGATTTCGGTATCGGTTCACTTACAGACGGCAACTTCTGGTTCCCCCACGGCGTCAGAAGTGGCATCACCGTACGCAGACGGTGATAGAAGACGCATTCCCGGGGAGCGCTTATGTTCATCAGGGGCGACCACGCCGAGCTGGTCGTCGGGGGCCGCCTCGACGTCCGCAGCGCGGCGGACGCCCGTACGGTCCTGCATTCCGCCGTCGACGACGGCGTCGGCGACCTGGTCCTGGACCTCTCGGAGCTCCACTCCTGGGACGCCACCGGACTGGGCGTGATCATGGGCGTGCACCGCCGGGCCGGCCGCGCCGGCCGCCGGCTCGTCCTGCGCGGCGTGCCGCCGCAGATGCAGCGCCTGCTGGTGGCCACCCGGCTGCACCGCATCCTCGCCATCGAGGGCGGCCTCGCCGCCGACAGCCTGCCGCGCGTCTGACGAGCCCGGCAGACCCGTCCGAGAAGCCCGGCAGCCCCTCGTACCCCCCGGCCGCACGCCGGCCCCACCCGTAGCGGGGCGGTCTGTCGCCCGCCGTGAATCCACATCAGACTGTGATGTCGCGGACGGACCCGCACCCCGGCTGTTCGGTGATACTGAGCGAGGTTTAAGGTTCGGTCGCCTGCCGACCCGACATCCGAACCATCCCTGCGGCGGCCCGGACCAGTGACGACTGCGCGGTGTGCGGCGAGGCCGGGAGGGGCTCGGCACACGACGCTTGGGGGGCTTGGCACCTATGGACCCGAACAGCCGTGGACCCGAGGAGCGCGGCCACGGAGGCGGCGGCCGTCAGCCGCGCCCCCGTCCGCCCCGGGATCCGCTCACGCCGGACTTCGGCCAGCACGCGCCGTCGGTGGCCCGCACCACCGAGGTGTTCACCGACGACCTGCTGCTCACCGTCAACCCCGTCGACGGCAGCGAGATCGAACTCTGCCCGCCCGAGCGCACACCGGAGCGGCCCGCGAAGCTCACCGTCGAGCAGCGCGCCGAGGCCGAGCGGGCCGCCGTCCGCGCCGCGGCCCTGCCGGCCGACGCGAGTGGAGCCGGACTGCCCGCACTGCCGCTGCTGGAACGTCAGGAAGCGCGCGAGGAGCTCGTGCGGCTGCTGGCCCGCGGCCGATCCGTCCGCCTGGTCGGCCCCTCCGGCTCCGGCCGCAGCCGCCTGCTCGACGTCGTCGCCGAGGACTGCGCCGACCTCGCCCCCGACGGCGTGATCCGCCTCGGCGGCCTGGGCCGCAGCGCCGACGAACTCCTGGGCGACCTCTTCCACGCCGCCTACGGCGCCCCCCGCCGCCGCCCCTCCGAGGAGGAACTGCACCGGTACCTCGGCGAGATCGGCGCCGTGGTCGTCGTCGACGACATCGCCTTCGGCGGTGCCGACCTCACCCGGCTGCTCGAGGCCACCCCCGAGTGCGCGTTCCTGATATCCGCCACCCCGGACGTTCCGGAACCCGCCGCCGAGGCGCTGACGGAGACCGTCGCCCTCGACGGCCTCACCCGCGCCGCCGGGGTCCAGCTCCTCGCCCACGCCGCCGGCCGCGACCTCACCGAGGAGGAGACGACCTGGGCGGGCGACCTCTGGTTCGAGTCCGAGGGCCTGCCGCTGCGGTTCGTGCAGGCCGGCGCGTTGCTGCGCCAGCGGGACCGGCTGCGCGCCGCCACCGACGCCGTCGACGAGGTCGGCGTCTTCGAGGACGCGGTGGCCGTCCCCGAGGCCGACCTCCCCTTCGACACCCGTGAGGAGGCCGCACCGCTGCCCTCGCTCGCCGAGGGGGCCGCGCCCGCGCCGCTGCTCGCCTCCCGGCTGTCCCCCTCCGCCCGTGACGCGCTGCGGTTCGCGGTCGCGCTCGGCGGTGAACTCCCGCACCCCGCGCACCTCCCCGCCCTGGTGGGCGACACCCACGCCGACGGCGCGCTGGGCGAACTCCTCGGCTGCGCCCTGGTGTCGTGCGCCGGCGGCCGTCACCGGCTGGCCGCCGGGGTGCTGGCCCAGCTGGAGGCGGCCGGCTACCAGGAGGGCGCCGAACTCCGCGTCCGCACCGCCGCCGAGCACTACGCCTGGTGGACCGGCCACCAGTCCGTCACCCCCGAGCGGGTGAGCGCCGAGGCCCCCGTGGTGCTGGCGGTGCTGGCCGCGCTGCCGCCCGCCGACGACGGGCCGGCGCTGCGGCTGGCCCGCAACGCCGCGCCCGCCTTCGCCTCCGGACTCGCCTGGGCCGCCTGGGAGCAGGTCCTGCGCAGCGGCGCGGAGGCCGCCCGGCTGGCCGGCGAGGTCGGTGAACAGGGCTACTTCCACCACGAGCTGGGCGTGCTGGCGCTGTGTCAGGGACGCTACGAGCGCGCACGCACCGAACTGGACACCGCGGTCGCGCTGCGGGCCACCTCGGGCGACAAGCGGGGACTGGTCGCCGGCCGCCGCGCACTGGCCCTGGTCGCCGACCGCACGGGCGACCTGCCCGGCATGGACGGCGTCCCGGCGGACGGCGGCGCCACCGGGGCCGCGGGCGCGGCGTCACTGGCCGCGTTCGCCGCCTTCGAGGCGTTCGGCTCCGGCGACGGCGACCGGGACACGCGCCGGGACGTGCCCGCCGCCCTGGCGCAGCCGGGTACGAGCGTCTTCCCCGGCGACACCCCGGTCACCCGGCGGCCCGGACCCGCGGCCGGCAAGGGCCGCGACGGCGGCCTGCTGGGCGGCGCCCGCAAGAACCTGGTCGCCGCCGGAGCGGGCGCGCTGCTGGTCGCCGTGCTGGGCACGGTGGTGACGCTGGGCGCGACCGGCGGCGACCAGGACGTGCCCACCGAGGGCACCGGCCCCAACCCGTCCGCCAGCCAGGGCTACGGCGACGAACTGGGCGCCGACGAGGCCGCGGACGACAGCGACACCGGCTCGGCCACCAGCCGCCCGACCGACCCGGGCCCCGACGGGGTGCTCGGCACGCCCGACGACGTCGAGCCCCCGGCCACGAGCGGCGACCCCACGACGGGCGGCGACGAGGACGAGGACGACACGACGCGCGACCCCGACGACGACGGCACCAGCAAGCCGCCGACGAAGAAGCCGACCTCACCGAAGCCGTCACCGTCCACGGACGACCCCACGGAGGAGCCGAGCCCGGAGGACCCGTCCACGAACCCGGAGGACCCGCCGACCGACCCGGAGGACCCGCCCACGGATCCCGAGGAACCGCCCACGGACCCGGAGGACCCGCCCACCGCACCGCAGGAGAGCACCTCCGCCGGTGCCCCGGACCCCGGCAGCCCGTCCGCCACCATGTCGGCGCCGGGCGAGCCGGTCACCCCCTCCGTGGCCTGACGCCCCGCGCACCCGGCGGCGTACCCGGTCACGCACCCGGCGGCGGGCCCGCGACGTGACACCGCCCCCACGGCACCTGGCCGTGGGGGCGGTCGCGTACCGCGGGGTGGTGGGGTCAGAAGAGGCGGAGCTTGTCGTCCTCGATGCCGCGCAGGGCGTCGTAGTCGAGGACCTGGCAGGCGATGCCGCGGTCCGTCGCCAGCACCCGGGCCTGCGGCTTGATCTCCTGCGCCGCGAACACGCCCCGCACCGGCGCGAGCAGCGGGTCGCGGTTCAGCAGCTCCAGATAGCGCGTCAGCTGCTCCACGCCGTCGATCTCGCCGCGCCGCTTGATCTCCACGGCCACCGTCCGCCCCTCGCCGTCCCGGCAGAGGATGTCGACCGGGCCGATCGCCGTCATGTACTCGCGGCGGATCAGGGTGTAGCCCTCGCCCAGCGTCTCGATGCGGTCCGCGAGCAGTTCCTGCAGGTGCGCCTCCACGCCGTCCTTGATCAGGCCGGGGTCCACGCCGAGCTCGTGCGAGGAGTCGTGGAGGATCTCCTCCATCGTGATGATCAGCTTCTCGCCGGCCTTGTTGGTCACCGTCCAGACACCGGCGTCCTCGCCCGTGCCCTCCTTGAGGGCGCACGGCGGCGACATCCAGTTCAGCGGCTTGTAGGCGCGGTCGTCCGCGTGGATCGAGACGCTTCCGTCCGCCTTGACCAGGATCAGGCGGGGAGCGGACGGCAGATGTGCGGTGAGGCGCCCCGCGTAGTCGACGGAGCAGCGGGCGATGACAAGACGCATGGTCGGCAACGCTACTCGACCCGTGGGACTCCACGCGATTCGCCCCTGAAGGCGCTTGTTCGGTTCTGGCTGATTGTGAGCGGAAAGGAGCGATGCGAAATCGGTCAAGTACGCCGTCTCCTGGTGCGCGGGACCTTCGGATGCCTACCGTAGTGAACGGGTGGTCGTGGCACGGGCACGGAGCGTGTCCGTCGTCCGCGACGTCCTGCCCCCGTCCGGCAACCCCCTCGACGAGGGGGTGCGAGAGGAGTACTCATGTCGCTCGACGTCTCACCGGCCCTGCTCGAACAGGCCGAGCGAGGCGAGGTCGACGAAGCGGCTTTCGTCGACTGCGTCCGGACCTCCCTGCCCTACGCGTGGGAGATGATCAGCTCCCTGGTGGCCCAGCTGAAGGTGGACGGCGGACCGTTCGCCGACAACCAGACGCCGCCGCCGGACGAGCAGGCACGGGGTCAGCTCCTGCGCGCGCTCGCCAGCGACGCGATCCGGGGCGCCCTGCAGCGCCACTTCGGTGTGCGCCTCGCCTTCCAGAACTGCCACCGCGTCGCGGTGTTCCCGCTGGACGGGGGCGACGAGAGGCTGGCCCGCTTCACCTCGGTGCGCGCCCAGCTGCTCAACCAGTCGCCCGAACTGAGGGACTGCTGACCCGATGGGTCGACATCCGGCGTCCCGGCGAGGGTGGACACCCCCTCGCCGGGACGCCGGACCCGTTCCCGGCTCACACCAGGCGCGGCAGCACCTCGCCGCCGAGCCGGCGCAGGTTCTCCTCGGTGGCCGCGAGATCCCCCGACCCCTCCGTGAGCAGGGCGAACCGCCGGATCCCGGTCCGCTCCGCGGTCGCCGCGAGGCGGTCGGCGCACAACTGCGGCGTGCCCACCGGGTGCAGACCGCAGAGCATCTCCGTGTACGCGTACGGATCGCGCATCGCGCGCGCCCGGCCGTCCACCGTCATATGCGCGGCAAGGCCCTGTTTCAGCCAACCCGGCATCGCCTTCAGCAGCGTCTCCCTGGCGTCTTCCGTCCGGTCGGCGATCTGGCAGACGCCCGCCGACACGTGGGCCGCGGAACGCACCTCCTCCTCCGGACGCCCCGCGGCGAGCGCGTGCTCCCGCCAGGAGCGCACCACGGCGGCCTTCTCCTCGTCCCCCACGTGCATGCCCAGCAGCATGGGCAGTCCCCGCTCCCCGGCCAGCCGCACGCTCGCCGGAGAGGTGCAGGCGACCACGACCTCGGGGCCCGGGCCGCCCTCCAGCGCCTCCGACGGCCGCGGCACCACCAGCACCTCGCGGAAGCGGAAACGGCCCTCGCCGGAGCCCACGGCCGGCTCGCGCAGCCAGCGCAGCAGCAGGTCGAGGGAGCCGGGGAAGCCGCGCTCGTAGGCCTCCAGGCTCGCCCCGAAGACCTCCAGGTCCACCCACGGCCCGCCCCGGCCCACGCCCAGCGAGAAGCGCCCGCCGGAGGTGATGTGCAGCAGGGCGGCCTGCTCGCCGAGGGCGACCGGGTGGACGGTCGGCAGCACGCTCACCGCGGTGCCCACCCGCAGCCGCCGGGTGCGGCCCAGCAGCGTCGCCGCGAGCGTCACGGCGGACGGGCAGACCCCGTACGGCACGAAATGGTGTTCCGCCAACCAGACCTGGGCGAGCCCCGCCTCCTCGGCGACCTCCGCGGAACGGACGGCACGGTGCAGCGCCTCCGCGTGACCCTGGCCCGGGAACTGGGCGGCGACGACAAAACTTCCGAGGTGCATCGGCACTTCCTGCTTTCCTGGCTCCCGAATCGGAGCTCCCCCGGGCGGCATAACCGCCTGACACGTGCCGAGGTCACGGCCGGGGCCGGGACTTTGCCGATTGTCTGCTGAATGGGAGGCTTTGTGGACCCGAGGTGGAGGAGACGTGTCGGAGTCCGGTCGGGGCGCGTGCCTCCCGGCGGCCTGCCCGGGGGCCGGCGCGGGGCCGCGTAGGCTGGGTGCGACCCCCGCTCGTCCCCGCTCGCACGTCCTCGTGAGGTGAACCGTGTCCCCGCGCCGCAACCGACCCAAGGGTCCCTCGGGAGGGAACGGGCGAGGCGGCTCGTACGCCCACCAGGGGGACGACGAGGAGCGCGGCGGCCGGTACGGCGGCTGGCAGTCGTCGGAGAGCTGGCAGGGCGAGGACTGGAGCGTGCGGCACGTCGCCGGGGCGAGCGCCGCCGGGAAGACCTACCGCTGCCCCGGCTGCGACCAGCTGATCCCCTCCGGCATGCCGCACGTGGTGGCCTGGCCGTCCCACAGCGGCGTCGACGAGCGCCGCCACTGGCACAAGGCCTGCTGGAACGCCAGGGACCGCCGGACCTCGAGGGTCCAGCGGTCCCGCAACGCGCCGCGTTTCTGAGCGGGTCGGCCCGCGCCCGCCGGACACCGGCCGGGCGCCGGGGCCCCCGGGTCACCGGCCCGCGCCGGCGCCCCCGGCAGTCCCGGGGCTCAGACGTCCCGGTTGGCCTGGACGGCGAAGGCGCAGGCGCAGGCCACGCCGGTCACCACGGCGAGCAGACCGATCTGCGCCCACCCGGTCCCGGTGGACAGGTCGCCCTCGAAGATCAGCGACAGCGCGTTGATGGCGTTGTAGTCGCTCATCGCCTGGGCCAGCTCGACCAGGCCCTCGTTGAAGAGCAGGAACGCCGGCATGATCGCCGGCAGCAGCAGCACGCCCAGCATGGTGGTGATGGCGCCCGCCGAGTGCCGCATCATCGACCCCACCGCCAGCGCCAGCACGCCCATCAGCGACACGTACAGCGCGCCCTTGAAGACCGTCGGCAGCCAGGCGGCGTTGGTCCGGGCGCCCACCGTGGTCTGGGCGTAGAGGCCCACGAGGGCGATCGCCACGGCCGCGGTCACGAAGGCCACCGCGAAGAACACCAGGATCTTGGCCGCCAGCACCCGGTGCCGCTGCGGGGAGGCGGTGAAGGTGGTGCGGATCATCCCCGTGCCGTACTCGGAGGAGACCACCAGCACGCCGAGCGTCACCAGGCACATCTGGCCCAGCAGCAGACCGAAGAACGCGGGCATGGTGTACGGGGTGTTGAGGTAGGTGTCCGCGCCGACCAGCCCGGCCATCATGCAGCCGATCACGACGACCAGCGCGAGGAAGACGCCCAGCGTCCACAGCGTGGACCGCACCGAGCGGATCTTGGTCCACTCCGAGGCGAGCGCGTGCCCGAGGTGCGTGCCGCGGATCGGGATGGGCGAGACGTAGGAGGGGGTCCGCGGAACCTGGTCCGGGATCTGCTGGGTGCTCATCGGGCGTCCTCGGTGAGGGTCGGGCGGTCGGCGGCGGGGACGGGCTGCGGAGGCGCGGACGGGGCGGGCCCGGGGTCCCGGCCGTCCGTCCGGCCGGGCAGCGGCTCGGGCCGCATGCCCACCTGCGGGTCGGCGCTGGAGCGGTAGTCGACCATGCCCTGGGTCAGGCGCATGTACGCCTCCTCCAGCGAGGCGTGGTGCGGCGACAGCTCCCACAGCCGGACGTCGGCCTCGTGGGCGAGGTCGCTGATCCGGGGGAGCGGCAGGCCGGTCACCCGCAGCGCGCCGTCCTGCTCCGGCAGCACCCGCGCGCCCGCCCGGTTCAGCGCCGAGGTGAGCCGGTCGCGCTCCGCGGGCCCGTTGTCCGGCACCCGCACCCGGGCGAAGCCGGCCGAGTTGGCGGCGATGAACTCCCGCACGCTCATGTCGGCGAGCAGCCGGCCCCGGGCGATCACGATCAGGTGCTCGGCGGTCAGCGCCATCTCGCTCATCAGGTGCGAGGAGACGAACACCGTGCGGCCCTCGGCGGCCAGCGACTTCATCAGGTTCCGCACCCAGAGGATGCCCTCCGGGTCGAGGCCGTTGACCGGCTCGTCGAAGAGCAGGACCTGCGGGTCGCCCAGGAGCGCGGCGGCGATGCCCAGGCGCTGGCCCATGCCCAGCGAGAAGCCCTTGGTCCGGCGCCCGGCCACCTCCGACAGGCCGACCAGTTCCAGCACGTCGTCCACCCGGTGGGCGGGGATGCCGGAGAGCTGGGCGATGCTCAGCAGGTGACGGTAGGCGTCCCGGCCGCCGTGCACCGCCTTGGCGTCGAGCAGCGCGCCGACGTGGCGGGGGGCGTTCGGGAGCTGCCGGTACGGACGGCCGTTGACCGTGACCTGCCCGGAGGTGGGGGTGTCCAGGCCCAGGACCATCCGCATGGTCGTCGACTTGCCGGAGCCGTTCGGCCCGAGGAACCCGGTGACCACCCCTGGCCGCACCTGGAAGGACAGGTCGTCCACGGCGGTCTTGTCCCCGTAGCGCTTCGTCAGGCCAACTGCCTCGATCATGCTCCACCCATCGTTCGGCCCCGCGTCGTGGCGGACGGGGACGCCGTGTTCCCCATCAGGGTCCATCAGGGTTAGGAGAACATCAGCGGGGCCCGTGGTTCCAGGGTGGCGGCAGGAAAAGTGTCAGGCGTCCCGGCGCTTGAGCAGCAGATAGCCGCCGAGCAGCACCACCAGGCACCACAGGGCCATGATCCCCAGGCCGCCCCAGGGCCCGTACGGCACGTCGTCGTCGAAGGTGACCACCTGCATCACCCGCGCGCCGGCCTGGTCGGGCAGGTACTGGCCGACCTTCTTGGTCGCCTCGACCGTGCCGAGAATGGGGGAGAGCAGGAAGAACAGCGGCATCAGCACGCCGAGCGAGAACATCGGCGAGCGCAGCATCGCCGCCACGCCCATCGAGAAGACGGCGATCAGCGTCATGTAGAGCGCCCCGCCGACCACCGCGCGCAGCACGCCCTCGTCGCCGAGGGAGGCGCGGTGCGGGCCCAGCATGGCCTGGCCCAGGAAGAACGAGGCGAACGCGGTCACCAGTGCGACCACGAAGGCGGGCGCCGTCGCCACCGCCAGCTTGGAGGCGTAGAACACCCCCCGCTGCGGCACCGCGGCCAGCGAGGTGCGGATCATGCCGGTGCTGTACTCGTTGGACACCACCAGCACACCGAAGACGATCATGGCGAGCTGGCCGAGGCTCATCCCGGCGAAGCTGACGAAGGTCGGGTCGAAGGTGAGACGGTCCCGCGCCGGCATGTTCCCGAACTCGCGGCGGGTCAGCCAGGAGATCAGCACGCCGAGGGCGACCGTCACCACCAGGGCGACGGAGAGCGTCCAGACGGTGGAGGCCACCGAGCGGACCTTGGTCCACTCGGAGCGGACGACCTGCGCGACGGCCATGCTCATCCCTTCTTCCAGCCGGCGCCCCAGGACGCCTCCTCGCCGATCGCCGGGCCGCTGTGCGCGTGGTACTCCACGGACTCCGCGGTCAGCCGCATGAACGCCTCCTCCAGCGAGGCCTGCTGCGGGCTCAGCTCGTGCAGCACCAGACCGTGCCGGGCGGCCAGCTCGCCGATCTGCGGCGCGCCCACCCCGTCGAGCTCCAGCACGTCACCGGTCTCCATCGCGGTCAGGCCCGCGCTGCGCAGCACGTCCATGAACCGTTCCCGGTCGGGGGTGCGGACACGGACGTAGGAGCGGGAGTTGCGCCGGATGAACTCCGCCATCGGCAGGTCCGAGAGCAGCCGGCCCTGCCCGATCACGATCAGGTGCTCGGCGGTCAGCGCCATCTCGCTCATCAGGTGCGAGGAGACGAACACCGTGCGGCCCTCGGAGGCCAGGCGCTGCATCAGGGTGCGGATCCAGTGGATGCCCTCGGGGTCGAGGCCGTTGACCGGCTCGTCGAACATCAGGATCCGCGGGTCGCCCAGGAGCGCGGCGGCGATGCCCAGGCGCTGCCCCATGCCCATGGAGAAGCCCTTGGCCTTCTTCCTCGCCACCGCGGTCAGGCCGACGATGTCCAGGACCTCGTGCACCCGCCGCTCGGGCAGGCCGTTGCTCTGGGCCAGGCACAGGAGGTGGTGGTAGGCGCTGCGGCCGCCGTGGTTGGAGGTGGCGTCGAGGAGGGCTCCGATGGTCCGCAGCGGGTCGTGCATCTGCGCGTAGCGGCGGCCCTCGATGCGGACGTCGCCGGAGGTGGGGTGGTCGAGGCCCAGGATCATCCGCATGGTGGTGGACTTGCCGGCGCCGTTGGGGCCGAGGAAGCCGGTGACGATGCCCGGCCGCACCTCGAAGGTCAGGTTGTTCACGGCGACCTTCTCGCCGTACCGCTTGGTCAGCCCCTCCAGCGAAATCATGGCCCCCACGGTAGGGGGGCGGGGCATCCGGTGCCACCGGAACGTGCCGTTCGTCCCCGGGCGCCGGTCCGCCCGCGGCCGGAGCGGCGCACGCGCGGTGCGGGGAAAGGCAGGGGCCCGCGCCGCCGTGCGGCGGCGCGGGCCCCTGGGGGACGAGAGGTCAGCGGGTCTGCTGGGCGGGCACGGTACGGGCCGGCTCCTCCTCGGGGGAGCTCGCGGCGGCGACCGCCGCACCCGTGAGCGTCGCCAGCATCTCGCGGACGTTCGTCAGCTGCGCGTTGATCGAGTCGCGACGGTTCGTCAGCGCCGCCAGCTCGCGCTCGGACTCCGACCGGATCCGGTCGGCCTTCGCGTTCGCGTCGGCCACGATGTCCTCGGCCTGGCGCTGCGCCGTCTCGACCGTCTGACGGGCACGGCGCTCCGCGTCGGTGCGCAGCTTCTCCGCCTCCAGGCGCAGCTGCTCCGCCCGGTGCTCGATCTCCGCGAGCCGCTTCTCGGCCTTGGCCTGACGGGAGGCCAGGTCACGCTCGGACTGCTCCCGGCGCTTGGCCAGGTTGGTCTCGAAGTCGGCGGCGGCCTGCGCGGCCTTGGCGCGGGTGTCCTCGAAGAGGGCGTCCGCCTCCTCCCGCTTGGCCTGGGCGTCCCGCTGCGCGTCGGAACGCATCTGCGCGGCCTCGGACTTGGCCTTCTCGACGATCCGGAGACCCTCGTCCTCCGCCTTCGCCTTGCGCTCCACCGCGTAGGACTCGGCGTCGTTGCGCACCTGCTGGGCGGCGGCCTCCGCGAGCTCCCGGTGCTGCTCTGCGGCGCGACGGGCCTCCTCGCGCAGGTCCTTCGCCTCCTCCTCGGCGAGACGGAGGATCTTCTCGACGCGGGCGCCGAGACCGGCGTAGGACGGCTCCGACTCGTCGGGCTGGGCCTGGACGTTCTGCGTCTCGAGGTGGAGCTCCTCGATGCGCTTCTCCAGCGCGGTGATGCGGGCGAGCGCGCTGTCACGGTCGGAGACGAGCTTCGAGATCCGTTCGTCCACCTGAGCGCGGTCGTACCCACGCCGGACCAGTTCGAAGCCGTAGGGGGAAGTGTCGCTCATGGGGTTCCTGTCGAATGAGACCGGTGAGGTGATAGAGGGAATCCTAGGCCGCCGGGCGGCGTGTCATCGAGCGGAAAGCCCGATTCATCGGGAGAATGCCGCCCCTTTTTGCGGGGAAACCGCCGGTTCTGGTGCGGGTTACAACGGTAGGACCACCCCGGGGACACCGAAATTCACCTTCCGGTCAGTTGTCTGACGACTTGCCACCCGATCGGGTGCTCCCGGCCGAGGCCCCCGCCTTGACACCGGCGTCCTTGGCCGGTCCGGGCGCCTCGAAGGACTCCAGGGCCTCCAGCACGTCCTGGACCCGGGAGATCTCGGCGTTGATGTCCTCGCGGCGGCGGACCAGGACCTCGAGCTCCCGCTTGCCCTCCTCGACCGTGCGCTCGGCCTCGGCGACGGCCTCCGCCTTGATCCTCTCCGCCTCGGCGACCAGCGAGGCCTTCTTCTGCTCGGCCTCCTTGAGCAGCACCTCGGCCTTCTTCACCGCGGCGATGCGCACCTTGCCGGCCTCCGAGCCCGCGTCCGCCAGGACCTCCTTGGCCTTGGCCTCCGCAGTGGCGAGCTGCTCCTCGGCGGCCTTGATCAGCGCGTCGCAGCGCTCGCCGGTGGACTTCATGGTCTCGGCGGCCTCACGGCGGGCCCGCTCGTGCAGCTCCTCCACCTCGGCCGTGATCCGGTCCCGCAGCTCCTCGGCGCGCTCCCGGATCGCCGTCGCGTCCCGGCGGGCGCCGACCAGCAGCTCGTCGGCGTCCTTGCGGGCCTTCTCCACCCGGGAGTTGCCCTCGACGGTCGCCTCGGCGACCAGCCGCTCGGCCTCCTTGCGGGCCGCGCCGACCATGGTGTCGGCCTGCGCCTCGGCGTCCGCGGTGGCCTGCAGCGCCTGCTGCCGCGCGTCGGCGAGCAGCTTGTCGGCCTCGGCGGCGGTCTCGGAGATCAGCGTGTCGACCTGCTCGGCCGCCTCCGAACGCCGCTTGTTGGCGTCCTGACGCGCCTCGTCCAGGGTGCGCTCGGCCTCCTCGCGGGCCGCCGCGGTGAGCCGCTCGGCGGCCGCCTCAGCCTCCTCGCGCAGCCGCCGGGCCTCCTCGCGGGTGCGCTCCGCGTGCTCCTGCGCCGAGGCCACCGTGCGGGACGCCTCGGCGCGCAGCCGCTCGCTCTCCGCCGCGGTCTCGTCGGTGAGCCGCTCGGCCTCGCTGCGGGCCTCGCCGATCAGCGTGTCCGCCTGGGTGGCCGCCTCGCCCCGGATCCGGTTGGCGTCCTCCCGGGCCTCGGCACGGGAGCGGGCCGCCGCCTCCTCCGCCTCCGCGGTCTTCTCGGCGGCCTCCTCGCGGGCCCGGCGGGCCGCGTCCTCCGCCTCCGCGCGCAGCCGCTCCGCCTCCGTCGCCGCCTCGGAGACCGTGCGCTCGGCCAGCGACCGGGCGGCGTCCGCCTCCTCGCGGGCGGCGCCCAGGATCCGGCCGGCGTCCTCCGCGGCGCGCTCCCGCTCCGCGTAGGCGTCGGAGCGGACCCGGTCCGCCTCCTCCTCCGCCTCCTTGCGGGCACGGTCGGCCGCCACCTCGGCGGCGGTGCGCAGCCCCTGGATCTCCTCCTGGGCCTGCTCGTGCAGACCGGCCACCGACTCGCGCACCTGCTGCGCGTGCTGCTCGGCCGCCGACACCATCTCGCCCGCCCGGCGCTCGGCGTCCTCGACCAGGCGCAGCGCCTCGGCCTCGGCCTCCTCGACCCGCTTGCGCGCCGAGGCCAGCAGCTCCTCGCTCTGCTCGCGGGCCCGCTCGCGCTCCTGGTTCGCCTCCTCGCGGGCGGCGCCCAGCAGCTCCTCGGCCTCGCGGCGGCGGCGGGCGGCCTCCTCCTGCGCGGCGGCCAGCGTCTCGGCGGCCTCGGCGGAGATCCGTTCGGCGGCCGACCTGGCCTCCGCGCGGACCCGGTCCGCGGTCTCCTGGGCGTCGGTCTTGAGCCGCTCCGCCTCGGCGGCGGCCTCCGACCGCAGCCGGACGGCGACCGACTCGCCCTCGGCGCGGGAGGCCGCGGCGTCGGAGGCGGCCTCGGTGCGCAGCCGCTCGGCCTCCTCCTCGGCCTGGGCGCGCAGGGCGGCGATCCGCTCGGCGGCCTCGGCGCGCAGCCGCTCGGTCTCGTCGGCGGTCTCCCGGCGCAGCCGCTCCGCCTCGGCGCGCGCCTCGGTGAGCGCCTCCTCGGCGGCCGTGTGCCGCTCCTCGGCCTCGGTGCGCAGCCGGGCGAGCTCCTCGGCCGCCTCGGCCTTGCGCGTCTCGACGGCGGTCTCGGCCTCCTCGCGCAGGGCGCGCGCGGCCTCCTCGGCCTCGGCGCGCACCTCCTCGGCGCGTTCGGCGGCCTCCGCCTTCAGCCGCTCGGCCTCGGCACGGGCGCGCTCCAGCGCCTCGTCGGCCTGGCGGCGCAGCGTGGTGGCACGGGTGAGGGCCTCGGTGCGGACCTTCTCGCTGTCCGCGGTGGCGGTCTGCCGGAGTTCGTCGGCGTCCGCCTTGGCCTTGGCCAGCAGTTCCTCGGCCGACTTGGCGGCCTCCTCGATCTGCTGGACGGCCTCCTTGCGGGCCTCCTGCCGGATCCGCTCGCCCTCGGCGACGGCGTCCGAGCGCAGCTGCTCGGCCTCGCCGCGCAGCCGGCGCGCCTCCTCCTGCAGCTCGACCGTGCGGGCCCGGTACTCCTCGGTGTCGTCCTTGGCGCTGCCCTTGAGCTGCTCGGCGATCTCGTGGGCCTCGGCGCGCAGCCGGTCGGCCTCCGCCTCGGCCTCGGAGCGGATCCGCTCGGCCTCCTCGGCGGCGGCCCGGGTGGTCCTCCCGGCGTCCTCGGAGGCCTTGGTGAGGACCTCCTCGGCGGTGCGGGCGGCCTGCGCGAGCTGGGTGGCGCTCTCCTCGGCGGTGACCGCGCGGGCCTTCTCGGCGGCCTCGGCGACGATCTTCTCGGCCTCGGCGCGGGCGGCGGCGACGATCTGCTCCGCCTCCGCCTTGGTGGTCTCGGCCTCCTCGGTGGCCTCGCCGACCAGCCGGGCGACCTGCTCCTTGGCCGTGCGGATGCGCTGCTCCTGCGCGGCCTCGGCGCCGGAGATCGCCTTGGCGGCGGCCTCCTTGGCCTCGGCGACGACCTTGTCGGCCTCGGCGCGGGCGGTGCGCAGGGCCTCCTCGGCCTCCGCCATCCGCTGCTCGGCGGCGCGACTGAGCTCGGTGGCCTGGCGGCGGGCGGCGTCGGACTCGGTGACGGTGGTGGTGCGCAGCCGCTCGGCGTGCTCGGTGGCCTCCTGGGCCTGCGCGGAGGCGGCGTTCAGCAGGCGTTCGGCGTCGGCGCGGGCGCGGCGCAGGATCTGGTCGGCCTCGGTGCGGGCGGCCTCCGCCTCGCCGGACAGCCGCTGGCGGGCCTCGGCGACCAGGCGTTCGGCCTCGGCGCGGGCGGCGGCCATGGCCTGCTCGGCCTCGGCGCGGGACTCCTCGAGCAGCCGGCGGGCCTGCTGCTCGGTACGGGAGCGCAGCTGCTCGGCCCAGGCGACGTTCTCGTTGACGTGCGACTCGACGGTGGCGCGGCGCTCGGCGAGCTCCTGGTCGAGCTGCTGGCGGCGGGTGACGGCCTCGGAGTGCAGCTCGGCCTGGAGGCGGGCGGCCTGCTCGGCGTGCTCCTGGAGGATCCGCTGGGTCTGGGCGCGGACCTGGCTCAGCTCCCGCTCGGCGTCCTGGCGGAGCTGGTCGGCCTGCATCTGGGCGTTCCGCAGGAGCTGTTCGGCGTGGTAGCCGATGTCACCGCCCTCGAAAGGGGGCCGGAACATGAGGGTCCGGCGCGCCTCGTGGAGCTTCGCGCGCAGCACCTCGACCTGGTAGCCGAGGTCCTCGGCGTGCTGGATCGCCTTCTCCCGCTCGGTCTTCAGCCGCTTCATCTCGGCCTCGAACCGAGTCAGGTGGTCGACGTCATCCGCCGGTTCCCGCTCCTGGCTTTCGTAGCCCCGCACAGCGCGGTCCCATCCGTCCCCTGGTCGCAAGCGTGTACCGAGCTCCGTCCATCGGTCGGACGGGGCCCCCGGGGAATGGTGTCGGACTCGCTGGGCAAGGGCTGCTGCCTGCCCGCGCGCCCCCCGATACCCGGACCCCGGCCCGCGGTCGCCCCTCCGCGGAGAGACGACCGCCCCCACCCTACCGGCCCCTTTCGGGGGAGGTCAGTGGTCCGTGGACTCGGAAGGGACGGAAGTGACCAGTTCTGTCAGGACTCCGTGGCAGTCCTTGGGGTGGAGGAAGGTGATCCTGGAGCCCATCGAGCCCCGCCGCGGCTCGTCGTAGAGGACGCGGACGCCCTTGTCCTTGATGTCGGCGGCGTCGGCGTCGACGTCGGCGGTGCCGAAGGCGATGTGGTGGACGCCCTCGCCGTTCTTGGCGAGCCACTTGGCGACGGGTGAGTCCTCACGGGTGGGTTCGAGGAGCTGGAGGTAGGAAGCGCCGCCGTCCGACGTATCGTTGATCTTGAGCATGGCCTCGCGGACCCCCTGTTCCTCGTTGATCTCGGAATGGAAGACCTCGAAGCCGTACGTGGCCCGGTAGAACTCCACGGTCCGATCCAGGTCGAAGCAGGCGATTCCGATGTGGTCGATTCGCGTCAGCATGCGGTCCAGTGCAGCGCGCAGCGGGCGGTTACGCAACGTGCGCGCGATCACACCCACGGCCCGATGACGCCCCGACTACCGCTCAGTACATTCGGAGAAACCCTCGTCAATTCCACGGCTGGAAGGCCGGAAGGGACGCCATTCCATGTCCGGAACCAATAGCACGGTGATCGTCGCGGGCGCGCGTACGCCCATGGGGCGACTGCTGGGCTCGCTCAAGAACTTCACCGGTGCCGACCTCGGCGGCATCGCGATCAAGGCCGCCCTCGACCGTGCGGGGATCGGGGGCGACCAGGTGCAGTACGTGATCATGGGGCAGGTGCTTCAGGCCGGTGCGGGCCAGATCCCTGCGCGTCAGGCCGCCGTCAAGGCGGGCATTCCGATGAACGTGCCCGCGCTGACGATCAACAAGGTCTGCCTCTCCGGCCTCGACGCGATCGCGCTGGCCGACCAGCTGATCCGGGCCGGCGAGTTCGACATCGTCGTGGCCGGCGGCCAGGAGTCGATGACCAACGCGCCGCACCTGCTCCCGAAGTCCCGCGAGGGCTTCAAGTACGGCGCCGTGCAGATGCTCGACGCCATGGCGTACGACGGCCTCACCGACGCCTTCGAGAACATCGCCATGGGCGAGTCCACGGAGAAGCACAACACGCGCCTGGGCATCGGCCGCGCCGAGCAGGACGAGATCGCCGCCCTCTCGCACCAGCGGGCCGCCGCCGCGCAGAAGAACGGCGTCTTCGAGGCCGAGATCACCCCCGTGGAGATCCCGCAGCGCAAGGGCGAGCCGGTCGTCTTCAGCAAGGACGAGGGCATCCGCCCGGAGACCACCGCGGAGTCGCTGGGCAAGCTGCGCCCGGCGTTCTCCAAGGAGGGCACCATCACGGCGGGCTCCTCCTCGCAGATCTCCGACGGCGCCGCCGCCGTCGTGGTGATGAGCCGGGCCAAGGCCGAGGAGCTGGGCCTGGAGTGGATCGCCGAGATCGGCGCCCACGGCAACGTGGCCGGTCCGGACAACTCGCTGCAGTCGCAGCCGTCCAACGCCATCGCGCACGCCCTGAAGAAGGAGGGGCTGGAGGTCGCCGACCTCGACCTGATCGAGATCAACGAGGCCTTCGCGGCGGTCGCCGTGCAGTCGATGAAGGACCTCGGCGTTTCCTCGGAAAAGGTGAACGTCAACGGCGGCGCCATCGCGCTGGGTCACCCGATCGGGATGTCCGGCGCGCGGCTGGTGCTGCACCTGGCGCTGGAGCTCAAGCGGCGCGGCGGCGGCGTCGGCGCGGCCGCGCTGTGCGGCGGCGGCGGCCAGGGCGACGCGCTGATCCTGCGCGTGCCGAAGGCCTGACCGTAGGCCTGACCCAAGGCCTGACCGAGGGCCTGACCGTAGGCCTGACCGAGGGCATGGCGCCTTCTCTCCCCCCGTTGGTCCCTTTCGCAAGCTGAACGGAGCTGTTGGATGCAGGACGTCGCCTCGCTGGTCGCCCAGGCACGGGAGGGCCGGCCGCGGGCCGTGGCCCGGCTGATCTCCCTGGTGGAGGGGGCGTCGCCGCAGCTGCGTGAGGTGATGGCCGCGCTGGCGCCGCTCACCGGCGGCGCCTACGTGGTCGGACTGACGGGATCGCCGGGGGTGGGCAAGTCGACGTCCACCTCCGCGCTGGTGACCGCCTACCGGAAGCAGGGGAAGCGGGTCGGCGTGCTCGCGGTCGACCCGTCCTCCCCGTTCTCCGGCGGCGCGCTGCTCGGTGACCGGGTGCGGATGTCGGAGCACGCCTCCGACCCCGGTGTGTACATCCGCTCCATGGCCACCCGCGGACACCTGGGCGGCCTGGCCTGGGCGGCGCCGCAGGCGATCCGGGTCCTCGACGCGGCCGGCTGCGACGTCGTCCTGGTCGAGACGGTGGGCGTCGGGCAGTCCGAGGTGGAGATCGCCTCGCAGGCCGACACGTCCATGGTGCTGCTGGCGCCGGGCATGGGCGACGGCATCCAGGCGGCCAAGGCCGGAATCCTGGAGATCGGCGACGTCTACGTGGTCAACAAGGCCGACCGGGACGGCGCCGACGCCACGGCGCGGGAGCTGAACCACATGCTGGGGCTGGGCGAGTCCCGGCAGCCCGGGGACTGGCGGCCGCCGATCGTGAAGACGGTCGCCGCGCGCGGGGAGGGCGTCGACGAGGTCGTCGAGGCGCTGGAGAAGCACCGGGCGTGGATGGAGGAGCACGGGGTGCTGGCCGCGCGGCGCCGGGCCCGCGCCGAGCGGGAGGTCGAGACGATCGCCGTCACCGCGCTGCGGGAGCGGATCGGCGACCTGCACGGGGACCGGCGGCTGGGCGCCCTGGCGGAGCGGATCGTCGCCGGGACGCTCGACCCCTACCGGGCCGCCGACGAACTCGTCGCCGGTCTCACCTCCACGGCCTGACCCCTGCGCGGGCCCCCGTCTCCGGCGCACCGCGTCCCGTCCGTCGGCCGGGACCCCCCGTCCCGGTCACGGGCGGGCGCGGTGGGTGCGGAGGTGGGCGGCGATGGGCGTCAGGGCCGCGGAGAGGGCGTCCAGGGACTCGGGCGGGAGCAGGCCGAGGAAGTGGCGGCGCACCGAGGCCACGTGGTGCGGGGCGACCTTGCGCATCGTCTCGAGCCCCTGGTCGGTCAGGACCGCGAACAGCCCCCGCCGGTCCGACTCGCAGTTCTCCCGCCGCACCAGCCCCGCGTTCTCCATCCGCGTGATCTGGTGCGACAGCCGGCTCTTGGACTGCAGCGTCGCCGCCGCCAGGTCGCTCATCCGCAGCCGCCGCCCCTCGGCCTCGGAGAGGTTCACCAGGATCTCATAGTCGTTCATGGTGAGGCCGAACGGCTGCAGGTCCCGTTCCAGTTGGTACGTCAGCAGCCGGTTGACCTCGAGATGCGTGCGCCAGGCGTGCTGCTCCTCGGCGGTGAGCCACCGCGTGTCCGTCTCGCTCTCCATGGCCCCGATTCTACCTAATGGTTGAAATCCGGACTACCGGGTGGGGCGAACGAGGGAGAAGCGGGAGGAAGCGAGGGGTGTCCGGGGCGGATCACCCCGGAGGGACCACGCTCCGCCGCACCGCCCGCCTCACAGCCCGAACCGCCGCTGGAGGTCGCCGAGCTGCCCCGGCATGCGCGGCATCCCCGAGCCCGGCAGGCCGTGTCCTCCGGACCCCTGGTGCCCGGATCCCCCGCCCGGTACACCCGGCTCGTGCGGCAGCGCCCCGGTGGCCTGGTCCGGCATCAGCGCCTCGCTGGACTGCAGCAGCACCGTGCCGGCGCCGACGAACTCGAACTGGTGCTCCTCGCCGCTGGACCCGCCGATCCCGGTGAGCGCCCGCAGCCCGCCCATCACCCCCCGCACGTAGCCGTGGTCGTAGTGGTGGCAGGGGGAAGGGCAGTCGGCCCAGCCGACCAGGGCCTGCGGGTCCACGCGCAGCGGAGGCTCCATGAAGACGACCGGGCCGTTGGAGGCGGCGACGAACTTCCCCGTGCCGAGCAGGGTCAGGAACCCCGGCACGATGGACTGCTTCAGCGCCAGGCTCGGCTGGTAGGCGAGGAGGTTGCCGGCCCGGATGGTGAGGTTGCCGTCCTCCAGGTCGAAGGAGTTCACGTCGAACGCGCGGTCGGCCAGCAGCATCTTGCCGGAGCCCTGCGCCACCACCCAGTCGCCCGCGTGCAGCGGCGAGTGGAAGCTGGTGCGCACCAGGCGCTCCAGCGCCCCGTGGCCGATGCCGTTGAACTCGATCTGCCCGTAGTAGGCGATCATCCTGCCCTTCTGCAGGAACCACTGGGAGCCCTTGAGCTCCACGCAGAAGGTGTACGGGTTGACGTTGTCGTCCGCCGGGAGCGTGGCGGGGTCGAAGACCGGGACGGTCACAGCTTCTCCTCCGAGGCCTGGACGTACACCGTGCCGCTGCCGCTGAGCTCGAGCTGGAAGGCCTCGCCGGAGCCGCGGCCGACCATGTCCCGCCAGCCCAGCGCGGTGGACAGCTTGTTCCGCAGGTCGCCGCGGTGGGCCACGTAGGCCTGCGGGTCGACGTGGACCGGGCGCTGCGGCGTGACCTGGAGCTCGAAGACGCCGCCGTGGGCCATCACCGCGGCCGCGCCGTGGCCCTGGAGGGTGGTGGTGAACAGTCCCTGGCCGGTGACCTGGCCGCGGACCATGCCCATGACGCCGCCCTGGGCGCCCAGGAACATCGTGCCCTGGCGGAGCGTGCCGTCGAAGGCCAGCAGCCGGTCGGCCTCGACGTGGAGGGTCTCGCCGGTGAGCTGGACGACGTGGACGTGGTGGCCGCCGTGGCCGAAGTAGACCGTGCCGTCGCCCTCGACCGTCATCAGGGGCGTCGCCTCGTCGGCGACCCGGCGGCCGATCATGGACACCAGGCCGCCCTGGCCGCCCTGCAGGTTCGGCGTGAAGGTGACCTCGCCGCGGTACGCCAGCATGGCGCCGCGCTGGCTGAACATCGTCTGCCCCGGCCGGACCGTCGCCTCGACCATCTTGGAGTTGACCTCGCGGAACGGCATCAGACGTCCCCCGCGACCGTGTTGCGCTCGCTCGGCTGCACGTACACCAGGCCGTCCCCCTCGAACCGCATCTGGAAGGCCTCGCCGCCGCCCTCGCCGAGGAAGGTGCGGAAGGTCACCCCCGACTGGAGCGTCTGCCGCAGGTTCCCCTGGTGGGCGACGTACGCGCCCGGGTCCACGGAGAGCGGGTACCGCGCCGAGACCCGCAGCACCACCGCCGGCCCGTCGGAGAGCAGGGCGGCCCGGCCGTGGCCCTCCAGGGTGGTGGTGAACAGCCCGTTGCCCTGCGAGGCGCCGCGCAGGCCGGTGAAGGTGGTGCCGCTGCGCAGTCCTGCGTCGGCGGCCAGGAGGTTGCTGGACTCCACGTACAGCGTGTCGCCCCGGAGGTCGACCAGGTTGATCTCGGACGCCCGGTCCGCGAACCAGCAGGTCCCCCGCCCCTTCACCTCCATCAGCGTCATCTGCTCGCCGGTGAGCCGGCGGGTCACCATGCCGCGCAGGCCCTCGCCACCGCCGCTGAGCTTCTTGAAGGCCATCTCCCCGTCGTAGGCGACCATCGACCCGTTCTTCGCACGCACGGAGTCCCCGGTCATCTCGACGGCGAGCACCTTGCTCCCCTGAAGTCGGAACGTCGCCACCTGGTGACGGTAACCGCAGGCGGGGCCCCGTGGACAGGTCCCGAGGAGGTGCGTGGCCCCGAAATGCCCCTCGGAGGACGAACGGGGAACCTGACCGGCCCCCCGGCCGTTGAGCCGTCCGGGGGGTGCCACAATGGACCGAGCCCGCTTGTGCGCACATTCACAAGCCGTGACGATCCTCCGACCGAAGGTGACCCGTGGACCTCAAGACCGCTGCCGCCCTCCGCCGCCTCCGTCTGGTGTCGGCCCCCGAGGCGGTGTCCTTCCTCCTGCTGCTGGTGGCCTCCGTCCTCAAGCGCACCACCGAGTTCAACGCGGTGCCGGCGCTGGGCGCCATCCACGGATTCCTCTGGGTGCTCTACATGCTCTTCTGGGCCGACGCCTGGTACCGCGCCAAGTGGTCCTTCAAGATCGGTGCCCTGTACTTCATCTGCAGCGTCGTGCCGTTCGGCGGCTTCTACGGCGAGCGCCGGCTGCGCCGTGAGTCCGAGGACGCGGTCGTCGCGGCCCGCGCCCGCAAGGAGATCCGCCCGGAGGGGGCCCAGGCATGATCGTCGCCTTCTCCGTGACGCCGCTGGGCGTGGGCGAGGACGTCGGCGAGTACGTCGCCGACGCCGTCCGCGTGGTGCGCGAGTCCGGCCTGCCGAACCGCACCGACGCCATGTTCACCTCCCTCGAGGGGGAGTGGGACGAGGTCATGGACGTGATCAAGCGCGCCGTGGCCGCCGTGGAGGCGCGCGCCCCGCGGGTGTCCCTGGTGCTCAAGGCGGACATCCGCCCCGGTGTGCGCGACGGTCTGACCTCCAAGGTCGAGACGGTGGAGCGGCACCTCGCCGCCGACTGACCCGCCTCCCGACCGACGGCGAAGCCCGGCGGCCGTCCGGCGCGAGCGCCCGGTGGGCGCCCGGCGGGCGTCCGACGAAGCCCCGGCCCGACCGGCCGGGGCTTCGTCATGTCCGCGGTCGGCGAGACCTCCCGCGACCACCGTATTGAGCGACTGCTCAAACAGGTGTACGTTGCGAACCTGGGTGGTTGAGCGATCGCTCAACCCGGGGTGGGGACGGGGGAGTTCGCCATGGGCATCTACGTGGAGGCCAAGGTCCGCGGTGACCTGGACGAGCTGTGGCGGCGCACCCAGGACCCGGCCTGCCACCAGCGCTGGGACCTGCGCTTCACCGAGATCGAACCGCTGCCCGCCCCCGCCGAAGGGCCGGCCCGGTTCCGCTACGCCACCCGGGTGCTGCCCGGACTCACCGTGGCCGGCACCGGCGTCCACGCGGGGGAGAAGGAGCGCGGCGACGGCACCCGCACCTCCGCGCTCCGCTTCAGCTGCCCGCACCCGCTCTCCCCGCTCGCCGACGGCGGCGGCTACTGGCGCTACGTGCCCGACGGGGACGGCATCCGCTTCCTCACCGGCTACGACTACCGGGCCCGCTGGGGGCGGCCGGGCGCCCTCCTGGACCGGCTGACGCTGCGCCCGCTGATGGGATGGGCCACCGCCTGGTCCTTCGACCGGCTCCGGCTCTGGCTGGAGCACGGGATCACCCCGGAGCGGGCCCTGCGGAACTGGATCGCCGAGATGGTGGTGCGCACGCTGGTGATCGCCGCCTCCTGCGTGGTGCTGCTGGCCGGTCCGCCGCGCCTGGCCGCCGTCGTCGGCCCGCTCGGTCCCGAGGCCGCCTTCACGCTCCCGCTGCTGGCCGCGCTCGCCATCACGCTCGCCCTGATCAAGACGCCCCTGACCGGCACGCCCGCAGCCCGCCGCTGCCTGCGCACCCCGCCGCTGCGCAGCCGCGCGCCCCGGTCCGCCGCGCTCGTCCTGGAGGGCCCCGCGTCATGAGCCGAGGATCGATCTTCCGCCGGGTGATGGGCGCCGAGTTCGGCCGGCTCCACCCCGAGCTGCGCCGCCGCTTCTCGGTCGGGCTGGAGAGCGGCGAGGCCTGCACGGGCACCGGCGTGATGGACCGGATCTGGCACGGGCGCCGCGTCGTCCGGCCGTTCCTGGCCCTCGGCGCCACCCGCAACATCCTGGTGCCGCGGCAGGGGCGCGACGTGCCGTTCGTGATCGAGAACGTCCCGTACGCCGACTCCTTCGGCCGGGAGACGGTCAGCTTCGTGCGCACCTTCCACCTGCCCGACGGGCCGCGCCGGTTCGACGCGCAGATGGTGACCGCGCCGGAGGGCGACCGGATCCTGGACTACCTCGGCACCCACCAGCACCTGGCCAGCGACCTGCACCTCACCGCGGGGGCCGGCGGTGAGCTGGTCATCCGCTCCGGCGAGCACCGGTTCCGCGAGGGCCCGGTGGACGTGCGGGTGCCCGCGGTGATCGGCGGGGACGCGGAGGTGCGGGAGTCGTTCGACGAGGACACCGGGCGCTTCCTGATCCGCGTCCGGGTGGTCAACCGGTACGTCGGGCCGCTCTTCGGCTACGAGGGCTCCTTCACCGCCGAGTACGCCGACGTGAGCCGGCGCGGCGTGCGGCCCGGCCTGCGGCCGGTGCGCGAGGAAGCCCGCGCGTGAGCCGCGCCGACCGCGAGGGGACGGCCGGCCGCGGGGCCCGCGGCGAGGGCGGGGCCCGCGGCGGCGGCGGGGCCCGCGGCGGGGGCGGGGCCCGCGGCGGGGGCGGTGGCGAGGCCCGGGACACCGCGCCGGCGTCCGCGCCCGCGCCCGCGGTCCGGGACGCCGCGCGGGCCGGGGCCGGGGCCGGGGGCGATGCCCGGTGCGTCGCGCCCGACACCCGCACCCGGCTGCTGGAGGGGACCCTGCGCACCCTCGACGAGCAGGGCATCGCCAAGGTGTCCGCCCGCACCGTGGCCGCCGCGGCGGGGGTCAACCAGGCGCTGGTCTTCTACCACTTCGGGTCGATGGACGAGCTCCTCGCCGCCGCCTGCCGCCACGGCGCCGAGGAGCGGGTCGCCCGCTACCGGGAGCGCCTGGCCGAGGTGACCTCCTTCGCCGGGCTGCTGGCCATCGGCCGGGAGATCCACGAGGCCGAGCGCGCGGCCGGCCACGTGGCGCTGATCGGGCAGATGCTGGCCGGCGCGCAGACCCACGCGCGCCTGGGACCGGCCACCGCCGCCGGGCTGGACCTGTGGATCACCGAGATCGAGAAGGTGCTGCGCCGGGTCCTGGCGGCCACCCCGTTCGGCGCGTTCACCGACCCCGAGGGGCTGGCCCGGGCCATCGCCGCGTCCTTCGTCGGGCTGGAGCTCTACGAGGGCGCCGACCGTGAGGGCGCGGCCCGCGCCCTGGACGCCCTGGAGGGGCTGGCCGACCTGGCGGCCGCGGTCGACGGGCTCGGCCCGGTCGCCCAGCGCGCGGTCCGCGCCCACCTCCGCCGTACCGTCGCTCGTCCGGTGAGGTCATCCCGCTCGGCCGAATGAGCGGATTCCGGCCGCCGGTCGACCGACACGCCGACGCGTCGGGAACCTCGCCGGAACACCACGGTTTCCGGGCCGTCGCCGACCTTCCGCGCCCCCGGAACCCCTTCCCGCGGCCCACCACGCCCGGACGCGCCCAAGTCGACAGCTCCCGGAATATCCACTTTTGTGTGGATAGCATCTTGTCCGGTCCTGATCGCCGATCTTCGATCTCCGAACCCCGATCTTCGATCTTCGATCTCCGAAGGCGCGGATTCGATCATTGGAGGGTGCTGTGCTGCCGGAGGGCTACGACTACGACACCCACAGCCGACTGGCGGGGCCGCTCACCGAGCCCCCCGCCGACCAGCCCTGCCGAGTGCGGTACACCTCGCTGCTCTCGCGTGAGCCCCACCGCATGAGAGCGGTCGCGATGATGGCGCTCGCGCCGCTCCTCACCGGTCTGCTGCTGGTCTACCTGGTGTGGCCCAGCCACTGGGTCGAGCGGGACGAGAGCCAGACCTGGCTGGCCGTCCTCGACACGGCCATGCTGATAGGGATCGGCCTGATCGAGTTCTTCATGGTCGTGAACGTCTTCTCGGTCGCCCACGCCACGATGGTCGCCCGCGACCCCGTGCCGGTGACCCCCGAACCCGGCACCCGGGTCGCCTTCATCACCACCTACGTCCCCGGCAAGGAGCCGCTGTCGATGCTCCGCGCCACCCTGGAGGGCGCGGTCCGCGTCACTCACGACGGCCGCGTGGACGTCTGGCTCCTCGACGAGGGCGACGACCAGGAGGCCAAGGACCTCTGCCGGGAGCTCGGCGTCCGCCACTTCTCCCGCAAGGGCGTCGACCGCTGGAACCGCCCCACCGGCCGCCACAAGGCGAAGACCAAGCACGGCAACTACAACGCCTGGCTCGACGCCCACGGGGACGAGTACGACTTCTTCGCCTCCGTCGACACCGACCACATCCCGCTCCCCAACTTCCTGGAGCGGATGCTCGGTTACTTCCGCGACCCGGACGTCGCCTTCGTGGTCGGCCCGCAGGTCTACGGCAACTACACCAACCCGGTGACCAAGGCCGCCGAGTCCCAGCAGTACCTCTTCCACGCGCTGATCCAGCGCGCGGGCAACCGCTATCGGGCGCCCATGTTCGTCGGCACCAACAACGTCGTGCGGATCTCCGCCGTCAAGCAGATCGGCGGCCTGTACGACTCGATCACCGAGGACATGGCGACCGGCTTCGAGCTGCACCGCACCGTCAACCCGGGCACCCGGCGCCGCTGGCGCTCCGTCTACACCCCCGACGTGCTCGCGGTGGGGGAGGGGCCGACCTCCTGGACCGACTTCTTCACCCAGCAGATGCGCTGGTCGCGGGGGACCTACGAGACGCTCTTCAAGCAGTTCTGGAAGGCGCCGTTCTCCATGCCGTACGGCCGGCTCTTCCAGTACTCGCTGATGGTCTGCTACTACCCGATGACCGCGGTCAACTGGTTCCTGGGCATCTTCAGCTGCGTCCTGTTCATGTGGTTCGGCGCCTCCGGCACCTCGGTCTCCACGTCGGTCTGGCTGATGCTCTACAGCGACGCCGCCGCCCTGCAGATCGGCCTCTACCTCTGGAACCGGCGCCACAACGTCTCGCCGCACGAGCCGAAGGGGTCCGGCGGGCTGGCCGGGATGGCGATGTCGGCGATCTCCGCGCCGATCTACCTGAAGTCCTTCACCGCGGCCCTGCTGCGCCGCCCCTGTCGGTTCGTGGTCACGCCCAAGGGCGGCGACAGCAGCGCGGACCGGCTGCTCACCTTCCGGGTGCACCTGTTCTGGGCGGTGGTGCTGGTGGCCTCGCTGGCCGCCTCGGCCGTGCTCGGCAACACCCATGCCGCCATGCGGATCTGGGCGGTGCTGGCGCTGGTGATCGCGCTCTCGCCGGTGGCGATCTGGCGGTACACGGTCGCCGTCGAGAACCGCCGTCGCAAGGCCGCCACCCCGGTCACCGTGCCCGTCACCCTCGCGGAGACCGCCCCGGTCACCGCGGCGGACGTGGTCACCGTGCCGGCCGCGGCGGACGACGCCCCCGCGCCCGCCGCCGGGCCCGCGCACGCGCCGGCCACCGTGCCGGCCACCGTGCCGGCCACCGTGCCGGCCACCGTGCCGGCCGCCGAGCCGACGGGCGAGCCGGCCGCCGAGCCCGCCCGGGAGCCCGAGCCGGCCGCCGAGCCGGTGCGGGAGCCCGAGCCCGTCCGGGAGCCGGAGCCGGAGCCGGTGCGGAAGCCCGCGCCGGTGCGGAAGAAGCCCACGCCGGTCGCCGAGCCCGGCCCCGTGCCGGTGCTGGTCCCCGCCGGCGCGGCGGCGCGGGAGGAGGCCCCGGCCCCCGAGCCGGTGCCCGAGCCCGTCGCGCCCGTGGAGGTCCGCCCGGTGCAGCCGGCCGTCCAGCCGCTGCAGCCCGTGCTCCCGGCCATGTACCCGGTGCCCGCCCTCCAGGCGGGCGCCCTCCCGGTGCACGCCCTGCCCGAGGGAGCCGTCGGGGCGACCACGGGCTCGGCGGTCGCCACGGTCGCCCCGGTGGTGACGGCGACCGCGCCCACCCCCCATCCCACCCCCCTCACGGGCGGTGCCCAGGACGGGAAGCCGACGATGATCTGACTCGGTGGATCCACGTCGGCCCCGACACAGGAGTGCCCCCGCTGCCTCGGGCAGCGGGGGCACTCCTCGTCCGGTTCCGGGCCCCGGCCTAGTCGATGTACTGACGCAGGCCCGGGATGGTCAGGTCGCCGCCGAACTGGCCGGCCTGGACCACCTTCACCTTGGTGAAGTAGATGATCGGGATGTCCAGCGGCGGCGGGTGCTCCGGGGAGAACGTCACCGGGAGCAGACCCAGCAGGTTGCCGGATATGGACTCGGTGTACATCACGGTGTCGCCGCCGCGGATGGTGGAGGTGCTCCCCTTGGCCGCGACCGCGTGGTGGGTCCTGCCGTTCTCCTTGTCGTGCACGACCTGGTGGAGGTCGCCGATGTCGGTGCCGTCGGAGACGACGTACTTCAGCACCTCCTTGACCGTGCCGTTGGCCGTCTTGACCTTGACGATGCCCTCGTACCGGGCGCCCTTCAGCAGCAGCGAACTGGCCTGCAGCTCCCAGGGGTGGTCGGGCAGCGCGACGATGCCCTCGAGGCCGCCCTCCTCGTCGGTGGCGGCGGGGCAGTCCTCGGGGTCGACCGCGGGGGCGGTCGTCTCCTCGACGGGCTCGCCCTTCTCGGCGGCCTCCTCGGCCTTCTCCACGGCCTCGGCGGTCTTCTCGACGGCCTCCTTCGGGGCCTTGGCGGCCGGCTCGGTCTTCTCGCCGTCCTCCGCCCCGTCCTCCGCGCCGTCCTTCGTCCCGGTGCCGGCCTCCGGCTCGTCGGCCGCGGGCTCGTCCTCGGCCCCGGCGGCGGGCTCCTCGGACGCCGGCTCCTCCTCCGGAGCGTCGGGCCCGTCGAACAGGTCCTTGAGCGCGTCGCCGATGCCCTCGAGCAGGTTCGGCTTCTCGGGCTCCTCCTCCGCGGGGGCCTCGGGCTCCTCGGCCCCGGGCTCGGCCGGGGCCGGCTCCTCCGCCCCGGGCTCGGTCGGCTCGGGCTCCTCCGGCTCCTCGGAGGCCGGCGGCTTGTCGCCGTCCGCGCCGCCGTCGTCGTCGGGGGCCGGCTTGTCCTCGCCGCCGGTGCCCTCGTCGGTGTCCTTGTCCTTGTCCTCGTCCTCCTCGGCCGCACCGCCCTTCTCGGCCTCCTCGAGCACCTCCACACAGGCCTGGTACTCCTCGGCCGTGAGCGTGCTCCTGGGGACCGCGGGCCGGTCGTCGGCCTGCGCGAGCGTCGGCGTGAAGCTCATGCCCATGAGGACCGCCGTGGGCATGGCGGCGATGGCCATGCCGCGCGGAATGTGGAGCCGGGCGCGCAACGGTTTCCGCGGTGCCGCGTGCCGCGGCCCTGATCTCGCGTCCGACGCGTCCACGGCCGGGCCGTGAACCTCCTCGTCAGCCGGCACTGTGCCTCCCGTTCACCTCGTTGGCCGGGTTGGTGCTTGACAGTTCGTTCCACTCGCCGGCGGGCTCGTCCCCACGACGCGGCTCGGGAAGCCGGGCGTTCACGGTGCCGGACGCGTACTCGTCCTCCGCGGCGCCGTCCTTGGCGAACGACACGGTGTCGGCCCGCTCCGGCTCACCGGCGAGCGGTTCGGCGCCGTCCGCCGCGGCGGCCCCGTCCGGCCGGCCAGGCGCCCAGGCGATCGCCATGGCGCCACCGATCAGCGCGAAGAGGAAGCCGATGAAGAACCCGCCGAGGTTGGACACCGGGATGGAGACCAGGCCCAGCAGGATCGCCGCGACACCGCAGAAGATCTGGATGTGCCTCTGGAACCAGAGGCACAGGCCCAGCACGCCGAGCAGCACGCCGATGATCAGCGAGCCGGCCCCGGCGGTGGTGGCCATGGTCATGGTGAGGTTGCCGATGTGCAGGTCGGCGTAGGGGAAGTACCCGATGGGCAGACCCGCGAACATGACGAACAGGCCGGCCCAGAACGGCCGCGTGCCCCGCCACGTGCGGAAGTTCCGCCGGACGACCCGAAGGCGTTCGCGGCCGGGCGCGGCAGGAGTCTCGGCGCTCATGGAAAAACAGCTCCCTGGAACGGCTTTGCCGTGATGAGTGTGGTGGTGCGTGGGGCTGGGACGAGCGGGGGAGCCGGGTGGCTCCCTCGCTCGTCAGCGAGTGCCTAGTAGCACTCGTGGACACCCGTCTTCAGCGACATGTTCAGGTTGCTGAGGTTGAAGGTGCCGGCGGTGGTGGCCCATGCCGTCTGCTTGACGCCGGTCAGCGTGACCGAGTCGGCCTGCTGGGAGAAGCCGTTGGGGTTGGCCCCCGCGGAGAGCTCCGGACCCTTGGTGGCCTGGCCGGCCGCCACACCGATGTCGATGTTCTTGAACTCCGCCGACGTCGTCTGGAGGCTCTCGACGTCGATGTACAGGTTCTCGGCCTTGACCGGCGTGTCACCGGTGCCCGCGGTGAGCCGCAGGCTGATGTTGCCGAAGACCGGCACGTGCGGCGTCACGACGGACTGGCACATGTTCTGGATCTGCGCCGTCTTGAAGGCGGAGACCGCGACCGGGTGGTACGTCTCCTTGCCCTCGAGGGTGACGCCCTTGTCCATCGAGCCGTACTGGTTGAAGCCGGTGCCGTCGAGACGGTCGGCGGTCACCTTGAACGACTGGCCGGAGACGCTGAACGACGCGGCGAGCGCGCCCTGCGACAGGCCGACGCCTATCGCGGCGGTGGCGGCGATGCTGGGCACCATGACGACGGCGAACCGCTTCCATCTGGTACCGCCACGCAGCTGGGACTGCATATGTCCTCCTTCTCGGACGTACATCTCCTGGTCCCGGCTGCCACTGAAGGCGGCTCGGGCCGGGCAGGGATGGGAGAAGTGCTACGTCCTCGGGAAGGAGAGCGCCTGTTCTCGTACGGCGCGGTACGCGCCCGAAGCACCGGCGATCACCCCCGAGCGACAACCACTGGCCGCACCGGACAGGTGATCCCGTGCGACCTTTTCGGACAGGCTCCGCACCGGGCGAAGACCCCCCTGTCCTAGGCGCGGCGTCACGGTGACACCGCCCCTGCCCGGTGGGGACCCTGGTGCCCGTGCGCCCGTTGGATGGCGGGCGTACGGAACAGGACCGAGCGTCGCCGATCGTTGTGCATTCTGCGCGCCCCCGCAAGGGGTCTCGTTACCCGCTGGTAACGGCGGGATGGCCGGAGATCGCCCGTCCCGTCGGGCTCCGCGACGCAGGGTTGCCCGCCAAGTCGGGGCAAAAGGGGGTGAATCGCAGCGGACTCGGGCGCATCGCAGGCAGGCCTTTACTGCCAGTAACCCCTGGAAGGTGTCCCAAGATTTGGTAAAGCGTGGCCGCAACGCGCCGCTGGAGCGGACTCCTTCACGGCGGCGCCATGTTTTCCCCGCGTTCCGGCCGCCGAAACGCCGAAGGGCGGTGCCGGACAGGCTCCGGCACCGCCCTTCGGGTCCGCGGCTAGAAGAGGGCGCGCGCCAGCGCGCGCCGCGCGGCCACCACCCGCGGGTCCTCGCCGCCGACGACCTCGAACAGCTCCAGCAGCCGCAGGCGCAGGGCCTCCCGGTCCTCACCGGCGGTCCGCCGCACGGCCTCCGTCAACCGGCCGAAGGCGTCCGCGACGTGACCGCCCACCATGTCCAGGTCGGCCGCGGCGATCTGGGCCGCCGGGTCGGCCGGCTTCTCGGCGGCCTCGCGCCGCACCTTCTGCGGGTCCATGTGCTGGACGCGCTCGAGCAGCCGCGCCTGGGCCACGCCCAGCTTGGCCTCCTCGTTGCCCGGGTCGTCGGAGAGCACGTTCTCGTAGGCGCGGATCGCGCCGCCCAGGTCCCCGGCGTCCAGCGCCGAGGCCGCCGCCTCCAGGGCGGCGTCGTGCGGGCCCTGCGGCGTCGCCGCCGCGGCGCCGGTCGGGCCGCCGCCCGGCTCGGCCTCCGGGTCGACGGTCAGGCCGGTCAGGCCGAACCGCTGCTCGCCGACCGCGATCAGCTGGTCGAGGGTCTCGCGGATCTGGGTCTCGGGGGCCGCCCCCTGGAAGAGCGGCAGCGCCTGGCCGGCGACCACCGCGAAGACCGCCGGGATGCCCTGGATCCCGAACTGCTGCATCAGCATCTGGTTGGCGTCGACGTCCACCTTGGCCAGCACGAACCGGCCGTTGTACTCGACGGCCAGCCGCTCCAGCACCGGGCTGAGCTGCTTGCACGGCTGGCACCACTCGGCCCAGAAGTCGAGGACGACGGGCACCTCGGTGGACTTCTGCAGGACGTCGCGCTCGAAGGCGGCCTCGTCGACGTCGTATACGAGGTCGGCGGGGGAGACGGCTCCGCCCCCGCCCTGGCGGGCGGCCTGGGCGCGCGCCTGCTCCGCCTTGGCCTTGGCCTCCTGGGCCGCCTTGACGGCGGCGAGGTCGACGACTCCGCTCATGGACATGTTCCGTGGCTGCATGCGCCTATCCTCCCCCGAGGGCGTGCCCCGGCGGTAACCGTTCGCCGTCGGCGGTCGGGCGCATCGCCCTGGTGTTCGGCACCGGGTCCCCACCTGGCGCCTGACGTGGTTGTCGCCCACCGGGCGGACCCGGTTTCGCTACGAGTCGTAGCGTAACGATTCGGTGGCCGGACGCCCATCGCACCCGTCGTGATCTGCCTCACGGTCGTAGGGTCGTGTGCCATGTCCAGCCGTAGCCCCGCGTCCCGTACCGGCCGGCCCCGCAGCGCCGCGGCCGACGCCGCGATCCTCGCCGCCACCCGCGAGGCGCTGGTGGAGCTCGGCTGGTCCCGGCTCACCCTGGGCGACGTGGCCCTGCGGGCCGGCGTCGCCAAGACCACCCTCTACCGCCGCTGGCCCGGCAAGAACGAGCTGGTCGTGGACGCGGTGGCCGAGCTCTTCGACGAGCTGGAGCTCCCCGACCGGGGCAGCCTGGCCGCCGACATCGAGGGCGTGGTCCTGCAGTTCGCGGAGATCCTGGCCCGGCCGGAGGCGCGCAGCGGGCTGATGGCGGTGGTCGCCGAGTCGACCCTCGACGCGTCGCTGCGCGAGCGGATCCGCACCTCGGTCGTGGAACGGCAGAAACGGCTGGTCCGGGAGGGCAGGAGCCGGGCCCAGCGGCGCGGCGAACTGCCGCCGGACCCGGACCCGCGGGCGGCCGAGCGCTCCGTCGACCTGATCTTCGACGTGGTGGCCGGGGCCGTGGTGCACCGCGGCCTGGTGAGCGCCGGTCCGGTGGACGGGCCCTGGGCGCGCGACTTCACCGCCCTGCTGCTCGCGGGCCTGGCCACCCCGCCCTCCCCGTGACGTACCTGCGGGTATCGTCGGCCCCGTGCCGAAGCCGCTCAGTCTTGCCTTCGACCCCATCGCGCGCGCCGACGAACTGTGGACGCAGCGGTGGGGCGGTGTGCCCTCGATGGGCGCCATCACCTCGATCATGCGCGCCCACCAGATCCTGCTGGCCGAGGTGGACGCCGTCGTCAAGCCCTACGGGCTGACCTTCGCGCGGTACGAGGCGCTGGTGCTGCTCACCTTCTCCAGGAGCGGGGAGCTGCCGATGTCCAAGATCGGCGAGCGGCTGATGGTCCACCCGACCTCGGTGACCAACACGGTGGACCGCCTGGTCCGCTCCGGACTGGTGTCCAAGCGCCCCAACCCCGACGACGGCCGCGGCACCCTGGCGGGCATCACCGACAAGGGCCGCGAGGTGGTCGAGGCGGCCACCCGCGACCTGATGGCCATGGACTTCGGGCTGGGCGTGTACGACGACGAGGAGTGCGGCGAGATCTTCGCGCTGCTGCGGCCGCTGCGGGTGGCGGCCGGGGACTTCGAGGACGCCTGACCGTCCGCCCTCCGGACGGGGGGTGGGTCAAGATCGCGCAAAATCCGCCGTTACTCTCGTAGGCATGAAGAAAGCCGTGCTGACCCGTTACCGCGCGATGGCCTACATCACGGGTGTGCTGCTGATCCTGCTCTGCATCGGCATGATCGCCAAGTACCTGCTGAAGATCGACGGCGCCGACGGCTTCACCCACGTGGTGAGCCTCGCCCACGGCTGGCTGTACGTGGTGTACCTGATCTTCGCCTTCGACCTGGGCTCCAAGGCGAAGTGGCCGGTGGGCAAGCAGCTCTGGGTCCTGCTCGCGGGCACCGTCCCCACCGCCGCCTTCTTCGTGGAGCGGAAGATCGCCAAGGAGCTGGAGCCGCGGATCACCGACGCCGGCGCCCCGGCGCCCGCCAAGGTCTGACCGCGCCGGACCCCCCTCCGTCGGGCCGCGCTCACCCGGGCGCGGCCCTGTGCGTCGACATTTACTAGGACGTCCAAGTAACTTGTAGGTATGGACGCTGACGCCATCGAGGAGGGCCGCCGTCGCTGGCAGGCCCGGTACGACGCCGCACGCAAGCGGGACGCGGACTTCACCACGCTCTCCGGGGACTCCGTCGAGCCGGTCTACGGACCGCGCCCGGGGGACGTCTACCAGGGCTTCGAGCGGATCGGCTGGCCGGGCGAGTTCCCCTTCACCCGCGGCCTTCATCCGACCGGCTACCGGGGCCGCACCTGGACCATCCGCCAGTTCGCCGGCTTCGGCAACGCCGAGCAGACCAACGAGCGCTACAAGATGATCCTCGCCAACGGCGGCGGGGGCCTGTCCGTGGCGTTCGACATGCCGACCCTGATGGGCCGGGACTCCGACGACGCCCGCTCGCTGGGCGAGGTGGGCCACTGCGGCGTCGCCATCGACTCCGCCGCCGACATGGAGGTCCTCTTCCGGGACATCCCGCTGGGCGACGTCACCACCTCGATGACCATCAGCGGCCCGGCCGTCCCGGTCTTCTGCATGTACCTGGTGGCCGCCGAGCGCCAGGGCGTCGACCCGTCGGTGCTCAACGGCACGCTGCAGACGGACATCTTCAAGGAGTACATCGCGCAGAAGGAGTGGCTCTTCGAGCCCGAGCCCCACCTGCGCCTGATCGGCGACCTGATGGAGTACTGCGCCGAGCGGATCCCGGCCTACAAGCCGCTCTCCGTCTCCGGCTACCACATCCGCGAGGCCGGTTCCACGGCCGCGCAGGAACTGGCGTACACCCTGGCCGACGGCTTCGGCTACGTCGAGCTGGGCCTCAGCCGCGGCCTGGACGTGGACGTGTTCGCGCCCGGCCTCAGCTTCTTCTTCGACGCGCACGTGGACTTCTTCGAGGAGATCGCGAAGTTCCGCGCCGCCCGCCGCATCTGGGCCCGCTGGATGCGCGACGTGTACGGGGCGAAGACCGAGAAGGCCCAGTGGCTGCGGTTCCACACCCAGACCGCCGGCGTCTCGCTCACCGCGCAGCAGCCGTACAACAACGTGGTCCGCACGGCCGTCGAGGCCCTGGCCGCGGTCCTCGGCGGCACCAACTCGCTGCACACCAACGCCCTCGACGAGACCCTGGCGCTGCCCAGCGAGCAGGCGGCCGAGATCGCCCTGCGCACCCAGCAGGTGCTGATGGAGGAGACCGGCGTCGCCAACGTGGCCGACCCGCTGGGCGGCTCCTGGTACGTGGAGCAGCTCACCGACCGTATCGAGGCGGACGCCGAGAAGATCTTCGAGCAGATAAGAGAACGCGGCCTGCGGGCCCACCCGGACGGCAACCACCCGATCGGCCCGATCACCTCCGGCATCCTGCGCGGCATCGAGGACGGCTGGTTCACCGGCGAGATCGCCGAGGCGGCCTTCCGCTACCAGCAGTCGCTGGAGAAGGGCGAGAAGAGGGTCGTCGGCGTCAACGCCCACACCGGCTCGGTCACCGGCGACCTGGAGATCCTGCGGGTCAGCCACGAGGTGGAGCGCGAGCAGGTGCGCGCGCTCACCGAGCGGCGCGCCTCCCGCGACGAGGCGGCCGTGCGCTCGGCGCTGGACGCGATGCTGGCCGCGGCGCGCTCCGGGGCCAACATGATCGAGCCGATGGTCGAGGCGGTCCGCGTCGAGGCCACGCTGGGCGAGATCTGCGACGTGCTCCGCGACGAGTGGGGCGTCTACACGGAGCCGGCGGGCTTCTGACCCGCACGGCGCCGACGCCCCCGCGGCCCGGAGAGGGCGGCGGGGGCGTCGGCGGACGGGCGGCGGGGGAGCGGGGTCAGTTCGCGCCCTCGGAGCCCAGGTGGTGCACCCGGACCATGTTGGTGGTGCCGGGAACGCCGGGGGGCGAACCGGCCGTGATCACCATGGTGTCGCCGGAGACGAAGCGGTTGAGCCGCAGCAGCTCCCGGTCGACCAGCTCGACCATCTCGTCGGTGCTGTTGACGAACGGCACCACGTGCGGCTCCACGCCCCAGCTCAGGCAGAGCTGGTTGCGGGTGGACTCCTCGGTGGTGAAGGCGAGGATCGGCTGCGCCGCCCGGTAGCGGGACAGGCGGCGGGCCGTGTCGCCCGACTTGGTGAAGGCGACCAGGCCCTTGCCGCCGAGGAAGTCGGCGATCTCGGCGGCCGCCCGGGCCACCGAACCGCCCTGGGTGCGCGGCTTCTTGCCGGGCACCAGCGGCTGCAGGCCCTTGGCGAGCAGCTCCTCCTCGGCCGCCTGGACGATCCGGGACATCGTCCGCACCGTCTCGATCGGGTACGCGCCCACGCTCGACTCGGCGGAGAGCATCACCGCGTCGGCGCCGTCCAGGATCGCGTTGGCCACATCGGAGGCCTCGGCGCGGGTCGGACGGGAGTTGGTGATCATCGACTCCATCATCTGGGTCGCCACGATCACCGGCTTGGCGTTGCGGCGGCAGAGCTCCACCAGGCGCTTCTGCACCATCGGGACCTTCTCCAGCGGGTACTCGACGGCCAGGTCGCCGCGGGCCACCATCACACCGTCGAAGGCCGCCACCACGGCCTCCATGTTCTCCACCGCCTGCGGCTTCTCCACCTTGGCGACGACCGGGACCCGGCGGCCCTCCTCGTCCATCACCTTGTGGACGTCGCGCACGTCGTCGGCGTCCCGCACGAAGGAGAGGGCGACCAGGTCGCAGCCCATCCGCAGCGCGAACCGCAGGTCCTCGACGTCCTTCTCGGAGAGCGCCGGCACGTTCACCGCCGCGCCCGGCAGGTTGATGCCCTTGTGGTCGGAGATCACCCCGCCCTCGATCACGATGGTCCGCACCCGCGGGCCCTCGACGTCCAGGACCTTGAGCTCGACGTTGCCGTCGTTGATCAGGATCTGGTCGCCGCGGTTCACGTCGCCGGGCAGGCCCTTGTAGGTGGTGCCGCAGATCGACCTGTCGCCCGGCACGTCCTCGGTGGTGATGGTGAACTCGTCACCCCGCACCAGCTCCACCGGGCCTTCGGCGAAGGTCTCCAGCCGGATCTTCGGGCCCTGGAGGTCGGCCAGGACGCCCACCGGGCGGCCCGTCTCCTGGGATGCTGCGCGCACCCTGTCGTAGCGGCCCTGATGTTCCGCATGGGTGCCATGGCTGAAGTTGAAGCGGGCGACGTTCATCCCCGCTTCGATCAGCGCGACCAGTTGTTCGTGGGAGTCGACCGCGGGGCCGAGAGTACAGACGATCTTGGAACGGCGCATGGAAGGAATCCTATCCGTTTGTTTCGCAGCGGAATAAATACCCGGTGGTAGCTTGCGGCCGCACCCGCTCTCACAGGGTCTGCCGGACGCCCGTCACCAGTTCGTAGGTCCGGGCCGCGATCTCCAGCTCCTCGTCCGTGGGCACCACGGCGACCGCGACCGGTGCGCCCGGCGGCGAGATCAGCCGGGGGCCGTCGCCGCGGGCCCGGTTCAGTTCCTCGTCCACCGCGAGGCCCAGCCCCTCGAGTCCGGCCAGGGCGGCGGCCCGCACCGGGGCGGAGTTCTCGCCCACGCCGGCGGTGAAGGCGACCACGTCCACGGTCCCGAGTACCGCGTAGTAGGCCCCGATGTACTTGCGCAGCCGGTGCACGTAGATGTCGAAGGCCAGGGCCGCGGCCCCGTCGCCCTCGTCGACCCGGCGGCGGATCTCCCGCATGTCGTTGTCGCCGCAGAGCCCGACCAGCCCGGACCTCTTGTTCAGCAGCTCGTCGACCTCGTCGGCCGTCATGCCGCCCACCCGCATCAGGTGGAAGACCACCGCCGGGTCCAGGTCCCCGGACCGGGTGCCCATCACCAGGCCCTCGAGCGGGGTGAGCCCCATCGACGTCTCCACGCACCGCCCGCCGCGCACCGCCGACGCCGAGGCGCCGTTGCCCAGGTGCAGCACGATCACGTTGACCTCGGACGGCTCCCTGCCGAGCAGTTCGGCCGCGGCGCGCGAGACGAAGGCGTGCGAGGTGCCGTGGAAGCCGTATCGGCGCACCCGGTGGCGGTCCGCCGTCTCCACGTCGATGGCGTAACGGGCCGCGGCCTCCGGCATGGTGGCGTGGAAGGCGGTGTCGAATACCGCCACCTGGGGCAGGTCCGGCCGCAGCTTCTGGGCGGTGCGGATGCCGGTCAGGTTGGCCGGGTTGTGCAGCGGGGCCACCGGGGAGAGCCGCTCGATCTCGTCGACCACCGCGGTGTCGATCAGCGTGGGCTCGGTGAAGCGCTTGCCGCCGTGCACCACGCGGTGGCCGATGGCGGCCAGGTCCGGGGAGTCCAGCCCCAGCCCGTCCCGCGACAGTTCCTCGGCGACCGCCTCCAGCGCGGCCCCGTGGTCCGGCACCGGCCCGGTGCTTTCGCGGGTACGCGCGCTGCCGTCGGGGCCGTGCACCAGCGTGTGCCTGATCCGGCCGTTCCGCTCCCCGATCCGCTCGACCAGCCCGACCGCCAGGCGGCTCCGGTCGGACATGTCCAGGAGCTGGTACTTCACCGAGGAGGAACCGGTGTTGAGGACGAGGACACGGGTGGCGGTCATGAGCGGCTCCCCTTCCGCGGGTGGTCGGCGTCGAGGGCGGCGGGCTGCTGCGCCTGGACGGCCGTGATCGCGACGGTGTTCACGATGTCCTGCACCAGGGCGCCCCGCGAGAGGTCGTTGACCGGCTTGCGCAGGCCCTGGAGCACCGGGCCGACGGCGATCGCGCCGGCCGAGCGCTGGACCGCCTTGTAGGTGTTGTTGCCCGTGTTGAGGTCCGGGAAGACCAGCACCGTGGCCTGGCCCGCGACGGGCGAACCGGGCAGCTTGGTCGCCGCCACCGTGGGCTCCACGGCGGCGTCGTACTGGATCGGCCCCTCGACGGGCAGGTCGGGGCGGCGCTCGCGGAGGATCTCGGTGGCCCGGCGGACCTTCTCCACGTCCGCGCCGGAGCCGGAGGCGCCCGTCGAGTACGACAGCATCGCGATCCTCGGCTCCACACCGAACTGGGCGGCGGTCTCCGCCGACTGCACGGCGATGTCGGCGAGCTGCTGCGCGTCCGGGTCCGGGTTGACCGCGCAGTCGCCGTAGACCAGCACCCGGTCGGCCAGGCACATGAAGAAGACCGAGGAGACCAGGTCCGCGTCGGGGCGGGTCTTGACCACCTCGAAGGCGGGGCGGATGGTCGCCGCGGTGGAGTGCGCCGAGCCGGAGACCATGCCGTCGGCGAAACCGTCCAGCACCATCAGGGTGCCGAAGTAGTTGACGTCGGCGACCACGTCACGGGCCAGGTCCACGTCGACGCCCTTGTGGGCCCGCAGCCCGGCGTACCGGTGCGCGAAGGACTCGCGCAGCTCCGACGTCTCCGGGTCGACCAGCTCGGCGTCGGCGATGTCCAGGCCCAGGTCGGCGGCCTTCCGGCGGATCCGCTCGGCCGGTCCCAGCAGGGTCAGCTCGCACACCCCGCGGCGCAGCAGCACCTCGGCGGCGCGCAGCACCCGCTCCTCGGTGCCCTCCGGCAGCACCACGCGGCGCTTGTCGGCGCGGGCGCGCTCGATCAGGTTGTGCTCGAACATCATCGGCGTGACCCGGCCGCTGCTGGGAGCGGAGACCAGCGAACGCAGTCGGCCGATGTCGACGTGACGCTCGAAGAGGCCCAGCGCCGTCTCCGCCTTGCGCGGGGTCGCGGCGTTGAGACGGCCCTCCAGCGTGAAGAGCCGCGCCGCGGTGGGGAAGCTGTTCTCCCGCACGGAGAGCACGGGCGTGCCGGGGGCGAGGCGGGCGGCCAGCGCCATCAGGTCCGGGTCCGGGTGCATGCCGAGGGTGAGCAGCACGCCGGCGATGGGCGGGGAACCGGCGCTGTGCGCGGCCAGCGCGCCCATCACCAGGTCGGCGCGGTCGCCGGGGGCGATGATCAGACAGCCGGGGGTGAGGGCCTTGAGCAGGTTGGGCAGGGTGGCGCCGCCGAAGACGAAGCCGAGCGCGTCGCGGGCGAGGCCCGCCGCGTCGCCGAGCAGCACCTCGGCGTCCAGGGTCTGCACGATCTGCCCCACGGTGGGGGCGGCCAGGGCGGGCTCGTCGGGGATCACGTAGCCGGGCAGGCCGAGCCGGGCGTCGAGCAGGGCCGCCACGGCGTCGCGGTCCTCCGGGGTCACCCGGTTGGCGATCATGGCGACCACGTCGCAGCCGAGGTCCCGGTAGGCGCGGGAGGCGTTGCGGACCTCCGCCGCCACCGCCTCGGCCGGGTGGCCCCGGCCGCCCACCACGCCGATCACCGAGGCGCCGAACTCGTTGGCCAGCCGCGCGTTGAGCGCCAGCTCGTCGGGGATGTTCTCGGCGGCGAAATCGGTGCCGAGGACCAGCACGACCTCGTACGCCTCCGCGACGGCGTGGAACCGGGTGACCAGGGCGGCGACGAGTTCGTCCATGCCGCGTTCCGCCTGGAGCGTGGACGCCTCCTCGTAGGACATGCCGAAGGCGGTGGCCGGGTCCTGGCCCAGCCGGTAGCGGGCGCGCAGCAGTTCGAAGAGGCGGTCGGGGCCGTCGTGGACGAGGGGGCGGAAGACGCCGACGCGGTCGACCTGGCGGGTGAGGAGTTCCATCACCCCCAGGTCCACGACCTGGCGGCCGTCCCCCCGGTCGATGCCGGTCACGTACACGCTGCGCGTCACGCGGTCTCCGTTCCTGTGCGGTTGGCGCCTGGCTCCGGTTCCGGTTCCGGTGCCTCTGGGCCAGCCTGTCAAACATCGTCCCCCGCCGGGGGGCCGGGGGTGGGCCCGCCTACGCCGGGCGGGGGATGGATCCGGGGGCCGGGCCGGGCCGGGCTGGCCAGGTCGGGCCGGGCTGGCCAGGTCGGGCCGGGCCGGGGGGAGGCGGGTGGGGCCGGTGGGAGGGGGAGGACGGTGCGGGGCCGCGGCGGCGGTCCGCCGAAGCGGGGGCGAGGGATACGCGTCGTGGCGGCGGGTACTCGCGGGCCGCGTGGAAGAATCGGGTACGGCGGAACCGGCGAGACGCGGGAGCGGCATGCGCATCGGAGTTCTTACCGCCGGCGGCGACTGCCCCGGCCTCAACGCGGTGATCCGTTCCGTGGTGCACCGCGCCATCTCCCAGTACGACGACGAGGTCATCGGCTTCGAGGACGGCTACGAAGGGCTGCTGGACGGGCGTTACCGCAACCTCGACCTGGACGCGGTCAGCGGCATCCTGGCCCGCGGCGGGACGATACTGGGCTCCTCCCGGCTGCCCAGGGCCCGGCTGCAGGAGGCCTGCCGCGAGGTCCGCGAGACCGCCAACCGGTTCGGCATCGACGTGCTGATCCCGATCGGCGGCGAGGGCACCCTCACCGCCGCCAGCATGCTGGCCGAGGCGGGCATGCCCATCGTCGGCGTGCCGAAGACCATCGACAACGACATCTCCTCCACCGACCGCACCTTCGGCTTCGACACGGCCGTGACGGTCGCGACCGAGGCGATGGACCGGCTGAAGACGACCGCGGAGTCCCACCAGCGGGTGATGGTCGTCGAGGTGATGGGCCGTCACGCGGGCTGGATCGCGCTCGAGTCCGGCATGGCCGCCGGCGCCCACGGCATCTGCCTGCCGGAGCGCCCGTTCGACCCGGCCGACCTGGTGGAGATGGTCGAGGCGCGGTTCGCCCGGGGCAAGAAGTTCGCGGTGATCTGCGTCGCCGAGGGCGCCCACCCCGCCGAGGGGAGCATGGACTACCGCAAGGGCGAGATCGACCAGTACGGCCACGAGCGGTTCCAGGGCATCGGCACCGCCCTCGCCCGCGAGCTGGAGCGGCGCCTGGGCAAGGAGGCGCGGCCGGTGATCCTCGGCCACGTCCAGCGCGGCGGCACCCCCACCGCCTACGACCGGGTGCTGGCCACCCGGTTCGGCTGGCACGCCGTGGAGGCGGCGCACCGCGGGGTGTCCGGCATGATGACCTCCCTGCGCGGCACCGAGATCGTGATGGTCCCCCTGGCGGAGGCCACCGCCGCGCTGAAGCACGTGCCCGCGAGCCGGATGGAGGAGGCCGAGTCGGTCTTCTGACCGGCCGGCCGCCCGGGCCGCGCCCCTCCCGGGCCGCGCCCCTCCCGGGCCGCGCCCCTCCCGGGCCGCGGCCCTTCGCTAGGCGCTCGCCCGGACCGCTTCCCAGAAGTGGTCCACCGCCCGCGCGGCGAAGGCCTCCGGGTCCGGCGCGGCGGTGTGCCCGGCGCGCAGCCGCCGCAGGGCCACGTCGACGACCCGGCGGTCCAGCGAGGCGGTGCGGGCCACCGCCCGGGCGGGCCCCGTGCCGCGTTCCGTGAAGGTCTCGCGGAGCAGGAGTGAGAGTTTCGCGTGGCGACCGCAGATGCCGACCAGGTCGGCCTGGTCGAGCCGGAACAGCGCGCGCAGCGACTGGGTCGGCCGGTCCCCGCCCCGCCAGACGTTCTCCTGCTCCATGCGGAGGTAGGCGAGGACGTCCAGCCCGATCGCCGACGCCACCTCCTCCGGGGTGAGGCCGCGGGCGAGCCGGTGCTCGCGCAGGGTGCGCGGCCGGCCGGCCAGATCGGCGGGGGAGCACCAGAGCATTCCGGCGAGCCCGGTCAACTCCTCGCGCCCAGGCGGGACTTCACCGCGCTCCCAGGCGGTGACCAGCTCGGGCGTCACATGACCGAGCCCGAAGGCGGTGCGCATGCCGTGGGCGACCTCCTCGGGACCGAGCCCGAGAGCGGTGCGGATGCGGTGCGCGGCGGCGGCGTCGAAGGAGGCGGCGGAAGATCTGTGCACCCTGCACACGCTAGGAGCGGGCGGATCACCTCACGACCCGTTGCTCATATCTGATTACTTCCGGTAAGGATCTGTCTCGTCATGGACAGGGGGGCTGGCCGCGCGAGCCGGTCCTGCGCCACCTTGGGTGACCGTCCGGCGCTACGTGTCATGTGCAAGCATCGTCGGACGCTTTTCCCCCACACGGTTGTCCAGGAGGCTTTTCCATGACCAGCACGCCGCCCGCCCAGGGCTCGGCCGGCACGGCCGAGAAACCCCGACGGGACCGCACGCATTACCTCTACATCGCGGTCGTGATCGCGGTGGTGCTCGGCATCACCCTCGGGCTCGTCGCCCCCGACGTCGCCGTGGAGCTCAAGCCGATAGGCACCGCCTTCGTCGGGCTGATCAAGATGATGATCTCCCCGATCATCTTCTGCACCATCGTCCTGGGCATCGGCTCGGTGCGGAAGGCGGCCAAGGTCGGCAAGGTGGGCGGCCTCGCCCTCGGCTACTTCGTGACGATGTCCTTCGTCGCGCTGGCCATCGGCCTGGTCGTCGGCAACGTCGTCCACCCGGGCGGCAGCGTGGAGCTCACCGAGGCCGCCAAGGGCATCGGCCAGGAGCAGGCCGCGGCCGGCTCGGAGACCACGATGACCGACTTCCTGCTCGGCATCATCCCCACCACGCTGGTCTCCGCCTTCACCGAGGGCGTCGTCCTGCAGACCCTGCTGGTCGCCCTGCTCGCCGGCTTCGCGCTGCAGACGATGGGCGGCGCGGGGGAGCCGATCCTGCGCGGTGTCGAGCACATCCAGCGGCTGGTCTTCCGCATCCTCGCCATGATCATGTGGGCGGCTCCGGTGGGCGCCTTCGGCGCGATCGCCGCGGTGGTCGGCGAGACCGGCGTGGACGCCCTCAAGGCGCTGGCCGCCATCATGATCGGTTTCTACGTCACCTGCGCGCTGTTCGTCGTGGTGGTGCTGGGCGCGCTGGTGAGAATCGTCGCCAAGGTCAATCTGTTCAGCCTGCTGAAGTACCTCGGCCGCGAATTCCTGCTCATCTTCTCGACCTCCTCCTCCGAGTCGGCCCTGCCGCGGCTGATCGCCAAGATGGAGCACCTGGGCGTCAGCCGCCCGGTCGTCGGCATCACCGTGCCGACCGGCTACTCCTTCAACCTCGACGGCACCATGATCTACCTGACCATGGCGTCGCTGTTCATCGCCGAGGCCATGGGCGACCCGATGACGGTCGGCCAGCAGATCACGCTGCTGCTCTTCATGATGGTCGCCTCCAAGGGCGCCGCCGGGGTGACCGGCGCGGGCCTGGCCACGCTGGCCGGCGCGCTGCAGTCGCACAAGCCCGAGCTGGTGGACGGCGTCGGCATGATCGTCGGCATCGACCGCTTCATGAGCGAGGCCCGCGCGCTGACCAACTTCGCGGGCAACGCGGTGGCCACGCTGCTGATCGGCACCTGGACCAAGGAGGTCGACAAGGACCGGGTCCGCAGCGTCCTCGCCGGCGAGCTGCCCTTCGACGAGCGCACCCTGCTCGACGGTCACGACGGCCACGGCGCCCCGGCGGACCCGCCCGCGGCGGCGGCCGACGGTGACAAGGCCCTCGCCAAGGCCTGACGCGCCCCGGGATTCCCCCGGCCGACGCACAGAAAATCCCCCGGGAATTGGTCCCGGGGGATTTCGTCGTCTATCTTTGTTCATTCGCGACTTCTTCAATGAATTCGCGACGCAAGTCTACTGACCGAAGTATATCCGGGTGGGAGTGGCATTGTCAAACACGGCACATTCGTACGACGGGGAGAACGGGGAGAACGGGGAGAACGGGGAAACGCAGGACCTCGAATTGCTGCGCGAGCAGGAATTCGTCGACGGGCTCCACGAGCGCGTCGAGGCCCTGCGCGAGGACGCGGACCGTGCCGTCAAGGACGCACTGGCCCAGGGGAACACCCCCATGCAGGCACGTCTGGAGCGCGACATCCTGGTCGCGGAACGCTCGGGTCTGCTGGCCGCGCTGGACGCCGTGGACAGCGCGCTCTGCTTCGGCCGGATCGACCTCACCGACGGCGCCACCCACCACATCGGCCGGATCGGCATCCGCGCCGACGACGCCGAGCGCACACCGCTGCTGATCGACTGGCGGGCCGACGTGGCCCGGCCGTTCTACCTGGCCACCGGTCACAGCCCGATGGGGCTGCGCCGCCGGCGGCACATCTCCAGCCAGGGCCGGAAGGTGACCGCCCTGCACGACGAGATCCTCGACCTCGGCGACACCACCCGCACCGGCCACGAGGACCCCACCGGCGACGCGGTGCTGCTGGCGGCGCTCGACCAGGCCCGCACCGGGCGGATGGGCGACATCGTGCGCACCATCCAGGCCGACCAGGACCGCATCATCCGCGCCCCGCACCACGGGGTGCTGGTGGTCGAGGGCGGCCCCGGCACCGGCAAGACCGCCGTGGCCCTGCACCGGGCCGCCTTCCTGCTCTACGAGCACCGGGAGCTGCTGGCCCGGCGCGCGGTGCTGATCGTCGGCCCCAACCCGGCGTTCCTCGGCTACATCGGCGAGGTGCTGCCCGCGCTGGGCGAGACCGGGGTGCTGCTGGCGACCGTCGGCGAGCTCTTCCCCGGCGTCACCGCGACGGCGGCCGACACGCCGGCCGCGGCGGAGGTGAAGGGGCGCGCGGAGATGGCGGAGGTGCTGGAGCGGCTGGTCCGCGACCACCAGCGGCTGCCCGACCCGGTGCTCGCCGTCGAGCACGACCGGCAGGTCGTGATGCTCGACGAGGGCCTGGTGCGGGTCGCCCGGGACCGCGCGCGGTCGACCGGACTGCCGCACAACCTGGCGCGCGAGTACTTCGAGGGCCACCTCCTCAACACGCTCACCGACCTGGTCGCCGAGCAGATCGGCACCGACCCCTACGACGGGACCAACCTGCTGGACGACAGCGACGTCTCCGCGATCCGCGACGAGCTGGCGGACAACCCGGCCGTGTGGGACGTCATCGACGAACTGTGGCCGGTGCTCACCCCGCAGCAACTGGTCGCCCGCCTCCTCGCGGACCCGGACGGCCACCTGTCCCCCGAGGACGCCGACGCGGTGCGGCGGCCGGTGACCACCGGGTGGACCGTCGCGGACGTGCCGCTGCTGGACGAGGCCGCCGAGCTGCTGGGCGAGGACGACCGCGCCGAGCGGGACCGCGCGGCGCGCGACCGGCAGGCGCGGATCGCCTACGCGCAGGGCGTGCTGGACGTCGCCTACGCCTCGCGGACCTACGAGTTCGAGGACAAGGACGACGAGGACGCGGAGGTGCTCGGCGCGCAGGACGTCATCGACGCGGAACGCTTCGCCGAGCGGCACGAGGAGGCCGACCACCGCAGCGCGGCCGAGCGGGCGGCGGCGGACCGGACCTGGGCGTTCGGCCACATCATCGTGGACGAGGCGCAGGAGCTGTCGCCGATGGCGTGGCGGCTGCTGATGCGGAGGTCGCCCACCCGGTCGATGACGCTGGTGGGGGACCCCGCGCAGACGGCCGAGGCGGGAGGCGTCGGCTCCTGGGCGGGCATCCTGGAGCCGTACGTCGAGGACCGGTGGGTGCACACGCGGCTGTCCGTCAACTACCGGACCCCGGCCGAGATCATGGAGGTCGCGGCGGCGGTGGTGCGGGCCGAGGACCCGGTCTTCGAGCCGCCTCGGTCCGTGCGGGAGACGGGGGTGCGGCCGTTCGCCGTCGCCGCCGACGGGAGCGGGGGCGGAGGTGGGGCCGGGGGGTTGGCGTCGGTCGTCGCCTCGGTGACGGGGGAGCTCACGCCCGAGGAGGGGCGGGTGGCGGTGGTCGCGCCGCGGACGCTGCACGGGGAGATCGGCGCGGCGCTGGGGGTCCCGGTCACCGGGGTGCCCGACCTGACCCGGCGGGTCGTGCTGGTGGACCCGCGCGGGGCGAAGGGGCTCGAGTTCGACTCCGTGGTGGTGGTCGAGCCGGCGGAGTTCGGGCTCAGCGACCTGTACGTGGCGCTCACCCGTGCCACCCAGCGGCTCGCGGTGGTCCACGCGGCGCCGTTGCCGGCGGCCCTGGCGGCGGCGCTGTAGGCCGTCCGGGTCCTTCCGCGGCGCCGCGGTCGGGCCAGGTGCGCACGGTGCGGGCGGCTCGTGCCCGGTGCGGCGAGCCGCCCGCCGCGGAGGCCGGGCCCCCGCGCCCGCCCACCCGGCCCGGGCCGACGGCACCGTACGCGTGGGACCGTCACGTTCGCAGCGGTCAGGCCGGGGTCAGCCAGACCGTGGAGAGCGGGGGCAGGGTGAGGCGGAGGCTGGCCGGGTGGGCGTGCCACGGCTGCGGCTCCGGCTTGAGGGGGCCCACCGTCCGGACCCCGGACCCCCCGTACCGCTCCGCGTCCGTGTTCAGGACCTCCGCCCAGGCGGGCACGTCGTCCGGCACCCCCACCCGGTACCCGTCCCGCACCACCGGCGCGAAGTTGCACACCGCCAGCAACGGCGAGCCCTCCGCGTCGAAGCGGAGGAACGCCAGCACGTTGTCCGCCGCCCCGTCCGCCAGCACCCACCGGAACCCGTCCGGCGCGACGTCCCGCTGCCACAGCGCCGGCGTCCGCCGGTACACGGCGTTGAGGTCGCCCACCAGGTCCCGCACCCCCCGGTGGTCCGCCGCCGCCCCGTAGGACGGGTCCAGCAGCCACCAGTCGGGCCCGTGCGCCTCCGACCACTCCGCGCCCTGCGCGAACTCCTGTCCCATGAAGAGCAGTTGCTTGCCGGGGTGGGCCCACATGAAGCCGAGGTAGGCCCGCAGGTCGGCCCGCTGCCGCCACCAGTCGCCCGGCATCTTGGAGACCAGCGACCGCTTGCCGTGCACCACCTCGTCGTGCGAGATCGGCAGCACGTAGTTCTCGCTGTACGCGTACACCATCGAGAACGTCATCTCGTCGTGGTGGTACGCCCGGTGGACCGGGTCGTGGGCCATGTACTGCAGCGAGTCGTGCATCCAGCCCATGTTCCACTTCAGCCCGAAGCCCAGGCCGCCGAAGCCGGAGGGGCCGACGTGGTGGGTGGCGCGGGTGACGCCGTCCCAGGCGGTGGACTCCTCGGCGATGGTCACCACCCCCGGCACACGGCGGTAGACGGTGGCGTTCATCTCCTGCAGGAAGGCCACCGCGTCGAGGTTCTCCCGGCCCCCGCGCTCGTTGGGCGTCCACTGCCCGTCCTCGCGGGAGTAGTCGAGGTAGAGCATGGAGGCGACGGCGTCCACCCGCAGGCCGTCGATGTGGAACTCCTCGCACCAGTACACGGCGTTGGCGACCAGGAAGTTGCGGACCTCCCGCCGCCCCAGGTCGAACTCGAGCGTCCCCCAGTCGGGATGGGCGGCCCGCTGCGGGTCGGGGTGCTCGTAGAGCGGACGGCCGTCGAACTCGGCCAGGGCCCACGCGTCGCGGGGGAAGTGGGCGGGCACCCAGTCCATGATCACGCCGATGCCGGCCCGGTGGAGGCTGTCGACCAGGTACTTGAAGTCGTCGGGGGTGCCGAGCCGCGCGGTCGGGGCGTAGAAGCCGGTGACCTGGTAGCCCCAGGAGCCGCCGAAGGGGTGCTCGGCGACCGGCATCAACTCGACGTGGGTGAAGCCGAGCTCCGAGACGTAGGCGGGGAGCTGCTCGGCGAGCTGCCGGTAGCCGAGGCCGGGCCGCCAGGAGGCCAGGTGCACCTCGTAGACGGAGAACGGCGCCTCGTGCGCCGGGACCTCACCGCGCCGGGCCAGCCATTCCTGGTCCCCCCACGCGTACTGGGAGGTGGTGATCACCGAGGCGGTGTCCGGCGGGCACTCGGTGCGGCGGGCCATCGGGTCGGCCCGCAGGGTGCGGGAGCCGTCGGGGCGGGTGATCTCGAACTTGTAGAGCTCGCCCGCGCCGATCGCGGGCACGAACAGCTCCCACACGCCGGTGCCGCCCAGCGAACGCATCGGGAAGCCGGTGCCGTCCCAGAAGTTGAAGGTGCCGGTCACCCGCACCCCGCGGGCGTTGGGCGCCCACACGGTGAAGCGGGTGCCGGTGACGCCCTGGTGGGTCATGGGGTGGGCGCCCAGGGCCTTCCACAGCTCCTCGTGGCGCCCCTCACCGATCAGGTGCAGGTCGAGGTCGCCGAGCGCGGGCAGGAACCGGTAGGCGTCCTCGGTGTCGTGCGTGCCGTCCTCGTAGCCGACCACCAACCGGTGGGCGGGGACGGACCGTTCGGCGGCGAGCGGGATCCGGCCGGAGAAGAACCCGTCGCCGTCGTCGTGGAGGTCGGCCCGCAGGCCCTCGGCGACCACGGTGACCGAGCGGGCGTGCGGTCGCAGCGCGCGGACCACCAGCCCGCCGTCCACCGGGTGGGCGCCGAGCACGGCGTGCGGGTCGTGGTGCGTGCCGGACAGCAGCCGCTCGCGGTCCTCCGGGGAGCAGGGCGCGGGGACCACGGCGGGCGCCGGCCGCGGGGGCGCCGCGGCCGGCGGCCCGTCCACCGGGGTGCGCTGCTGCGGCGGCCGGGCGGCGGGTGTCCGGCCGGCGGCGGCCGCCCGCCGGGCACCCGCCGGACGGCCGCCGGAGGTCGGACGGGCGGGCGGTTGGCTGGGCTTCACCACAGGGGCCTCCTCGGAGACGAACGCACGACGGTTCAACGGGCGGGGCGGATCGCGATCACGGCGGTGCGGCGGGCGGCGCGGCGGGCTTCGCGACGGGCGGTCCGGGCGGGCGGCTCACGGCACGGCCCCCGCGGCCCCGCCTGCCCCCGCGGCCCCGCCTGCCCCCGCGGCCCCGGCTGCCCCCGCGGCCCCGGCGGACAGGCGCTGTATGGCGGCCAGCGGGACCCGCAGCCAGTCCGGCCGGTGCCGGGCCTCGTAGACCACCTCGTAGACGGCCTTCTCGGTCTCGCAGGCCCGCAGCATCACCGGGTCGGTGCGCGGGTCGCGGCCGGTGGCCTCGGCGTAGCCGGTGCAGAACGCCGCCCGGCAGGAGTCCGCCCAGCCCGGCGGCCAGGGACGGCCGGCGTGGGCGGCGTAGTCGAAGGAGCGGAGCATGCCCGCGACGTCCCGGACCGCGGGCTGCTCCAGGCGGCGCTCGGCCAGCGGCCGGGACGGCTCGCCCTCGAAGTCGATCAGCGACCACTCGCCGTCCGGGGTGCGCAGGCACTGCCCGAGGTGGAGGTCGCCGTGGATCCGCTGGGCGGTCCAGGTGCGGCCCTCGGAGGCCAGGTCGGCGAGCGCGGTGTAGGCGGAGCGCAGCCCGTCGGCGTACGGGACCAGGGCGGGGACGGCCTTGACCGCCGCGTCGAGGCGTTCGCACATGCCCTCCACCATCTGCGCGAGCTGCGCCCGCCCGAGGGTGACGGTGGGCAGGGCGCGGGCGAGGGAGAGGTGGACCTCGGCGGTGGCGCGGCCGAGGGCGCGGGCCTCCGCGGTGAAGTCGCGGTCGACGGCGAGGCGGGCCAGGGCGAGCTGCCAGCCGTCGTCGGCGTCGCGCAGGAAGGGCTGGAGGACGGCCAGCACGTAGGGGTCCGGATCGCCCGGCAGCTCGGCGGTGAGCCAGCCGACGGGCGCGGGCACCCGGGCGCAGCCCTCGCGGGCCAGGGCCAGGGGCAGTTCGAGGTCGGGGTTGACGCCGGGGGTGACCCGGCGCAGCAGCTTGAGGATCAGCGCGTCGCCGTAGACGACGGAGGAGTTGGACTGTTCGGAGGTGATCAGCCGGGGGGCGGCGTCCAGGATGAACGGTTGCTCGGTCTCTCGTTCGAAGCGCAGTCCGCCGACCCGGGCGCGGCTGCGCAGCGCCTCCAGCAGCAGGCCGGTGGCGCGCGGGTCGTGCAGCGCGTCGTAGACCGTGGTCCCGGCGAACGGGCCGTGGTGCAGGTGTCCGATCATGGCGGGCGCGAGATGGGGCGGCAGGGTGCGGCGGACACCCAGGAGCAGCTGGTAGCAGTCCCCGGGGGCCTGTCCGGCGCGGATCAGCAGGTGCAGCAGTCCGGGCTGGTTGCCGGAGGCGGGCAGCGGCAGCAGCTCGGTCTCGGCGACCACGCCGAGGTGGGTGAGCGGGCTCCCCTTGCCGGCGAACCAACGGCGGCGGGGCAGCCACTCCAGCAGCAGCGGTTCCAGTGCGGAGGGCAGGCCCTGCCCGGGCACGGTGGCGCGGGCGGGGGCGTACGGCGAGGCTTCCGACATGACGTCGCGTCCTTTCCCCTGGCGGTCGGGGGAGGGGGTGTTTCCGCGTGCCCGTCGCGAGGCGGCCGAAACCGCCTCGCGACGGAACTGGCCCGTTATGTCAGGTCCTTGCGGAGACGGAACCAGTAGAAGCCGTGGCCCGCCAGGGTCAGCAGGTACGGCAGGTCGCCGATGGCCGGAAAACGCACCCCCCCGATGAGCTCGACCGGGTGCAGGTCGGTGAACTCCCTCAGGTCCAGCTCGGTGGGCTGGGCGAACCGGGAGAAGTTGTGGACGCAGAGCACCGTGTCGTCCTCGTACTCGCGGAGGAAGGCGAGCACCGCGGGGTTGGAGGAGGGGAGTTCGGTGTAGCTGCCGAGTCCGAACGCCGGGTTCTGCTT